>JBEQLD010000004.1:0-42787 GCA_040326115.1 Mariprofundaceae bacterium | reverse complement strand
ATCGATAGTCATAAAGGGAGTTTATTTAAAGATATTAATCCAGGGATAGCCTTTGAAGGTGTAAAAAAGCAGCTGAAGCAAAAATGCTCTGAAATGGGCGGAAATGCTGTGATCAATTGCCAATTTGAATATCGCAATGCCCTTACTGATGGATTTGTTGGAAAAAAAGAGGTGATAGAAATATTTGCCTATGGAACAGCAGTAAAAGTTACATAGCTAAATGGAAAAGAATTCCAGGGGCAGTTTACTTAATTAGTTTTTGAGGGTGAAAAGAGGCCTTTAAGGATTATTCAATTCCGGGGACAGTTTACTCAATTAGCTTTTGAGGGGGAAAAGGGGCCTTTAAGAGTGTTCTGAAATTTTGCTCTTAAGAGCATCAAAAGATCAAAAATGTGAAATTCTTACAAAAAACTTTTTCAGAAAGGCCGTTTTAGGGCTTTCTCATCAATTTTAGTGACGGAATCAAAGTTTACACTCTTCTGTCCGATAGTAGGCTATAATTACTTTTACCGTACAAGCGTTGAAAACTGGAGCGAGGTGGATGTTATCTACGATCAACTGATGAAATGGAAAGCAGCCATTATGCAGATGCTCTGGCCGGAAGATATCGAATCGTTCCCCGGCTGGAAGGTGCTGCTTGCCCGTATCCTGCAGGTCAGCTTTGCCGTGGTCCGTGATTTTCTCGATGGGCAACTCACCCTGCGTGCGATGAGTCTGGTTTACACTACACTGCTCTCTCTGGTTCCACTTCTGGCACTGACCTTCTCCGTGCTCAAAGGCTTTGGTGTTCATAACCAGCTTGAGCCGGTGCTGCTGAGCGCCATGTCGGCTCTGGGTGATAAGGGTGTAGAGATTACCGGGCAGATTGTCAGTTTCGTTGAAAATATCAAAGTGGGTGTGTTGGGATCTCTGGGTCTCGGTATGCTGATTTATACCGTTGTATCACTGCTCCACAAGATTGAGAAATCCTTCAATTATACATGGCATGTCGCCCGGGCCAGGCCGATGGGGCAACGTTTCAGCGAATACCTGAGCGTGGTTCTGGTCGGTCCGCTGCTGGTTTTTTCCGCTCTTGGCATGACGGCATCGCTGATGAGTTCCACTGTTGTTCAGACACTCTCCGGCATACCGGTGCTCGGCTTGGTTGTGGACTCCATCGGCAGTCTGGTTCCCTACGCACTGGTGATCGTCGCATTTACTTTTGTTTATATCTTTATGCCCAATACCAAGGTGCGCATGGGGCCGGCACTGATTGGAGGCACCGTTGCCGGTATTGCCTGGCAGGCTTCGGGCTGGGTGTTCGGAAACTTTGTGGTGAATTCTGCAAACTACACAGCCGTCTACTCCGGCTTTGCTATTTTGATCATGTTTATGATCTGGCTGTTTGTGAGCTGGCTGGTATTGCTGCTCGGTTCCAGTATCGCATTCTACTGCCAGCATCCCGAACATCTGGGAAGCCGTCGTGGTGAGCTGGCGTTGAGTGCTCAGGTGACAGAGAAGCTCTCTCTGCTGGTGATGTTCTATATCGGCCGCCACTACTACCGTAACGAAACAGGCTGGCAACTTGATGATCTGGCGCGCTGGCTGGGCGTGCCTCTGAATGTGGCCGAAGTGGTATTGAGCAAACTGCATGATCGTCAGCTTATTCTTAATACCAGTGAAGCATCGGCTCCTTATGTGCCGGCCCATGATATGGAGACTTTGCAGGTTAAACAGATTCTTGATGCCGTACGTGCAGGTGATGAGGGAAGTGGCGTGATGCCCTGGAGATTACCAGCGGAGCCGGTGGTGGATCGAATTGTGCAGGGGGCAGATGAGGCGATTAGCCAGGCCATGCATCAGCAGACGTTGAAGGAGATGGTGCTTGCCGGGATTGAAGATGAACTCACAGAGAGCGGGAAGGATGATTAGAGAATTCCGGAGACAGTATACTTAATTCAGCTGTTTTTGCGTGGAGGCCTGCCGATCAAGGTTTCAGGATTCAGAGGGAAGAGTGATGAAATATATCGAGTGCAACCATTGTCAAAAACGCTACCCCTCCAACCGAAAGTTCGAGGAGGCTGCACGGAACAAGAAGGGTGTGCGCTGTAAAGAGTGCGGAGAGCCATTCCCGATTGTTATTCATGAAGTGAAGGTTGAGAAAAAACAACCGACCGACGAGGAAGCCCGCCGGGAATTCGAAAACAGTATGCTTAGTTCCCTAATCATCAAGAACAGGATCGACTGATTTTCAACCGGGAGAAAAGGGGCCTTTAAGACTGTTCTGAAATTTTGCTCTTAAGCGCATCAAACGATCAAAAACGTGAAATTCTGACAGAAATCTTTTTGGGTTGATCCGTATGCTCTCCGCGATCTAATTAATTAGACTATAGTTCTTACTAATGAGAACGGAGGAAGCGATGAAGTTTTATAGATTTCTAATTGCTGTGTTTGCTATCGTATTGAGTTTCACCTCTATGCCGGCCCAGGCGATTGACTTTGAACCATATGCTGGTGGCGGTTATGGCGGATTTCTCATTGATGCCGGACTTGGGTCAGGTAAGACTGCTGGCGGATACGGTATTCTGGGTGCAGACCTGCATGAAAATTACGGAGTTGAACTTCGATTCGGGAATATCGGTGGATATTCTGCGTTTGATACGCCAGTGGCTGCTGATGCTCCGCCCGTAGTTGCCATGGCAAATCAGGTTCTTAACGACCCCATTATCACCACCGCTCCCTCTCCTGTTGAGATAGACATCGACTGGTTTATTTCCTATCTGTTCAAACTCCAGTTTCCTGTTGATGAAAACTTTAATGTTTACGGCCTGATCGGTGGCACAACGATGCACTCAAATATCTATTTTAAAATTCTAGGTCGCACAGGACATACCACTAAGACCTCCCTAAGCTATGGGGGTGGAATAGATTACAAGGTTGGCGATCAATGGCTTCTGGGCTTAGATGCCATGGTCTATAGCAATGATGCCAACACTAATCCGGGGACCAATTTTAGTGGCCTGGATGTGTGGGGTCTTACCGCTACTATGAAGTACAAATTCTGAATAAAAGCTCCAGTAAAAGGGGTCAGAGCCCTTTAAAAGATAATTGCATAATTTTGCTCTTAAGAGCATCAAAAGATCAAAGACGTGAAATTCTGACAGAAATCTTTTTGGCTCTGAATGGGGTGTTTTGGCTGAAAGAAGATATTGGACTAAACTATTAACAGTAGCGCTTAATTGTTACCGACGCTTTTAATGGAGAGATCCCAGATGCTGAAATATATAAGCAAAACCTTCCTTACCGGCCTGATCACCATCCTGCCGGTCATGCTCACACTTTATTTCCTCTACTGGTTGGTAATTACGACAGAGTCTGCGATGAGGGAGATGCTTGAACTGGTGCTGCCGGGAATCCACTACTGGCCCGGCATGGGTACAATTGCCGGAGTGTTGGTGGTATTTCTGGTGGGGCTGCTGATGCATGCATACATGGTGCAGCGACTGTTTGCATGGGGAGAGCAGATTCTCTATCACCTGCCGTTCATCAAATCGGTATATCGGGCTATCCGCGACTTTTTCGACTATTTCTCTCCGGATAAAAAAAAGGATTTCGAGCAGGTAGTCGCGGTATCGCTTGGTGATACCGGTATGGAGGTTGTTGGATTCGTCTCTCAGGCTGTGCCGGAACGCCTGCCGGAAGGTTTCCGGGTTGATGATAACATCCTGGTTTATCTGCCTATGAGTTACATGATTGGCGGCTATGCAGTACTGATGCCGCGCAGCGCCGTACGTCCCCTGGATATGAGCATAAAAGAGGCGATGCGCTTCATACTCACTGCCGGAGTTACGTCGACGAAGCGTTGAATTTCATATGAAACATCAGGGAAGAGAGAGACTTATAGAGGAGGATGATACTTGAAAAATCAACTGCACCTGTTGCCATGCCATCTTCTCCGTGACGCTGTTTGAAATTGAAATTGAAATTGAAATTGAAATCGAAATGCCGAATGGTTAACTGAATATGTCACATAAAAACTTTTTTATAACACTCTCTGTCCTGTTTTTTATAGAGTTTGTAGTGCTTTCAATATCACCGTATAACCGGGAGGACTGGGCACTTGAGAATGTCCTGGTATTGGTTTTTGCGCTGTTTATAGCATGGTCATATAAGAAATTTCCGTTATCCAAACTCTCTTATAGTCTGATGTTTCTGTTTCTGAGCCTGCATGAAATAGGGGCTCATTATACATACAGTCATGTGCCATATGATGCGTTATTCATGTCATCCTTTAACTTTAGCCTCAATGAGCAGATGGGCTGGAGTAGAAATCATTTCGACCGCTTGGCTCATTTTTTATATGGCCTGTTGCTGGCCTACCCTGTTAGAGAGTTGTATTGCAGAGTTATTAATATGCCCGGTTTCTGGGGGTATTTCTTTCCATTGAACCTCATTATGGCCGCATCAATGACCTATGAACTATTGGAGTGGGGAGCTGCTGAACTGTTTGGCGGGGATCTGGGAATAGCATATTTAGGAACACAGGGAGATGTTTGGGATGCACATAGAGATATGGCGTTAGCCAGCCTTGGTGCACTTATTGCCATGAGTATAACCATGTTCATTCATACGCGAATTAAGAGAAAAGAGGACGTTACCCTTTAATTAGTTTTAAAAGATAATTTCTTTATTTTGCTTCCAGAACACAAAGAGATCGAAAACGTGAAATTCTTAAAGAAATGATTTCTGCTTTTTAAATATAGCATATTTATGCTATTCCCTTAATTTCCAAATGGTCTAATATTAGCGCCTGTTCAGCGATTAATATTCGCGGAATATCTGAAGCTTGAAGGGAAGCAACAGGGGGGAAGGGAGTATGCATGGATATATTACTTATCGATGATGATGATCATGTACACCAGATTGTAGAGAGCTATCTCGACCGGTTCGGCAGGGAGAAGAAAATCCCTGTAAATCTCAAGAACATCCATGATCCTGTGCAGGGCATTTTTGAGCTTTGCAAGAGTATGGAACCCTACGACGTTATAGCCCTGGATCTGAAGATGCCCAAGATGTCAGGCAATGAAATCTTCGAATTTCTGATATTTGAAAAGTCGCATCTGGTGAATGATGTGCTGTTTGTAACCTGTTACAGCGATGCTTTGGAAGCACGCTACCCTGAACAGAAACTACACATCCTTAACAAGCCATTCCGATATGAAGCGTTTGCTGAGGCACTGGACAGTATGACCGGTTAACAACCGGGCGGAAAGGGATCAGAGTCACTGGATGTTATCTTTTGAAGTGATTCATAATCGTGCCGCCAATCGCAAGGGCGGGATCAATGAGCTGAACAAGTTGCTGCCCGAGCTGCCGGATCGCGAGGCTGTTGCTCTACTTGATGAGAGCCGGTTTCTTGCGGAGATGACCCGCTGCATCTTTCAGGCGGGGTTTGTCTGGCGGGTGATCAATCATAAATGGCCGGGTTTTGAAGAGGTGTTTCATGGCTTTGATGTTAATTCCATTCTGGGGCTGGTGCCGGATGAGTGGAATGAGATCGGAGAGGACACACGCATTGTGCGCAACCGTCTGAAGATCGCTTCTGTAAGGGTAAACGCCGAGTTGATCGAGAACATCGCACTGGAGCAGGGCAGCTTCGGACAATTTATTGCCGACTGGCCTGAATCGGATCTGGTGGGTCTGTTTGCTCTGCTTAAAAAGCGGGGATCACGGCTCGGTGGAAACAGCGGCCAACGTTTTCTACGCAATGTGGGGAAAGATACGTTTGTGCTGACTGGAGACGTGGTGGCCTGCCTGCGCAATGGTGGCTTGAAGATCAGTGCCAACCCCGCATCCAAACGCGATCACCTGGCGATTCAGCAGACGTTCAACCAGTGGCATGAAGAGACGCAGCTCCCTTATACATATCTGAGCCGGATTGCGGCTTACTCGATTGATTCTTGATTGAAGTTCAGAACCTTTCTGCCTTCAGGTTTTTTGACTATACTTTAAAAAGTCTCCGGGGGAGGTTTTTATGAGTACAATTCTTTGCGGGCCGATTGTTCGGCGCACATCTACCAAAGCAGTTTATATCTGGATCGCCACCGAGGGCGATGAACAGTTAGGCGGAGCCATCAGGGTTCGCGGTGATAACAGGGTTATCAGTATTGATGGCGGAACCAAAAAGGTTCAGCTGGGGCAAAAGCTAGTTGTGCACCTTGTCTGCATCAAACCTGAAAATGACGGCCTGTTCGATACCGACACCATTCTTCATTACGACATCTATCGCACGCTTGCTGATGGTCGGCAGGAGAGCCTGCTGGAAGGTGATCAGGAGATACGTTATCCGGGCGAGGCTTATCCCGGTTTTATTATACCGGAGAAACTTAAAAACGTATTGCACGGATCATGCCGCAAGCCGCATGCAGGCGCGGTGAAAAAAGCATGGGGAACAACGGACCAGCTCACTGTAGGCGATGATCTTCTGGTCGATTCTTTTAACAATCCGGTCGCTGATCGCCCATCCACACTGTTTATGACCGGTGACCAGATTTATGCCGATGATGTATCCGGGCCGCTGCTTGCACACCTGACCAAACTCGGGAGGCGTATTACCGGCTGGGATGAAGAGATGCCGCGCAGGCGGCCACCAGTTTGGACAAATGGATTAAAAACTGCTGATGATCACAAGCCTGCTGCAAAAATGCGCCTCTATGGACGAAGTTATGAACTCAGGGCCGACTGGACCGGCATTACTTCCGCAAGTAAGCGCAATCATCTGATGAGCTTTGGCGAGTATGCCGCCATGTATCTGAGCGTGTGGGGCGGACCGGGAGCCAGAGTCAGTCTGCCGAACTGGCAGGCAGTGCAATCACGGGTGAGTTCAACCATCTCTGCGAATCACTACAATAAAGAGCGCAAGTTGACCGAAGCTTTTTGCAAAACAGTGGGCAAGGTGCGCCGTCTTCTGGCCAATATATCCGTATATATGATTTTCGATGATCATGAAGTGACCGATGACTGGAATATCAATCCTGTTTGGGAGGGTGCGGTCAACAGGAGCCCGCGTGCCCGCCGGGTGCTCTCAAACAGTCTGGCAGCTTATTGGGCTTTTCAGGGCTGGGGTAATCATCCCGACCAGTTTGACGATGCTTTTATCCAGGTGTTGCAAACGCATCTGAATAGTCGGCAATACGAAAGCGATCAGGCCGATAAGTACGATGCACTGCTCTGGCAGAAAAAGGTGGATCGATGGGCTTATGTGACACCGACTGATCCGGTTGTTGTGGCACTCGATACACGCACCTGCCGTGAGCAGGGCAGGCGTGCCAATTCACAGGCGAAATTAATGAATCAGGCAGCACTGGATTGGTTAAAAGCCGAGCTGGACAGAGCTGTGAGCGCAGACGGGAAACATGTCTGCCTGATCTCAGCAGCGCCGGTGCTCGGATTAAAAGCGGTTGAAGATCTTCAGGGCTTTCTTTTTGTGATTGGGGGAAGTGTTGCTGCGCTGGATATGGAGTCGTGGAATGTAGGGCTGGATGATCTGAAAACGACAATTGCCGCCACATCAAAGCAGCCCGGTTCGATCACTGTTCTTTCAGGCGATGTGCACTATTCCTTCATGCGTGAGGGAGAGTTTGAACATCACTCAGGCCATAAGATTCCGGTATTTCAAATGACCAGCAGCCCGTTTCATAATAAAGGCATGCCTATGACATTCAGTGATCGCGACCGGTTGGTGCAAAAAGGTGGTTTTGTTGTATCCGAGGAGCAGGTGCTAGGCAGGAGTATCGTGATTTCCGGGATCAATAATCTTGCTCTGGCCCGTTTTGACGATGATGGGAAAATTATCGAGCAGCAATTGACCACAACCCTGGCGGATAACCGGAAGCATTATCTGAGCTATCGCGCGTGAAGCTTCATCGAAGCATATTTGATAGCTCTGATCCGGTATGAAAATATAAGCAGTCCGGTAGTCCCTGTCTTCAAGCTTCACCCACCCCTGACATTATTTCGATGTCGATCTGCCGCACTTTTTTAGGTGTGGGTTGCCTATGAGGGTCAAAACCTGCTAAAAATAGATATGGCAGGAGAGATACGATGAAATATATTGAGTGCATTCATTGCGAAAAACGTTATCCGTCCAATCAGAAGTTTGAAGGGGCAATGGGCAAGAAGGTGCGCTGCACTGAATGCGGGGAATCCTTTCCGATTATCGTTTATACTGCAAAGCCAGAAGCAGATGATTCGGATGATGAGTGGAAATCAGTTGAGTTGAGTTGAGTTCTTCAGAGGGTTCCATCATAGGGCTCAGGATCCTTTAACTTTGCTTGAATCTTTTAAAAACATATATGAAACAACAATTCAGATAAAATAATGCAATACTCTTTTGAAGGTTACCGCCGCCAGAGGGCAACAAGTCTGTTTTTGCAATCATCTGCCCATTCACATTCATCCGGTCCTTTCGGGCAGGTCTCCCTGACCTCGGTCTGGAAGCAGGGCTCATCTCCTTCAGCTTTTTGAATGTGTCGGATCAGGCGCGCGGGTGTTGTATGCCTGGCAATGAAAATACCATTTTTGAGTGCACGGACGCTTAGCTTGGATGTGATCTTCATACTTTTTTTATAGCATATAAATGCTTCTTATGGTGTCCCCTGCTTACGAAACACTCCCCTGAAAAAAAGCCCTGATTTGAATGATACCTGAACTAATACATATCAATTTTAAATTCCTGATCGGTTACATTATTTTCCTCATTGAATTCGTTGATGGAGTGGCTGGCATCGGCTTCAACGGTGAAGTTATAGTAGCCGTGGTTGTACTGTGGGGTGAAGTCAAAACGCACACCGTGCGTGGAATCTCCGCAGTTGCTGGTTCTGCAGGACTTCAGTGACGGGGCGCCTTTGGAGCCGAGTTGTACGACTTTATCAACACCCGGTGCCTGAATCCTCATATTGGCTTTGATCGAGAACCTCCCCGTATCGCACTGTCCTCTGTTAACGACGATGACAGAGATACTAAATGGCAGAATAACCTCAAGCCCATCGGCACCATCGGGAACTGAAGATCCTCTCATTCTGATGTCGGGCAGCATCTCAATGTCGGGCAGTGGCGTGCCTTCACAAACCGGCTGCTTAAAACCAACCGGGCTGATTGGTTTCATCTTCGTACTGAATTGCATTGGCACTTCAGCTCTCTGCATCGCTTTCCTGTCCGGACGCTCTACCCGGGCAGGGGCGCTCCTGGCAGGTGCGGTAGCACGAACTGGCGCGGTCGCACGAGTTGGTGCAGCGGCGCGAACAGGAGCACTTCGGATAGAGAAGGCCTTGCTCAACTGAGCCGGAAGAGGCGCGCGTGAACGAGCTTTTGAAACGATCTGGAAAAATACCTTGTGTGTACCGCGGGTTGCCCTCCATTTGAATCTCAGGTGACGACTGCGGTTTGCTTTTAATTGCGTGACCTCTTTCCTGAAGATGCGTTTGCCATCAATGCCGCCGATTACGGTGAAGGCTTTGGCACCCTGTTTCCCCGCTCTGACAGTTAGTTGAAACGTAGCCTCTTCCCCGGCTTTCGGTGCCTGGGGACGCATGCTGATATCCGAGGCCCATTGAATATCCTGAGCCTGAGTGGAGAGGGGGAGCAGCAGAAGGAAGAGAAAAAGAACAGGTGATTTTGATCCCAGTTGTGATCTGATTATCATGACGGGCACCTCGCATTTAACACTGCATTACATGCCTAACCAGTATAGCTCATAAAAGCAGGGAAGGGGGCACAGGGTCAATCCACTCAGGTTGTGCCCGTATTGCATAGGTCTATACTCGGCAGAGGCGGGGCGAGAGAGGTGCCGAAATGATTCTGGAGAAGTCTTGGAACAGGTAGGCTTGATACTGCTGACAGTTGCAGTGCTTGGATTCGCTTTTCAGTGCCTGAAATTTGTCTGGGTAACACTTCCTGAAAATTATGGAAGCAACCCCGGTTTTGGCTGCTTTGAAATGATGGTTATGCCCTGGTTTGCAGGCGCCTGCATCGGAGTAGGGCTGTTGATGCAGTCGTGGATCTGGGGAGTAACTGTTTTTGTTGTAGGTATTTTCACGCTTGGATTCTTTGCCATGCTGCTGACCGCCCTGTTTGGTGACCGCTGAATTGAATAAACCCCTGATTCCATCTCTGCTGCTATCGGCTTCTCTACTGCTGCCTTCTCTGCTTCTGACCGGAAGCGCTTACGCCGAACCTCTCTTTTCCAGCCGGGCATGGCAGGCGCCGGATGGCGTCGATGCTGCTATTGAGGTTGTGCACAGCGATACCCGAACCAGTGGTGGCTTCTCCGCGCTCTGGGTATCACCAAACTGTGAACGACTGATCACCCTTTCGGATTACAGCCAGCACTCATGGCGCAGTGACCTGACCCGTTCGGGCTGGTTTGAGGCAGAGATCAATTTTGATCAATCGGGGAACCTTGAGGGAGTGACCTCTATCCGCTCAGGTCAGTTGACAGATTTGGATGGAAAGATTGTACCCGGGGCGGTTGAGTCGATGGGCTGGGATGGTCGGGGGTTTCTGATCTCTTTTGATGATCGCGGTGATATCTATCGCTATGCCGGTAGCGAGCCATCGACTGATCTGTTTGCCAACAGGCCGGTTGTGGCTTATCAGGGAGAGAATCTGGCAGGCATTAACAGAGGTCTGGAAGCGTTGACGGTATTGGCTGATGGGCGGATTTTTGCTTTGTGGGAAAAGAGCCGCCGGGCCAAACATGCTGCGGCGTGGCTGATATCCGGAGAGCAGACAGAGCAGCTTGAGTATGAAACAGATCTGAACCCGAGCGGGGCAACCACGCTGGCCGACGGTAGCCTGATCATTCTTGAACGGCAGTTTCTGGGCGGAGATTCCGGTACGCATGTCAGGCTGGTGCATCTTCCTGAAAAGAGTCTGAATGGATCGGGTGAGGTGCTTAAGGGATCGGATAAACCGCTGAAGGGGCGCACCGTTTTCGATGTCAGATCAAAGTTGCTGGATAATTTTGAAGGTATCAGTGCCTGCCGGAAAGATGGCAGAGAGCTTCTCTTCGCCATCTCGGACAACAATGGTGACTGGCCGCGAGTCTTTCAGGGCAGTAATCCGCAATCGACTCTGCTGCTGATGATTGAGCTGAATCGCTGAATCAGAGATGTTCCTGGTATGTTTTTAGCGTCCGCATTGATAGACATCAAAAGACTGTTCACCATTAGACGGAGCATCTACAGGAACCACTGTATCGCCCCCCATGCTTGCACCGCTGTTGCGGGCCAGAGTACTCAGCTCCTTGGCAACCAGATCTTCCGAGCGGGAGACAAAGCCCACCTTATCCAGTACCGATACCGTGGTCTTGCCAATTTTTTTGCATTGGCTGATTTGGCTCTCATTGCTCAGTTGAACATGCTGGCCGGAATCTGTGGGTTTAACCCAGGTACATGAAGTCAGCAGGATCAGTGCCAGTATCGCTATCAAGTTCAATGTTCTCATATCCTGTTTGCCTCACTGTTTTTGTTTGTCCAAAACGTTTGCGCAACAGTGTGCCTCTTCATAAGAAACTCTGCCAGTCAGCAAAGCCAGCAACAGCAAATGAGTGCATTTGACTCAAATCGAAGGTACAAATTTCTGCTATAATAGATTCAGGCTTGAAAGGATTAGATGGACTACATCATTCGATCAGGGAGAACCGTTATGGCTATTTCCAATACACTCAAACGTTATCTCGACCAGTCAGGCATTGCCTATGAAACAGTGAAACACCACTTCGCTATATCCAGCCAGAAAATCGCAGAAGCTGCCCATGTTTCGGGCCGGCGGCTTGCCAAAGGCGTGCTTCTTCGTGACGAGTTTGGGTACCTGTTGGCAGTGCTTCCCTCTCCACTGCATGTTGAGGTTGATGAACTCAACGAGCTGCTTGAACGGAATCTTGATCTGGTAGAGGAAGATGAAATTACCCAGCTCTTTCCGGATTGCGATGTGGGTGCGATTCCTCCGGTTGGGGCTGCTTTCAAGATTGAAGTTGCTCTGGATACAGGGCTTTGTGACGAGCCCGATATCTACTTTGAAGCGGGTGATCATGTTGATCTTGTCCGGGTGGGAGGCACTGATTTCCAGACGCTGCTTAAAGGTGCCAAACGGCTCCGTTTTGCCCAGTAGGTAAGATATGAAGTCAGGGAAGAGGCAGTTCATCTGCTGTCAGAATGGTTGCTCCAATTCTAATTAAACGGTAGCAGACAGTATGTGTTTTTCAGCAACAGCCAGTTTTGTGGTCGGAGGATCGTTAACCGCACTCGGTGCGGTGACGCTGAAGCGGGCGAAGAACAGGTGTGAAATTCCCTTTGCAGCGATCCCGCTTATGTTCGGAATTCAGCAGATCATCGAGGGGGTGCTCTGGCTCTCGGTTTATGGTGATGCAGAGCTTCTGAAAACGGTGATGACCTATATGTTCACGATGTTTTCGCATGTGCTCTGGCCGGTCTATGTACCGTTTGCGATTGCAATGATGGAGCGTGATATAGCACCGTGGCGAAGAGAGGTGATGTGGGGATTCCGGTTCACAGGTCTCGTGGTCGCGATTCATCTTCTGGTGCTGATTACCACGCAGTCACTCACGGCTGAAGTGAATGGACATATTATTTACGTGTCACCGTTCTTTTACGAGTGGCCGATGATGGTGCTCTATGTTGCGGCAACCTGTATTGTCGCATTCTTCTCCAGCCATCGATTAATCCGGCTGTTCGGCTTGATTACGCTACTGTTTTTCCTTGTTGCCTACTGGTTTTATACCGAAGCATTCTTCTCTGTCTGGTGCTTCTTTGCCGCCATTATCAGCCTGATTATCTATCTGCATTTCAGCCAGGCTAAAACTCATAACCAACAATCAGTTTAAGTACTCCATCATCACTGCCTGATGTCAGCCCGAAGAGGTAGCCGACCTCATAACCGATACCGCCGCCAAGCTTGCCATGCAGAACAGGGCCAATCTGATGGCTCTGCTGTGCCACCGGGCTGAAGCCACCGACCTCACCAAGTGAGCCGTAGATCTCAATGGCCGGTTCAAGCTGTCTCATCCAGCGCCATTTGCTCCGCCATGCATAGCCTGCGGTCGTATTTGTTGTCGCATTTGCGCCGAGCTCTTTTTTCAGGATCAGGTTGGCGGTGTTGACGATCTTGCCACTCTCTTTCTCAAGCAGCATTTTAAACTCAATAACGTCCGGCTTGTTGAGAGAGCTTTCCGGGATGATATATTCAACATAGAGCCCTGCATCAAGCCAGCGTTCACCCTGCTCAAAGAGCTGATAGATATTATCCCACTTTAGACCCTGATAAGCAAAGCTCTGCCCCGGCCTCTTTCTGAAATCACCATAAATGGCAGTCATCCAGCGATCAGTCACGCCATACTCAAACTCAAACTGATGCCTGGCACTGCCATCGATGGCCGGATCACTGTCAAAGCTATAATCAAGGGAGTATTCCAACTCCACTTCTCCGGCTTCAACAATGGGTGAGTAAACCTTTTTGGCATCAGCATCAGTAGGGGAGAGCGAGATCATCGCGCAGAAGATCATGGCTGCTGCAGCCACACCGGCTGGTTTTGCCATAGGTCTGTTTTGCACGCGGATAGCCAGCCAGGTGATCGACAGGACAGCAATAAAGGTGAGCGCCTGCATACCGCTTGGCCGATCATCATACCCCATCAGAGCGTGCAGCACCTGACCGGGCATGCTGTGATCGGAGATGATGCTCGATGTGTTCCAGATGGTTTGTCCCAGTGCGGGCAGTGCATCCACCATCACCAGATAAGCCACGCCCTGTGATGCCATGCCTGCCGCCAGCAGGACAATCAGGAATGTCACCACGGAGAAGAGGTGCTTAACGGGAACACGAACAAGACTTTTGTAGATGGCTACAGCAACCAGTATGCCCAGCAGCAGTCCCATCAGGCCGCCTGTGATAATGCCTGCCGTTTCACCATTGCCGGTAGCCACCACGCCATGCAGAAAGAGAACCACTTCCGCGCCCTCTCTGGCAACTGCCAGACCGACCACGATGGAGAGCATGATCATGGCTTTGCCACTACCTGTCACTTCGCTACATGTCTGGTGGATTCGCATGGATACTTCTTTGCCATGTTTGCGCATCCAGATGGCTGTCCAGATCATCAGCAGTGAGGCAGATATCAATACCGTTGCATTGAAAAACTCCTGACCCATGCCGGACATGGAGGCGGCAATCAGATCTGCAAAGAGGGCAACGATGCCTGCAATGATGAGACCGCCAGCCACACCGCCATAGATCCAGCGCAGATTGGCGTGAATCTCTTTGGAAGCCGCCATGGCGATGCCGATCACCAGCATCGCCTCAAGCGCTTCACGAAACAGAATAATCAGTGTTGTAAGCATGGCTCCCTCCTACTTCACAATAATACGGCCCTGCGCCGTATCTTCATTGAATTCGCCGAAGAACGGGTAGCTTCCAGGCTCGAGCGCTGGAAGAAAAATCACGGCCTTTGAATGCCCGGCAATGATTTTCTCCCTGTTCAGTTCATAACTCTCAAACTCCTCCGCTGTCGCATCACTGTTCTGAACAATCAGACGGTGCCGTTCTCCTGCACTCATTTCGATGGTGTCAGGAACAAACCTGTGATCTTTAATAACCACCTTATATTCGGCTGCATATGCCGAATTAATCACCATCAACAGAAAGATTGTGGCAACCAGTACCAGTAGTGGTTTTACGTCTCTGTTTGTTTCATTTATGCGTTTCATCTTAATCTCCATCTACCAGCTCATTACGCGAATGATAATCGTTATCATATATATGTCAATGGTAATGATAGCCATTATCATAATTGAAGATGTTTGGGTTCTAACGCGGGTTTAAGAGGTTGTTGCTTTAATCAGTTCTGAATGCGTGTAGGAAATGTACCATGTTTAAATGTCCGCTTTGGGCTGAACAGTCATTTGCCAACTGGCATTCATGAACCATCAGTCCAGATTATCCCTGATAATTTTACTGAGATCCTCAAGCTTGTAGGGCTTGGAAAGAATGGTACTTCCATTTAAAGGTATTCTATCCGGAAGTGTCGCATCCTTGTCATACGCCGTAGAAAAAATAACTTTAATATCGGGACGGATTTTTCTAATGCGTTCAACAGCCTTTACACCACCAAGTCTTGGCATGACGATATCCATAATGACAAGTGAGATTTCTCCCTGATTCGCAGAGAACAGGTTGACCGCTTCTAACCCATCAGCTGCTATCAATACCCGATAGCCCAGTGATCCAAGCACTTTTTCCCCCGTCTCCAGGATGTGAGATTCATCATCAACAAGTAGAATCGTTTCACCACGGCCTCTGGCGACTTTCTGTTGCGGTGGCGCATCATCAATATTTTTTGTCTCCAGTAATGGGATGTAAATGTGGCAGATTGAACCTTTGCCTTCGAAGCTTTCCATTTGAATAAAGCCTTTATGAGCTTTGACAGACCCAAACACCATCGCCAGCCCAAGCCCGGTTCCCTTGCCTGGTTCTTTGGTGGTGAAGAAAGGTTCAAACAGGTGTTCGATATGCTCTTTGGGGATGCCGCAACCATTATCTTCAATAGTCAAATGTGCATACTGTCCGGCTTTGAAATATGTATAGCGTTTAATAAACGCATCATCTGCATGGAATGCTTTAAGCCCAATGCTGATGCATGGGTCATCCATTCCATCAAGAGCATCACGGGCATTATTAACCAGATTCATCAGTACCTGTTGAAGCTGAGTGTCGTCGCCATTGATTAGCAACATGTCACTGCAAATACCCTGATTCACATTGATATTTTCCGGTAACATTGTGCGCAGAAGCATGGATTTATCATTGATAAAAGAGTTTAATGAGATCCGCTCCATCCTGATTATATCCTTACGGGCAAAGGTGAGAAGTTGCTTGATTATGTCAGCAGCACGAAAGGAAAGCTCTTCAATAGAGTTCAGGTTTTTCAGTATCTCCGGATTATCCTGCGCTTTTTTCTTTGCCAGATAGAGATTGCCAGTCATTCCTGCCAACATATTATTAAAATCGTGAGCAATTCCTCCTACAAGCGTTCCTAACGCCTCCATCTTTTGTGATTGATTGAGCTGAGCTTCCAGTTTTTTTCGTTTAGTCATATCCCGTACTGTAGCCTGAAGAAGGTTCCCATCTTTCAACTTTAAAAGAGTAAGCTGAACTTCAGCAGGAAATATCTCTCCATTGGCTCTCTGATGCATCCATTCAAAGAGGTTTGAGCCTGTCTGATAGGCGGTTGCAATTTTTTCATCTGCGGCCTCTCGGGAGTCTCTGCCGTCTGACTGAACTGGTGGGGAGTATTCGCTGGGGTGGCGTCCAAGAAATTCTTCGACTGAAGAGCAAACAAACATTTTTAAAGTGGCAGGATTACAATCCAGAAACCCATGCTCATCAAGAAGCATGATGGTGTCAGGAGAAGAGTTATATATGGCCCTGAATTTGTCTTCATAATCATTCATCAATTCATTTGTCTAGCGTGATTGCCCAAAAAGTTGATTGAGAGTGTATTGAAAAAAAATTAACTGTCTCAGTTAAAGCAAGGTTTGCTAGCCCTCCAAAAAATTACTTCGAACAATCTATTATACAATCTATTTCAAAATATGAATATAGCATGAATATGCTATTGCGGGAGTTATTTACAATTTCTACAGAGGCCAAAAATGACCAGCTGATGGCCGGTAATTGTGAATCCATTCTCTTTGGCAACCAGATCCTGCTGCTGTTCGATATCATCGTTAGTGAACTCTTCGATCTTTCCGCACTCGGTGCAGATCAGATGATCATGATGCTCTTTGCTGGCCCGTTCATAACGTTTGCGATCGGAGAGTTGAAAACTGCTGATCAGGCCCTGTGATTCCAGCGCTGCAAGACCCCGGTAGACGGTTGCAATGCCAATGGAGTGATCACGCTCGCTCAGTGCCCGTGCCAGCTCCTCGGCTTCCCAGTGATGATTGGATTCGTTGATCAGATCGAGAATGACCTGTCGGTGCTGAGTAAGTTTAACCATGGAAGTTAATGATAATGACTACCATTATTAAAACAATCATTATGTGTACGAATTTTTACCTGTCCAATCCTTAACCCAAGGGAATATCTTTTGTGCTGCGAATCTGTGGAGGAGGGATCAACTTCATGATCAGCTTCAGCACTTTCTCCGACTCTTTTCGATAGGTGGTCAGCTTGCCGCCATAAACCGCAAGATAGCCCGGAAGTTTCTCAGCATCTGAGAGGATTACCGTCTCACGGCTGGCAGCAAAGGCTGCACCTTTCTGCTCTGGCAGTACCCGCAGCCCGCAGAAGGTGTGATCGATATCGGATTCATCACAATGCGAGTCAGGAAAGTAGTGATTATAGGTAGCGAGGATGTCCGTGATTTCATTTTCAGTCGGAGCAACTTTTGAAGGGTTCTCCCTGAACGCTGTCTCTGTGGTACCGGCCAGCGTTTTACCTTTCCACGGCCTGAAGAACATCACCCTTCCATCGAGTGATTCAGTGTAAACATAGCCGGGGCAGGGTCGATTCAGTACCAGATGCGTTCCCTGGATCAGCTGAATGCCCATGGTTGGCGGCGTAGGACTGATGGTTTCACTGACCTTGTTCACCCACGGCCCTCCGGCATTGACCAGGACTTTTGCGGTAATCTCCTCATCGGTTGAGAGCCAGACTCTCCAGTGATCACCAAGATAGATGGCACGTTCCACTACCCGATGTTCACGAATATCACAGCCAAAGGATCGGGCTGAGGCGGCCACTGCGCGGGTCAGAGCCGCATCATCGGTGGAGGCATCTTCATAGGCGAGGATGGCACGAAGGTTTTCACGGTTCAGCCCCGGCAGTGTTGCCTCCCACGCATCTTTTGAAAGCCATCTGAACCGGGATCGCCCGCCGGAGAGTATGAAATAGAGCAGCAGCCCGCAGGCAATCATCCACGGTGGACGTTTGCTGCCTTTGTAGATCGGGATATGAAACCATTCACGGGTGACAAGATCGGGTGCGAGCTTCAGCAGCCGTTCGCGTTCACTTAAACCTTCATAGACCAGTTTCAGGTTAAACTGCTCAAGATAACGTAGCCCGCCATGAATCAGTTTGGTGGATTGGCTGCTGGTGCCTGAGGCAAGTTCTTTTTGTTCGATAAGGGTGGTTTTATACCCACAGGCAGAGACTGCTTGCGCAATGCCGCAACCGTAGATGCCACCACCGATAATCAGGATGTCGGTATCAAAAGGTTTGTTCTGTTGAGTCATGGTCTGCTGTTAGCTCGCTGAGCATTCTGGCGTAGTAGTCTGTTTCGATCAGGTCTGCGCCGAGCTGAAGCATCTCATGTGCAACAGTTGCACTGTTGATGGTGTAGAGCCCGACTTTGGCGCCTTTGTCGTGCCATGGTTTTATGGAGGCGGATTCAGAGCAGTGCATGAAAACATAATCGAGATCAGAGTCAGGATGATCATCACCCTCGGCGACCCAGCCAATTCGGCAGCTGAGTTGAGCATGGCAGGCATTAAGAATTTTACCTGATTCACTGATCAGGACGATGCGGGGAAGCAGTGCTTCGGGGATCTGTTTGGCCAGAACTGCGGCGATTTCAGCGTCATCAACCCGTGCTCGTATGTCTGGTTTGATTTCGATGAAGAGGGTGAGTTGCGGGTTTCTATCCAACCATGCCAGCAGTTTGGATAGGGTAGATAGTTTGAAGTAGGGGTAGCAGAGTTCTTTCAGGTCGATCAGATCAAGCAGTGAGACATGCAGCGCCAGATCACAGAGGCGTTTCAGCAGATCGTCATGGATGACAACGGGAACCATGTCGCGGGTAAACTGGATATCGCACTCGGCAAACAGTGCGCCCGATTCTATGGCCAGCTCAAATGCTGCGAGCGTATTTTCAATGCCATTTTCCTGATCACCCCGGTGGGCGACCAGCCATGTTTTCGGATCATCGGGAAGCTTGCTCATCCTGCCTTTATTGTGGCTCAATTAGCCCTTGGCGTAAAGGTGATCCAGCCTCTGTTTATGCACTCGCGCCTGTCAGACCACGGTTTTGTCGGGTTATCTGATTAACTGTGGTTCTGAACCGTGGATGGCACTGTCTCTCCAGAGGCCTGCATGGCAATCGCTTCGGGATGTTTCCGGTAGTGATCGCGAACAACCGAAGCCAGCTTCTGCTTTACACTCTCATCAACAAGAGATGAGGAGTTGTCCGGAAGTGCATCAATCAACTCCAGCAACAGTCGATCCTGTGGCTTTTCCATACGGCTTACCCATGAAGTGAGCAGTTCTCTGTCCACATAGGCAGGCAGCGAACCCATGATTCCGACATCATTCTGATCGTGGACAAGTAGACCTGTGGTTGTACCGCGATCAAGGGTGAGTACCTGAAAGAGGTAGAGGGTGTGGTAGGCAAGCTGTGCTGCGCGTTGTTCATCGCTGGCTTTTGCCGGGTGATCAAATGCCTGAGTCAGGATATCCAGATAGCTATCAATGGCCGCCTCTCCGACAGATTTCGCCAGAGTGTAATCAGACTCCGTATCGCCCGAGTTATAGTTCTCCAGATAGAAGTGAGCCACGCCTCGGTGTCGTTCCAGCACGGGGATGTAGAAGTAACGGTCACCCTGCGCTTCGGCCTCTTCAAATTGATCCGGTGCAGCCTCTTTCATGGCAGCGAGGAACTCTCTTTTGTGGGCGCTGTTTTCGTTGGATGGATTGAGATCCGCCATCATGCGCCAGTAGCCCTGTCCGGATTTCATCTCGGTCCAGCTGATATGGATATGCACCGAGGGGGCGAGTGGATGCACAGGATGAATGATGGTTGAAATCGCGGTGGCTGAGCCGAGTTTTTTCTCTGGACTGTCATCGTAGTGAACTTGTGAAACATTCACCGAGCCGCGCCCGTAAAGTGCACCATCCTGTGTGGCGAAACGAATGCCACCGCCATGGATACCCTCGTCACGCAACCACTCTACCGGAGCGAATCGCTGCTCGCCGTTGTGGGACTTCGCCAGCTTTTCCAATCCGGCTACAAAACGATTCTGAAGTGATGAGACCAGTTCGTGTGCTCTGCTGGCCTGGCTGGATGCGGCAAAAGTGCGTGTCATGATGAACCTCGTAATCTGTGAGTGTTGATGATTCTGTTTGGAACGGTGGGGATTATGTATAGGAAGGTAGCTGGCTTCAACTATAGAGAGTGGAGGGTTTTGCTGTTCGGGAAAACAGAATCAATCTATCCATTGCATCATCAACATTGTAATCTGCCGCCATGTCTGACGCCGATTCTGATATCAATTCCGAAACCTCATTTGCAGTTGCACTGGTTCACTATCCGATTGTGAATCGAAAAGGGGAGCGATCCACCACGGCGGTTACCTCGATTGATATCCATGATTTTGTGCGTACATGTGCGATGTATGATGTCGGGCCGGTCTATATGGTTCATCCGGCTGAGGGGATGCATACACTGATTAAGGATATCGCGGGATACTGGCTGGAGGGCGGTGGTGAGGCACGGAATCCGGGTCGTACCGAGTCGATCAAATCGCTAAAGCTGGCAAAATCGATTGAAGAAGTGCTGGAGCAGGAGGATTATATGCTCTGGTACACCTCTGCGACCCCACCGAATGAGGGGGTTGTAGATATTGGTAACCTTCCGGAAATAAAGGGAAAACATCTGATTGTGTTTGGTACCGGATCGGGCCTTGATTATGAGGTGATGCCGAAGCCAAATGGATGGTTGTCACCGATAGAAGGGATCGGTATGGTTCGCCACCTTTCTGTAAGGGCTGCTCTGGCAATTTATCTGGACAGGCTTACGCAGGAACGATGTTAGCTTAGCATCGGAGCAGATCAGCTGAAGAGTGAGAGCCGGTTTGTGAAGATATGAAGTGAGGATATGAAAACCGCGTTTTTCATATCCGTTGGAACAAAAAAACAGTGACGTTTTTTTGTGGTCCGAAAATTTGGAGGCAGTTTAAATGCGTGCTTTGGATGATGTAACAAAAGATCAGATTCGTGGCGATATCCCGGTGTTCCGTGAAGGTGACACAGTGAAGGTAAACGTCCGTGTTGTTGAATATAAAGACCTGAAAGGCGGCAAGGTAGAGACTCGTGAGCGTATTCAGGCTTATGAGGGCGTTGTAATCGCTCGTCATAACAAAGGTATCTCAAGCAGCTTCACAGTGCGTAAGATTTCTAATGGTGTTGGCGTTGAGCGTGTGTTCCCGCTGCATTCACCACTACTCGATAGCATTACAGTGGTTCGTCGCGGCAGTGTTCGTCGTGCGAAGCTCTACTATCTTCGTGAGTTGCGTGGTAAGGCTGCTCGTATTCGTGAGCGTCGTTACTAAAACCGGCTCTTTTTTACGGAAGCCACATGGCAAACATTTGGCAAAAGGTTACCGTAGAATTTGATTGCGGATGATTATAAAGGAGCCCATTATGGGCTCCTTTTTTTGTTTGAAGAAACTATGTTTTAAAAACATAGGCTAGAAAATTACAGAGGGAGATAGAGATCATGTCCGACCGTTCCGATTTCTTTCAGGCTGACCTGAGCGACGAGATTGTTGTTAATGCAATTAAAGATGAACTGGGCCGCCAGCAACACACACTGGAATTGATTGCCAGTGAGAATATTGTCTCCAAGGCAGTGATGCAGGCACAGGGTTCTGTGATGACCAATAAATATGCAGAGGGCTACCCGGGTCGTCGCTATTACGGTGGTTGTGAGCATGTAGATAAAGTTGAAGCGCTGGCTCAGGAGCGTGCGAAAGAGATATTCGGTGTGAAGCATGCCAATGTGCAGCCTCACTCAGGTTCACAGGCGAATATGGCAGTCTATATGGCTGTGTTGCAGCCGGGTGATACCATTATGGGTATGGATCTTTCCCACGGCGGACACCTGACTCATGGTTCCCCGGTCAATTTCTCCGGCCGTCTTTATAATGTAGTGGCTTATGGCGTCCGTGAATCCGATGAGTTGATTGACTACGATGAAATGCAGGCCTTGGCAGATGAACACAAGCCGAAGATGATTATCGGTGGCGCATCGGCTTATGAACGTGAAATCGATTTTGCCCGCATGCGCGAGATTGCCGACTCTGTCGGTGCGATCCTGTTTGTGGACATGGCTCACTATGCAGGCCTGATTGCAGCCGGTGCTTATCCATCACCAGTTGGACATGCCCATGTGATTACAACAACTACGCATAAAACACTGCGCGGCCCGCGTGGCGGCATGATCCTGACCGATGATGATGATCTGGCGAAGAAGGTGAATTCCCGCATCTTCCCTGGTATTCAGGGTGGCCCGCTGATGCATGTGATTGCGGCAAAAGCAGTGGCATTCGGTGAAGCACTCGGTGAACAGTTCAATGCGGATCAGAAACAGGTTATTTTAAATGCCCGTGCGCTGGCTGATACATTGGTAGCAGGCGGTATGCGCGTGGTTTCCGGCGGTACGGATTGCCACATGTTCCGTGTTGATGTGCGTCCTCAGGGGATCACCGGAAAAGTGGCTGAAGAGGCGCTGGAAGCTGCCGGTATTACCACCAATAAGAACACCATTCCATTTGACCCTGAATCACCGTTTGTGACTTCAGGCATTCGAATTGGAACGTCGGTCGTGACTGCGCGTGGTATGAAAGAGAATGAGGCGCGCGAGATTGGCGCGATGATTCTGAAAGTACTGGCTTCACCTGAAGATACAGCCGTTCATGCTGAAGTTTTCAACGAAGTGAAAGCATTGACTGATCGCTTTCCGATCTATGTTGATTAGATACGCAAAAAAAGCATCCATGCTTCTTTGCTTAACGGCAGTGGAAAAATGTCATTTCCCACTGCCTCACAAATCAGGGTTATATAACCTGATTTGCCGCCCATCTGTGGGCGGGTTGGGTGTTGCTTAATGCACTGTCCATTTTGCGCCAACGATGATACCCGCGTGATTGACTCACGCGTGGTTGAAGACGGGGCGGCGGTTCGCCGTCGTCGTGAGTGCGAAGTGTGTGGCAAACGTTACTCAACCTATGAGCGTGCGGAACTCCGCTTGCCGATGGTGGTAAAGAAAGAGGGTGCACGACAGGCCTTTAACGTAGAGAAGATCCGCGGTGGTTTGCAGAAGGCGCTGGAGAAGCGTCCTGTCTCAGCCGATAAACTTGAGCAGGCGGTTAACAATGTATTGCGTCTGGTGCAGGAGTTGGGTGAATCCGAAGTTCCTGCCGAGATGATCGGCGAATTTGTGATGCAGCAGCTCCAGGAGCTTGATGGTGTTGCTTATGTGCGTTTCGCATCGGTCTATCGCGAGTTTAAAGATGTGGATGATTTCCTCGCAGCAGTAAAAAACGCGATGGACAAAAAGTAACTGATTGATCCAGTTTGATCTGGCCTGTCTTGTGGTTGGACCATGGAAGGGCCAACAAAATCAGAAACTGATTTTGTGAGTAAAGCGAAACCACGTTTTGCTTTGCGTAAAAGAAAACTGCATGGAAGCAGTTTTCGTATCTAATTATTAAAGACAAACGGAGTTTGTGATGGCTTTGAAAATTGCAGTGTTGCCGGGTGACGGTATTGGTTCGGAAATCGTGCGTGAGGCACTGAAAGTTCTGGATGTGCTGAACAGTCGCTTTGATCTCAATGCGGAGTGGGAAGAAGCACATATCGGCGGTGCCGGATATGATGCTGAAGGTGATCCATTGCCGGAATCAACATTGAAACTTTCCCGTGAAAGTGATGCTGTGCTACTTGGCGCTGTGGGTGGCCCGAAGTGGGAGCCATTGGATAAACCGCTGCGTCCTGAAGCCGGGCTTTTACGCATTCGTTCCGAGCTGGGCCTGTTTGCCAACTACCGCCCGACCAAGGTGCATGATCAGCTGCTGGATGCTTCTACACTGAAACCGGAAGTGATCAAAGGCGTGGATATTCTGGTGGTTCGCGAACTGGTTTCCGGCATCTATTTTGGACAGCCACGCGGTATTGAAACATTGAAAAATGGTGAAAAACGCGGTTATAACACACTGGCTTATAAAACATCCGAGATTGAGCGTATTGCCCGTAAGGCATTTGAAGCAGCGCGTATTCGCAGTAATCGTGTATGCAGTATCGATAAGGCCAACGTGCTTGAGGCGACTGAATTCTGGCGTGAAGTTGTGACTGACCTGCATAAGCGTGAATACTCCGATGTAGAGCTTTCGCACATGTATGTTGATAACGCTGCGATGCAGCTGATCCGTAATCCGGGTCAGTTTGATGTGATTGTAACGACCAATATGTTTGGCGATATTCTTTCTGATGAGGCGTCCATGCTGACAGGTTCAATTGGCATGCTGCCATCGGCTTCTCTGGGTGAGAAACATGGTATGTATGAGCCGATTCATGGTTCAGCTCCTGATATTGCCGGTGAAGATAAGGCCAATCCGTTGGCAACCATTCTTTCAGTGGCGATGATGCTGCGCTTCTCTCTGGATCGCACCGACCTGGCCGAGAAGGTTGAACAGGCGGTAGAGAAGACATTGGAAGATGGTGTGCGTACCATAGACCTGGCTGCTGATGGCGAAGCATTTGTTTCATGCTCCGGCATGGGCGATGCGGTTTGTGAACGTTTGGAGGCGCTTGCGTAATGGAAGCATTTTTGCCAAAAAAAGATGGTTATGTTGTTGCTGTAGTCGGTGCAACCGGAGCAGTGGGTGAGACCATGCTCGAGATTCTTGCCGAGCGTGATTTTCCGGTATCGGAATTGATTCCTGTGGCATCAAGCCGCAGTGCAGGCTCAACGGTTGAATTTAAAGGCAAGGATTACGTGGTACAGGATCTGGATAAGTTTGATCCGGCGGGTACCGACATTGCACTTTTCTCTGCCGGTGGAGAGACATCCAGAGAGCACGCACCACGTTTTGCCGAGGCGGGCTGTTATGTGGTGGATAACTCCAGTGCCTGGCGCATGGATAGTGATGTTGCGTTGGTAGTTCCGGAAGTGAATCCACATGCGCTGGAGATGGCGCGTGAGAACAGAATTATTGCCAATCCGAACTGTTCAACCATTCAGATGGTGGTGGCACTGAAGCCGTTACATGATGCCGTGCCGATTGAGCGGGTGGTGGTTTCCACTTATCAGGCCGTGAGCGGCGCCGGTGGAAAGGCGATAGATGAGCTTGCAGGGCAGACCCTGAAACTGCTTTCCGGTAAGGAAGCGGAAGTGGATGTGTTTCCTGCCAGAATTGCATTTAACGTGATTCCCCAGATCGATGTTTTCCTTGAAGATGGCTATACCAAGGAAGAGCGCAAGATGATCGATGAGACCAGAAAAATCATGGAAGCCGATATTGCCGTGACTGCTACGACTGTTCGCGTACCTGTATTTTATGCTCACTCGGAAGCGATTAACCTGACATTTGTTGATCATATGGATGCGGATAGAGCCCGTAACATTCTGGCAGATGCCGAAGGGATTTGCGTGGTAGATGATCCAAATGGTGAAGATTATCCCATGCCATCGGACGCTGCAGGCACTGATTCGGTCTGGATTGGACGAATTCGGAATGACAATTCTTGCCCTAATTCCTTGCACTTATGGGTCGTTGCTGATAATGTACGTAAAGGTGCGGCTCTAAATGCCGTCCAAATAGCGGAAATTTTGATTCGACAGTCATAAGGCTTTACCCGCCGGCTGCTCGATTAAGGGGGTTGGCATGCAACATCGAACCATGCTTTCTTTTTATGGACTTATCATCGCCATCATGGCGTTTTCAACACATGCCAACGCGGTTTCGCTAGGCAAGATTGATGTTGCCAGCCATCTGGGAGAGCCCTTCTTTGCAGAGGTTCCGCTGACTCTTGATGAAGGCGAAGTGATTTCAAGTGTGTTCGTAGAGTTGGCCGCCCCGGCCGATTACAGAATTCTTGAGGTCTACCGTGATCAGGCACTGAACGTGATTCGTGCTGATGTGGAGAGTGATAGCCGAGGCAGCCGGGTAGAGCTGACATCCCGCACAGTTTTGGATGCTCCATTCTTCAATTTGGTTCTGAAAGTTCGCTATGGCCGGGCTACACACTATAAAAAATATCCAGTTTTTCTGGATCTGCCAAGAGCATCCCAACCTCTGAAAAAGGCAGCTCCACTACCGACAGCTTCAGTTGAAGAGATTAAAAAAGAGCCTGTAGTAGCAACGGTCTCCCCTGTGAAAGGGTTGGAGATGGCAGAGGAAGATAAAACAGCAGATGGCTCAGCGCCTGCGTTCAAGTCATTTGAGGGTTGGGCACGCACATCACACTACGGCCCGATGGTTTACGGTGATACCATTTCTACGGTTGCAGACAGGCTTCGAGTTGATGAGCGCTATTCAAGAAATCAGGTGATGGTTGCCCTGTTTGAGAAAAACAGGAGTAAATTTTCACAGGATAATATCAATATGGTTCAGGCCGGAACTCATCTTGACGTTCCCATGGCAGACGAGGTTGAGCGGATTCGTCCTGATCAGGCGCGTAGTATTATGAATGATCATAACCAGCGCTGGAGAGATCTGGTGAAACAGCCGCGTTATGCAGCAGTGGCTGAAGCGCAGAGAACCCGTTACAGCAAACGAGTCAATGTTGGCAAGAGTGCCTCCGGGGTTGCACCGGCACCTGTTTCAGGTCAGGAAAATCAGACAACTGAACCTTCATCAGAGAGCAGCGTTGAATCCATTCCAGTCTCCGGAACCGGTTCTGTTCAAGGTGTTGTAGATGGTCAGGCCGGTGTTGAATCTTCAGCTCTGGCAGATTCGATTTCAAAATTACAGAAAGATAATGAAGAGCTGCAGGCCAAACTGGCCGAGAGTGATGCGAAGCTGGCAAAGTTGACGGCTGTCGGTCCGGCAGATGCTCAGGTGGCTGCTGATGCCAGAATTAAAAAACTGGAGTTGCAACTCGCTCGCCTGCAGTCGGAACTCGACAGTGCAAAACAGAGTTCTATTGAAGGAGCTGACATTGACTGGTTAACGCTATTGGGTGGTGGACTGGTCATTCTGTTGCTTGGCGGCGGTGTCGGATACCTGATGCGTCGGGAACGCGCGCACCCTTCAACGCAGCAGGTAGATGAAGCGATGGCAGCAGGCAGTTTTGCTGACGTTCCTATGGAACCCGAAGCTCCGGAAGAGATTGATGTTGAGGCGGTTGAGGAGTTCACTCCTGACGCGACCGAGCAGATGAATACTGATGAATTTGAGGATGCATTCACTGATTCCATTCCAGACCTGACCGATGAAGAGACGGGCGAGATGGAAGCCTTTAAAGAGGACATGGACGAGGAACCTGATCCAAATGTGGATTACCTCTCTGAAGCAGATGTTTACATGCGATACGGTATGGAAGATGAGGCTGAGAAACAGGTTCAGCTGGCATTGAAATTAAGAGATAACAACAAAGATGCGCACGTTAAACTGGTTCAGATCCGCAAGTCAAAGGGTGATGAATTAGGTGCGGATGAAGCTATTGCAACAGCAAGAATGGTCCTCTCTGGTGACACACTAAGCACATTTGACTCATCCATTGTAGGTATGACTACAGGCGGAACTTCTGTGGAGGAAGCCTCCCTGGAAGATACGCTTCCTCCGGGCGCACTTGATGTGTCGAATGATCCGCAGGTAGAAGAGGGCCTGGATGATGATGCCTCAGAGCTTTCCGGGATTGAAGATATCGATTTTGGCGATGTAGTAGAGGAAGTTACTACCGCTGAAGAGGCTCCATCTGCTGAAGATGAAAAACCGGAAACACTGGATATGGGTGATCTTGAACTGCCTGGCGAAGAATCTTCTGACGATGCTGTAGAGACAGTAGTGAGTGATTCGGATGATTCAGATGATTCAGAAGGATTAGATTTTGATCTGTCCGGATTGGAACTGCCGGAGAGTGATGATGAATCATCAGAATCTGAGGCTGAAGAGAGTAGCGAACCTGTCCTGAAAGAGACAGGAGAAGAGGTTGAGCCTGCAGCTATAGATATCCCTGATGAAGATGCAGAGAAAATGGACGATGATGGCCTTGACCTGTCTGACCTGGATCTGTCAGGTGGTATGGATGCTGAAGAGCTAATAGAGCCGGAAGATGAGTTGATGACAGCTGATCTGGATAAAACCATTGTCATGGACTGGTCTAAAGAGACTGTGATACCTGGTGATGAGGATACCGGTGGGGAGAGCGGGGCCGGAGAGCCTGAAATCTCATTTGATGAAGATGAGCCTGCTACTGAAGAGACAACTGAAGAGACAACTGAAGAGAGCCCTGCCATTGAAATTGACAGCGATGATCTGAGTGAAGACGTTGTTGCGGAAGAAGAGAAGTCTGAGGTGGACGAATCTGAGATTGACGAGCCTGAAGAGAATTTGACCAGTGTTGAGTTTGACCTGGATGATCTTGATGTTGACCTGGATGATCCGGTCAATAGTGATGATCTTGATGATTTCAGTAGCACGATTCAGACAAGTGTCGATGAAATTAAAGAGAGTGGTGAGTCCGAAGCTGTGGACAAACCGGATACCATTGATCTTGATGTGGATGAAAATGATGCGGATGCATCATTCGGTCTTGAGCCTCTTGATGAAGGCACTGAATTTGATACCGATGAAAATGCAATAAGTGCAGAGGGACTGGGTGACGGTTCTCTTGATATCGGTGCTGATAACGCATCACTGGAAGAGCTGATTGATAAGAGTGATGATAAAGACTTCGATGCAACGATGGAGCTGGACAGCCTGCTTAGTGAGCTTGGTAGTCTTGATGACGATGATTCACCGGACGACAAGGAAAAGGGCGATAAGAGCGATTCATAGTCACTGTTTGTCCTGGTAGCTGTTTAAAAGAGACGGATTCGACGTCGCGGTTGTATTACTGGTGACTTGAAGGAACACTTGCTTCTGTGAGTGATGTTTTAAATCATAAATTTTTTTCAGGTATGCATATTGGTTCCCGCATCTTTGCGGGAGTCAGTTTTCTGATAACTGCTGCGCTGAACAATGTGGCTACTCTTGCCATGATACAACTTGCATTGTTCATACTGATCCTTATCAATTTTGAACAGGGCTATTCCACACTAAAAAAATCTGTAAAATTATTATGCTGGATAGTTATCCCGATTGTGCTGCTGCATGCTCTTTTTACACCTGGGGAGCTGGTTATTACGAACATGGCAATTCCGGTGAGCATTGAAGGTCTGCGATCAGGCTTCTGGTTCGCTCTGCACCTGGCTGTAATCTTCTTTTCTGCGATTGTTTTATCGCGCCTTCTCTCTAAAAGGGAGTGGATCCAGTCTGTTCTCAGGCTACCGGTTTTTGGCGTGAAACTGCTTCCATATGCACTGCTGATGGAGGCAGGCTGGAGCAGAGTCAAAGCCATGCTTCATGATGAGTATATGGAGTGGAATGAACATGAAAAAGGTATCAGGGCAATGATAGCTCATCTGGCATCACTTCCCTCCAAAGCGATGCTCCAAAGCAGAATTCATGCAGATGAAGTTTGGAGTCATTGGGATCACCATGTTTCAAATATCATGATGGAACAATCAATAAGGACCATATCTGCCCTTTCAACGACTGCTGCGTTAACAAGCGGCATGGTTTTATGGTATCTCTATCTGTCAGGGGGCTTTTAAGCCGTGGTATTACAACGGATTGCAATGGCAGTTGAGTTTGATGGGAAGGCATTCCACGGCTGGCAACGCCAGAAGAATGCTATCTCAGTACAGGAAGTTCTGGAGTGTGCTCTGGAGCGAATCGAAGGTCACCCGGTGGCATCGGTTGCGGCAGGCAGAACAGATGCAGGTGTGCATGCAAAAGCCTTGCTGGTACATGCGGATGTGAGTAGTGAGCGATGGCAGCGGTCAATCCGTGCCTATACACAGGGCATTAATCAGCTGCTTCCGGATGGCGTGTGTGTTGTAGGAGTTCGGGCGGTAAAGGATGGTTTCCATGCCCGGTTTGACTGCAGTGAGAGAAGATATCGCTATCAGATATGGAACCGTTCAACGCCTTCAGCGATTCATCAATGGCGGCATTGGTGGATGCCCAGAAAACTTGATCTGGATTCGATGAACAGAGCATCGCAATGTCTGCTTGGCCAACATGATTTCAGCTCTTTTCGCGCAGCAGGCTGTCAGGCATCGACAGCGATTCGTGAAGTAAGACACCTTGCTGTTTCGCAGCAGGAGTGGGAGATATCTATAGATATTCATGCGGATGCTTTTTTATATCATATGGTACGAAATATTGTGGGTTCTATTGTCCGGGTGGGGACAGGCGCATGGCAGGCAGAGAATATGTTGGAAGTTCTTCATGCCAAAGACAGGAATCTGGCTGCGGCGACTGCACCGGCACACGGGCTCTATTTCACGGATGCAATATATCAGGATTTTTCTGCAACGGAGCTGATTGGAAAGGAAGACGCGTAATTCATAAAGAGGGGAGCTGATCTCTCTACAAAGCTATTTTATATCCTGCATTATGGCAATCGTATTGCAGAGTTTTCTGAACGTGGCCGGCTTATTCAGGATACGAATATCGAGCTCTTTGGTCTTCTGCAGTTTTGCTGTCTCCCCATAGGCAGTGATGATGAGAATGGGCAGGTCTGCACTCTTATCACGAATGGCCATGGAGAATTCCATTCCATCCATTTTAGGCATCTTGTAATCGGTAATGATCATATCAATGCTATCGGCATGCAGTTCAAATTCCTGTAGCCCTAAAAGGCCGTCAGTTGCAGTCAGAATCGTATGACCCATTCTCTCCAGTTGTGCTGTATGAACCAGTAGCACGGATGGGCTATCATCAACCAGAAGAATGGTGGCTGGCTTGGGCGTGAGCTCAGTTTCAGGGGCGCTCTCCTGATGAAGAGCCGGATCGGCAGGTGTTGTCTGTTTAGGTTTCTCTATCTCTTCGCTTTTCATGGGTAGATAGATATGGATATCTGTGCCTTTGCCGGGTTCTGATTGAATATCCATTATACCACGATTATCACGTACAATGCGTTGCACCATTGCCAGGCCAAGACCTGTGCCGCCTTCCGTTTTTCTTGAAGTCCAGAAGGGTTTGGTTATCTCTGCAATATCATCCTTGGGAATCCCGTTGCCATCATCGCGAACATGGATGGCGAGGGCTGGTTTGTCAGCCTCTGGCAGTATGTTTTTATCACTGCTGGAGAGTGATACCCATATATGACCGGTTTTGGGAATAGCCTGCGCTGAATTATTGATAAGATTGGTTACGATCTGCTCAATTTCGGTGATGCTTATTGAAACGGCAGGGAGTTCGCTCTGGATATCCAGATGGAGCTGCGTGTGGGGTGGCAACTGAATGCGCAGCAGGCCAACAATGCTGGCCAACGATTGATGTATTACCCCTGTTGTGGGAGCAGTTCCCGAGTGCTCATGCTCCACTTTACTGAGGCTGAGAAGATGGGAAATCATGGCTGATCCACGTTCGCCTGCATCCATAATAAGTTTAAGCTGGCTCTGGGTTTCTTCCTCTTTACTACTGAAGCTCATCACCTCGGCTGTACCGATGATGCTGGTTAGAATATTACGGAAATCGTGAACAATTCCGGCTACCAGGGTGTTCATATAACTATTGTGAATGGATTGTTCGAGTTCGTTTCGCGCCGCTTCGGCCTGGGTGATATCCAGGAGGAAACAGACACCAATCCATTTGCTATGCCAGTGAAGACGCATGCTTTGACCCATCAGTTGCAAAATCTGGTCACTGGCATCTCTGCCACGGATATAAAAACGGTATGGCTCAGGGTTTTTGTTGTCTGCAAAGATGTGTTGGCAGGCTCTGATGATTTCATCACCGTCTTCCATCAGTGCAAGAATATCGACCTGCTCTCCGATAAGGCTGATAGTTGAGTCCCTGTAGACATTTTGCATGGCAAGGTTGGCGTAAAGGATTCGTGGAATGCCTTCATCATCCATGTGAAATGTAAAAGCAGGCAACGGGCCATGGTCAAGCAAGCCAAAGGTTGCATTTTCTGCATCCTGCTTGGCCTGTATGGCCAAGTTGGCCTGTTTTTTAATCTGCAGGACATAAGCGGGTACGACAACCAGAGCAAGGCACTGCATGAACAGCAGCGTTCCATCCAGCTCCAGATGCAGTCCGAACAGCGTGATGACACTGACAGTGATAATACCAACAATGCTTAATGCCTGACTGTAGAGCAGCATGGCATTACCAAATCGAACGGCATTTCCAAAGATGATAATAAAGAAAACCAGGAAGAGGCCGCTGGCCTGCCCGCCATCTACCAACATAGCGAGGCCGACAACCCATACATCAAGAAGTGGTCCGAAAAGCATTCTGAATGCAGATAGAGGACTCTGTTTGATGGCATACAAGGTCAGGGCATTATATGTGAAATAGATAACAACAGATGCGAGAAAGAGTGTTTCATATTGCGCTAGAAAATCGCCGTGGGCCCACAAATAGATAAGCCCTGCCGTTCCAAACAGTATGCGTGACCACGTCTGTTGAAGCTGACCTGGTATAAGGCGATCCATATTATTATGGCTATCAACAAAATAATTGATAATACGATTTTTCAGATGTCATCTCCTATCACTGTTGCTCATTGAACTATAGCTGTTAATGATAACTGTTGTACATGGTGAAACTTAAAAAAATAATATCCCTGATATTATTTCAATTGATGCTCTGGTTTCTGCTCTTTTGAGTTTCATATGATCCAAATCAGGGCAGGTCAACAGCTATCTAGTGATTTTAGCCGATTGTCATTGTAGTGTTCGGGCTCCAACCCCTATCGGGGTCAGGTTACCAACTGGAGATCCAATGCTGTATGTAGCTGTGCGGGCCGCCCGTCGAGCGGGAGATATGATTGCCCGCAGTTTTGATGATAGGGACAATATTAATGTTCGGGAAAAACAAGATCGTGATTTTGTCACGGATGTTGATCGTAAAGCTGAAGAGATCATTATTCGTGATATTCAGCAGCACTACCCTGATCATGGCATTATTGCCGAAGAATCAGGTAGTTCAAATCCAAAGGCATCCATTCAGTGGCATATAGATCCGCTTGATGGAACAACAAACTTTATTCATGGCCTGCCCCATTTTGCAGTCTCTATTTCAGCATGGCGTAATGGAAAACCGATGTTGGCAGTGGTTCATGATCCCATGAAAAATGAAACGTTTGAAGCCCAGAATGGTAACGGAGCATTCCTGAATCGACGCAGGCTTCGTGTTGGCAGCCAGAAAACACCGAACCGGACACTCTTTGCATCCGGTCTTCCTCCTTATTGTCGCGATCAGATTGATCTCTTTCAGAGTCGTATGGATATCTGTATGCGTGAGTGTGAAGGCTATCGCAGGGGAGGATCAGCGGCACTGGATCTTGCCTATGTTGCTGCCGGGCGTCTGGATGCCTACTGGGAAGCAGGATTGAAATCGTGGGACATTGCAGCAGGCATTCTTCTTGTTCAGGAAGCCGGCGGCATTGTTACGGATATTGAGGGGCGGACAGTTGACCTTGAAAAGGGAGATATTCTGGCTGCAAACTCAACGCTACATCGCGAATTTATAAAACTGTTGAAGTAACGTTAAGTCGATTTCAGGTCTGTTTATTGATCTGGATTCCGGACTTATTTCCCCTCTCTGTGCAGCATGAGGAATCCAGCGAGCCCGCCAAACATCAGGTTTGGCAGCCAGGCCGCATAGGCAGCCGGTAATTTTCCACCATTGGCTAGCAGACTGGTGGCATTGCCCAGTACATAGAACAACAGCCCTAAAATGATTGCTCCGATCAGCCCTTTGGATGTCGCAGAAATCCGACTCCCCATATTCATACTCAGTGCAACGGCAAGCAGCACCATAATAATACAGGCAATCGGAGCGGCAAACTTCTGGTGAAGTGTCAGCACAAATCCGCTGGAGGTCAGCCCGGCCCGTTCCAGATTTTGTGCATATTGGGCCAACTCCATAAATTGCATGTGTTTAGGGCTTGGAGGATCAGCGGTATCCGGGCCGATTTCAGATGCAAAAGAGAACTGTTTTACGTGTTCAAGCTCCATGCCTTCGGTCAGGGAAGGTCTGCTGACATAGATGTTATCAAGAAACCATTTTCCGTCTCTGTAGTGGGCCTGTGCAGCATCCATACGCTTGCTCCATGCCCCGCGTTCATCGATTTCAAGCAGGAGCATGGCAAAGCGATCATTGGTTAATGGGGTAAGCCGATAAAAACGATGACCATCCTTCAGCCATTGAATGCCGTGATGAGTATCCGGTCTGTTATGGACGTTCACCCGCTCAATAACATCAAGCCGTTGATTGGTTGTTGGTGTTACCCATTCACCAATAGCGAAGTTGAGCAGCGCTGCCAGAATGCCAATGCTTATCAGAGGGGTAAGCAGCTTGTTGACCCCAAGCCCCGCTGCACGTAGAGCGGCGAGCTCCTGATGATGTGAAATTTCGGTGACATAAACTGCGGCTGAAACCAGCAGGATGACCGGCATAAATTCACTCATCATGAAAGGGATTTTCAGTAATATGTATTCAATGAGCAGAGCGCTGTTCATGCCGTGGCCGAGATAGCGGACCTTATCAAATATTTCGATAATGATATAAATGGAAAGCATGGCGACCAGGGTGCCCAGTGCGCGTCCAAGGAAGCCGTAAAAGAGCCAGCGAAACAGAGTAGGCATGGCGGCAGGTTAACACTCTGAGTTAGCAGTGGACAGGGCTATACCAGTAAAAATATCAGGGGTGCATTGGGCGTTATAGCTGCTACACTGCGCGACTGTTTGCGTGCTTGGCTATATATAGACGCAATCTGGTACCGATTTGGAGGTCATTAATGCCCTGGAATGATAATCAGTCAAACAACCCGTGGGGAAACCGCCCACCCGGTGGTGGTGGTGGTGGTGGAAATCAGACACCTCCCGATATCGAAGAGGTAATCAAGCGGCTTCAGGAGCGTTTTGGTGGCATCTTTGGCGGTAAAGGCGGAAGTGGTGGCAATGCTCCGGATATTGGCAAAGGTTTGCTGGGGGGCATCGCAGTCATTGCACTGCTACTCTGGCTGGCAACAGGTCTCTATGTTGTGGCAGCAGATGAAGAGGCTGTGGTTCTCCGCTTTGGTCAGCATACGGATACAAAAGGTCCGGGTCTGAACTGGCATCTTCCCTATCCGATTGAAACCGTCGAAAAGCTTCCGGTCACTCGAGTTCAACGTCTGGGAATCGGTTTCCGTGATTTCGGTGATGGAAGGGTTCGTAAAATTCCACAGGAATCACTGATGCTTACCCGTGATGAGAACATCGTGGATATCTCTTTTATTGTTCAGTACAAGATTAAGAGCGTTGAGAATTATCTTTTCAATATTGATAATGCCGAGAAGACCGTGCGTGGTGCCGCCGAGTCTGCGATTCGTGAAGTGATCGGCCGTACAATGATTGATGATGTGTTGACCACAAAGAAAGCGGAAGTTGAAGTGGAGACTCAGGACTTGATTCAGTCGATTCTTGATAGCTATCAAGCCGGTATTTCGATCGCAACGGTGAAACTGCAGGATGTGCAGCCACCTGAGCGGGTTATTAAAGAGTTCAAGGATGTAGCATCAGCACGTGAGGATAAGGAGCGTGCCAAGAATGAGGCGCAGACTTATGCCAATGATATTATCCCGAATGCCCGAGGTGAGGCCAAGAAGATGATTCTTGATGCCGAGGGTTATGAGAAGGAAGTGGTTGAACGTGCTATTGGTGAAGCTGATCGTTTCAACCAGCTTCTTAAAGCTTACAGGCAGGCTCCGGATGTAACGCGCAAACGTCTCTACATCGATACGATGCAAGAGGTAATGGCAAAAACTGATAAAACGATTATTGATGGTTCGATAGCAGGCCAGATTCTGCCTTATCTGCCGCTTGATCGTGCCGGCAAAGTGGAGGTGAAGTAATGAGTCCCAAATTAAGTATGGCTGGAATTTTACTCGTTGTGGCTGCCATTGTGGCCAGTATGTCTACCTTCGTTGTTGATCAGCGTGAGCAGGCGTTGGTTCTACAGTTTGGTAATCCGAAAAATGTTGTCACCACTGCAGGTCTGCACTTCAAACTCCCTTGGCAGAGTGTTGAGTATTTTGATCGTCGTCTGCTTGAGAGTGATGCGCTTCCCAATGAAGTGATCACCAAGGATAAAAAATCGATTCTGGTGGATAACTATACCCGCTGGCGTATTACTGATCCGCTTAAAGTTTATCAGGTTGCCCGTACTCAGACCGGTGTTGCAGCCCGTATGCAGGATGTGGTGCGTGGTAAGGTTCGAGAGGTGCTGGGTCAGCATACGCTGCATGAGATCGTTTCCGGTGGAGATAATGCCAACCTGCGTGTCGAGTTGATGCGCACGATTCAGCGACGCGCTCACGATGGCGTGAAAGATTATGGCATTGAAGTGGTCGATGTGCGTATTAAACGTGCTGATCTTCCACAGGAGAACTCGGAAGCTGTTTTCCAGCGTATGAAGGCTGAGCGTAACCGTATTGCCAAGGAGTATCGCTCCGAGGGTGAAGAGGCTGCGCGTGAAATTCGTGCGAAAGCTGAGAAGGATGTGAAGTTTGTACTGGCTGATGCATATAAGAATGCACAGATCATTCGTGGTCATGCCGATGCCAAGGCAACCAAGACTTATGCTAGTGCACATAGCCGTGATCCGAACTTCTACGCATTTACCCGTTCACTGGAAGCTTATAAGCAATCAATTACAGAAGGGACTCGTCTGGTGATCTCTCCTGAATCGGAATTCTTCCGTTATTTCGGAAAGTCAGGCAAATAATCTATCGATTGAAACAGCTGCCTGAGAAGATCAGATGATTGATCTCTGGGTGGCTTTAGGTCTGGTACTGGTGTTGGAGGGAGCGATGTATGCGCTCTTTCCGCATCAGATGATCGAGATGCTAAAGAAGCTCCCTGATGTGCCGCCGGCTATTCTGCGGGCGATCGGGTTGAGTTGTATTGCGATTGGCTGGTTGATTGTCTGGCTGGTTCGAAGCTGAACTGAACAGTCAGGTTTTGTCTTTCTTCTTGTCCAGCGGCGGTAGTGTCCCTGTAGTCAGTGCTCTGGCTTCTTCATCATCAACAATATTACGCAGTGCCTCAAGGCTATGTTGCAGCTTGTGTTGTACACATGCATAGAGCGAATAACCAAAATCAGAGTAACGTTTCCGCCATGCCTGAATCGAGTGGTTATTCAACATAAGCAGTCGCAATGTTGATGTTGCTACGACGGTTGCAGCGTGTGGTTTGTTGGTGATAACAGAAATTTCACCTACCTCATCACCGGATGAGGCACGTGCGATAACGATTTTCTTATTGTCATCGCGCGGGTGCTGCATGGAAATCTCAGCTTCACCCGAGAGTACAACATACATAAAGCGAGTGTCTGAATCACCTTCTGTCATCAGCACATCATCAGTTTCAATAGAGATAAACTGACCATTATAGAGAGCAACTTCCCGTACCGCCTGCGGCAGGGTTGCGAAAATTGGATTAACCGCCAGTGCACTGGCAGCTGAACGGCGTTCTGCAATCTGTGAAATCGAACGCATGAAACGATCATTGGAATCGAGAATTTCACGAACCTGTATAGCTGGAATCTGATAGAGAACGGTAGGTTCAACAGTTCTTACTTCTGCACCTGCAGGGGAGTTATAAAGTACGGATGCTTCACTGAAGATGTCACCGGGAGTGATTGAGCCTACCTCAAAAATCTCATTGCCGTGGCGTTTGTTAACCCGTAATACACCGGATTGAACGAGATAGAGATAGGGGCTTAATTGCCCTTCTGCAACCACTGCAACATCGGCGGCCAATTCAACCGTTGTGGCAATCGAGCGAAAGAAATGCAGCTCATCTGGAAATAGAACAGCCAGTATCTGGTAGGTTCTACCATCAAAATCGGGAAGTTCTTCTGTAAATTCCTCACTCATTGGTGCGAGTATGGATGTAACTTTCGGATGTCGCAAGATTGAGTATGGATATGATGTTAGTGTTTGTGCATGCCTGAGTTGCCCGAAGTAGAAGTTATTTGTAGAGGACTGTCACCGCTTCTGGTGAATCAGAAGGTCTCCTCGGTTGAGTTGATGCGAAAAAGCCTTCGCTTTCCACTGCCCGATGCGATGTCGGAGCGTCTGTCCGGATTAACTTTTTCATATATTTCACGCCGTTCCAAATATCTGCTGTTTCATTTTAATCATGGCCCGATTCTGGTCTGGCATCTGGGCATGACGGGGCAGTTTCATCTACTGGACCAACATTCACCGGCTACAACACATGAGCATGTTCGCATTCATTTAGCGAGCGGGAAGTCACTATGTTATCGGGATGTTAGAAGATTCGGGTATGCCGGAATAGTGAATCCTGAGGCGCTTGGAAGTCACAAGTGGTTCAGAGAGCTTGGCCCTGAACCACTTGAAGAGGGGTTTTCAGCAGATCATCTGATCGATGCCTGCAGCGCCCGAAAGGCACCTATTAAATCATTGCTGATGGATTCTCATCTGGTGGTGGGTGTTGGAAATATCTATGCCAGTGAATCGCTGTTCAGGAGCGGTATTCATCCGGCACGAGCAGCAGGGAAAATTTCACAAAAGCGGCTTACAAAGCTTCGGGATGTCATCCGGGAGGTGCTGAATGAAGCGATTGCAGCAGGCGGAAGCACGATCAGTGATTTCGTGAAAGCGGATGGCAAGCCGGGCTATTTTGCGCATCAGTTCCGGGTTTACGGGCGTGAAGGTGAGCCATGCTTTGTCTGTAAGAAGCCAATCAGACGAATAGTTCAGTCGGGCAGGAGTACATTTTACTGTTTGGGCTGTCAGCATTGAGTTTAAACAGCACAATCCAGGTTTCTCAGAGCATCATTTGCAGTGTAGTGTGCCGCCATTAAATAGTTCGGAGGTCAGGTGAAACAGTCGCTTGAAACCGCACTGCAGCTAGCAGTGGATCAGTTATTACAGGATAGTGGTGTTGAGGCCGAGGTTCGGGTTCAGCTGACACGTCCCAAACAGAAAGAACATGGTGATTATGCTGCCAATGTGGCGATGCCATTGGCAGGACGCCTGAACCAATCTCCACGTAGTGTTGCAGAGAAAATTCTATCCTCAGTTCAGTGGCCGGATGCCGTGGAAGGCACGGATATTGCCGGACCGGGATTTATCAACATCCGACTCAAACATGCATCTGAGGCTGAGGTAGTTAAAAAAATTATCCTACAGGGCGAAGCGTATGGTCGTGTTGAGATCGCGAAAGATGCCGAGCGGGTAAACCTGGAGTTTGTCTCCGCCAATCCGACAGGCCCGATGCATGTAGGTCATGGCCGTGGCGCTGTTGTGGGTGACTCATTGGGTCGGATTCTGTCTGCCCGGGGTTTTGATGTCTGCCGCGAGTATTACATTAATGATGCCGGAACCCAGATCGGTGTGCTGGCCAGCTCTCTCTGGAAGCGGGCGCAGCAACAGGTTGGTATGGATGTTGAACTCTCGGATGGTGAATACCCCGGCGAGTATCTGATCAGTGCTGCCAAACAGTTGCTGGAGAAACATTCATTCGAAGATCTGGATAACATGGATCATGAAAAGGAAGCATGGCCGATTCTGGTGAGTTTCGCGATTGATAGCATGATGGCCATGATCCGGAATGATCTTGCTGTGCTGGGTGTCGAGTTTGATCATTATTTCTCGGAGCAGACGCTGCACGAGTCAGGTAAAGTGCTTGAATTGATTGAACAGTTAAAAGCGGATGATCTGATCTATCTGGGAACTCTGCCGCCGCCGAAAGGCAAAGAGGTGAAAGATTACAAGCCGGTGGAGCAGTGGTTGTTCCGCACCACCAATTTTGGTGATGATGTCGATCGACCATTGGCCAAACAGGATGGCACACCCACCTATTTTGCTGCAGATATCGCTTATCATATGGATAAGTTTGAGCGTGGATTCAAGCGTCAGATCGATATCTGGGGTGCCGATCACGGTGGCTATGTCACACGTGTACAGTCGGCAGTGAAAGCTCTCACCGGGCTGGAGGGTCAGCCTGAGGTGCTGTTGGTTCAGATGGTTAATCTTATGCGTGGTGGCGAGCAGGTGAAGATGTCCAAACGGGCAGGCACCTTTGTGACCCTTCGTGAAGTGGTGGATGAAGTGGGCGTTGATGCTGTTCGCTTTAATTTCATGACCCGCCGTGTTGAGAGTCAACTCGATTTTGATCTTGAGACTGCCAAACAGAAGAGTGAAGAGAACCCGGTCTACTATGTTCAGTATGCCCATGCCCGTGTCTGCGCCATTTTGCGAAAGGCTGTGGATGAGGGTGTTGAACTTGCGGATCCGGAGAGCGTGAACACTTCACGTCTGATCTCTGATGAAGAGAAAAAACTGGTCGCTCAACTGCTGGCCTATCCCGAGATGCTTGATAAGGCAGCCCATCGCCATGAAGCCTATAGGGTGGCTATCTATCTGATGGACTTTGCTCGTAGTCTGCACAGCTTTTATCATAAACACCGTGTTATCAGTGATGATGAAGAGCTGACTCAGGCGCGTCTTCTTCTTGTCAGAGCGGTGGGTCAGGTGATCCGGAACGGACTCTCTATGCTCGGTGTATCTTCACCGGAACGCATGTGATGGCAGAGGTATGGATCGTGGGGGTATCAAATGGCAGGGCATGATTTTGCACAGATTGAGGCACCACAACCCGAAGATGTCCGGCCGATGAAGCAGAGTAAGGTGCTGCTTTTAATCGTTGTCGCTCTGGGTGTTGTTGCTGGCGGTTTTGCCATTGGTTTTATGGTTGGTCAGGACATGGGCATGCAGAAGGCAACCAGTGAAGATGAGGCACGTCTGGTGGCTCAGCTCAAAAAGCAACAGGAGGAGCTGGCCGATTTGCGAGAGGCTGCAAAAACACGTTTGCCGGACGTCTCTACGACTCAGGTGGGTGAATTGACCTTCTATAATGAACTGCCACAGCAGTCGGTTGATCCCGAACCTCTACAGACGCAGGTATCAACGGCTAAGCAGCCAGTAGTTGGCTTATCTGCCAAAGATCCTTCTGAAAAGTTACTGAAACAGATTATTGAGCAGGAGTTGAAGCAGGGCGGGAATAAAAAACCGGCAACAGCTTCGGTTGCTTTACCTTCAGTAGAGCCAGTCAGGTTATCCAAAGAATTGGCCGGAGATTATTATCTTCAGATTGCCTCTTTTCAGAAACAGGATATTGCTGAAAATTTCTTTCCAAAACTGAATAAAATTGGATATGAAGGTGTGATCAAGCGTGTTGATCTTCCCGGCCTGGGTACCTGGTATCGGGTTTATGCAGGGCCATTTGCATCTGAACAGGCCTCGGAAACTGCAAAAAGAAACGTGAAAAACAAATTGAAAATTACCGGTCTCATTGTCAAAGGTGGCTGATCAGCGACTGATAGCGGGCAGTGAGTGGGTCAGCTCCCGATTGGGTGAAGGTTGTGAGATTACCACCCTGGCAGGTGATGCTTCATTCAGGCGTTATTTTCGGGTTGTTCAGGGTTCAAAGCACTCTGTTCTGATGGATGCACCTCCTGATCAGGAGGATGTGACTCCTTTTCTTGATGTACGCAGCTGGTTGGCTGATGCAGGTCTGAAAGTCCCGGATTTATTGCATGAAGAGAGGGAACTGGGGTTTCTGCTGCTGGAAGATTTTGGTGATATGACCTGGGCTCTGCATCTGGACTTGGAAGATAAAGCAGTACCTTCTCTCGACCAGCTTTTTGAGGATGCACGATCCCAGCTAATGGCCCTGCAAGTTTCAACACCCTCGATTTCACTGCCTCTGTTTGATGTTGCACGTATGCAGAGAGAGTGCGATCTCTATCTGGACTGGTATCTGCCCAAGGTGGCTGCATACATACCCACAGAGAGCGAGCGGAAAACTTTTCACGCAGCCATGCTCCCGCTTCTGGAAGAGCTGTTTGCCTTGCCGCAGGTTCCGGTTCATCTGGATTATCACAGCCGTAATTTGATGTTGCCCGATGGTGAGCTGCCGCTTGGCATTATCGATTTTCAGGACGCTGTGACAGGCCCTGTCACCTATGACCTGGCATCACTGCTTTACGACTGCTATCAGAACTATCCCGAAGCGCAGCGAGCTGAACAGAGCCGTCTGTTTTTTGAAGCGCTTCCTGAAACCATCAGTTCTGCATTTGATAGCTTTGAAGCCTGGCATCGTGCAGTTCGTCTGACTGCCATGCAGCGTCATATCAAAGCCATTGGCATCTTTGCCCGCCTGGCTTATCGAGATGGCAAACGCCAGTTCCTCGATGAAATTCCACTGACTCGTTTGCATCTGAAGGACGAGATGAAGTGGCTTGCTGTCGAAACGCCGGAGCTCTCATTGCTGGGCATTGAAATAGCTTGAAAATCGGCCTCAGATGGTTATCGCATAAACATGCGATTGCCATGTCCGCTGTTACGATCAGAATCAGTTCAGGTTTAAAATGCGTTTATAGGGGAACAGTTGAATGAATCAGCCAGAGGACAGGCAACTTGAGATATTCCGGGATGAGATGAGACAGCTGGTCTATGTCTTTTCTCATGATATGCGGAACCCTCTGGTGAATATGCAGGCGTTGTTGAATGAGATGAGGGATTCACTGCAGGCGGTTCGGGACGGGGAGTCGAAACTTCTGGAGCAGGGGATGCCTGAAACGCTGGATATGTTTGAGCAGAGTGTCACGCAGATGAATGAGATGATCAGGGGAGCCAATGATATCTATCATTGCAT
>JBEQLD010000049.1:0-12572 GCA_040326115.1 Mariprofundaceae bacterium | reverse complement strand
TCTACATGTTTAGTCTATTCAAACAGCACCCTTTGGAAACTGAACAGACAAAGTGCCCAGAGGGTCGGTTCGTAACTTTTTAACTCCCAAGACCACGAATCTCCAGTCTCGAATAGCGATCTCATCTGTTTGACCCCGGATTCTCAAGCGATGAGCAACTCAAGAGCGGGGTAACTTACGCAGCGTAAGCTAGTTCTAGTTCGTCGTTTGCAATTATTGCAAGTGCCAGCTTTTTACGGGACCAACAACCCGACATGCCCCAAAGGGTTCAGCATCCTCGTCGATACCAGTCGCCCCCAAAGGAAGGGTGGAATTATAATCATATAACATTAAGGCGCAATGAATCCGTTAATAATGAAGCCAAGCGCAAAGAAGAGACCTGTCCAGTGGGACATCAGAAAATAGGTGAATCCCCACTCCTCGCCATCAATCAACAGACGTATACAAAGCAGCAATTGCCAGCTGACTGCAAAAAACCAGCCCATCCACACCGCGATGCCGTAGCCCTGAGAGACCACAGCCAGCAGTGCCAGCACAATCACGGCCAGCAGTACAATCACTTTCACAGCATGATCGCCAAAGAAGATCGCCGTGGACTTCACACCCACTTTCAGATCATCAAGCCGATCACCCAGCGCATAGGCGGTATCGTAAGAGAGTGACCAGAAGACATTGGCGGCAAACAGCAGCCACGGAACCGTCGAATCTGTCACGCTTCCCGTCTCTGCCGCCCAGGCCATTACCGCACCCCAGCCGAAGGCCATGCCGAGCCATGCCTGAGGGAAATGGGTGAAACGTTTTAAAAATGGATAGATCGCAGCAAGCAGTGCGCCGATTACCGCCAGCTCAAGCATCAACACCGAACTCTGCCAGACCAGCAGCAGTGCCAGAATCAGAGCCACTACCAGCATGCCGACAAAGCCGGCCAGCGCGGCTCCCGGTGCAATGCGTCCTGCAGCTATCGGGCGCTCTTTGGTGCGCTCCACATGCGGATCAAGTTTTCGATCTGCAAAGTCATTAATGATGCAACCCGCAGAGCGCATCAGAAACACGCCGGCAATAAATATGATCAGGTTTGTTGTGTCAGGTTGGCCATTTGAAGCCGCCAGCAGACCCCACATGGTCGGCCAGAGTAGTAACCAGTAACCCACAGGCCTGTTCACCCGCATCAGAGCAATCCAATCTTTTAATGAGCCAACAGGTGAAAATCTCATCTTTTGTAAATCTGCCTTAGTGTCTGCGTGAGAGTGACTGTAGACGCTTCCACATCTCCGGATGAAAAACCTCTACCACCAGCGCGCGTGTGCCTGAAGGTGAGCGCAGAACAGAGCGGCGGCCTCTTCGGCCAGCATGAATCCCTTCACCCGCCATCTTAACAATGCTCAGATCGGATCTTGATAGAGAGAGACCCCGATCCAGCAGCAGATTCCCGAGCGGACGCTTGCCCTCCTGAAGATCATCCATCAGATCAGTCGGCAGATCTTCCAGAGGTAGCACAGATTCCGCATCAAACATCACTGAATCCCGATGCAGCAGTGATACCTGACGCCTTAAACACGGTGCTCCATCAGAGCAACCTAACAGTGCCGCCTCATCCGGATTGGCACGATCGACAAACTGATCATGCAGTCGAACCACCAGGCGCATACCATAATGACGCTCTAGAAAGCGGGTCAGAGAACCAACCGTGGTCAACACGGCCGCCTCATCTCTGGAGACACCGGCCTCTTCGGCTCGCCACTGGCGCACCGGAGCCCACACCTGATCTTCTAATGAACCAAAAAACATGCCCGCATCTTGGGGCATGCTGTGAGCGGGTCAAGAGCAGGAGATACGAATAGTTGCAGGCAGGCAAATTTTCAGGCCGAATTCAGCCATGTCACACTGCCGAATATTTCTTAACCAGCCACTTGAGCCGGGATATGACATCGAGATTCCTGCCGATCAGACTCACTACCTGCGTCATGTCATGCGCCTGCTCTCCGGCGATCCCATCACCATCTTCAATGGTCTGGGCGGCGAATACAAGGCAACGATTGTCGGCCTGACCAAACAGGCCGGCACCTGCCATGTTGAAACATTTATCGATGTTGAGAGAGAGCTGCCGGTTCGCATCCACATCATCCAGTGCGCCAACAAAAGTGATAAAATCGAAACGGTTCTGCAGAAGTGTACGGAGCTCGGCGCTGCCAGTTTCCAGATTGCCAACAGTGAACGATCCCAATTTAAATTGACGGATAAAAAACTGGCCAGTCGCCTTGATCGCTGGCAAAAGATCATCATTGAAGCGGCAGAGCAGAGCGAGCGTACGATCATCCCGTCAGTCGTGTGGGCGCCCTCATTGAAAAATATTCAGGCCACCGGAAACAACTACACACTACACCCCGAATCAGTAATGGAGTGGCATAAAGTAAAAGAGCGTATTTCCACAGCGACCGACATCACTCTGGCCATTGGCCCGGAGGGCGGGTGGAGTCGTAAAGACTTAGAAACACTGTCTGAACTTGGATTTCAGAATCTGAGTTTTGGCTCAAGAGTTTTAAGAACCGAAACCGCCGCACCAGCTCTAACCGCTGCGATCCAAGCTCTCTGAAATTAATCACTAATTAACGATAACCGGAAAAATAAACCTATGTTCCCTCACCTGTTCCATTGGAAATCTACTGCTCTGCTTCTGACCACAATTATCTCTTTGGCCATAGTCTCCGCCCATGCTGAAGAGACCGGTCATCAGCACGGCATGAAACACGACATGAAGCATGAGAATCATAGCCAGCATCAGGCCAGCAGCATTCAACACGAGCATGCCCACCACGCTCACAAATCCGGTAGCTGGATGTTTGAGTACAGATACATGCGCATGGAGATGGATCAGCTTCTCGCTGGCAGTGATAGCGTGGCTGCCACAGATGTCGCCAGGATGGGCAGCATCTATAAAAACTCGGCTGGTGGAACATACATGATGGTGCCAACCGATATGAGCATGGATATGCATATGCTGATGGGCATGTATGCCCAGAGCGACAACCTCAGCTGGATGGTGATGCTCAACTATCTGAATAACAACATGAACATGATTGCCATGACCGGTGCCAGATCCAACATGAGAGCCACCGGCCTCGGTGACCTTGAGCTCGGCGCCATGTACAGAGTCTATAACCAGGAGTCGGCTCAGCTGCTTGCCAATCTTGGCATCTCACTACCGACAGGAAGCATCACCCAAAGCAATGCCCAGGGGATGCTCCCCTATGCCATGCAGCTGGGAAGCGGCACCTACGACCTGAAACCAAGTCTCACTTATCGCGATAGCCACAATCAATGGGGCTGGGGACTACAGGCAAGTTATACGTTTAGATCAGGAGAAAACAGTCAGGGCTATACATTGGGAAACCGTGCTGAAGGTCAGGGCTGGCTCAAGTTCAACCTTGCAAAAAACACCTCTCTTTCAGGACGACTTACCCTATCGGACTGGCAAGGAATCTCAGGAAGTGACACTGGCATCACCATGATGCAGCGCAACATGTCACCAACCTTTGATGCTCTGAATTCAGGTGGAAGACGTCTGGACGCATCCATTGGAATCAGTCACATGCTAAGTAAAGGTCATATGCTGGGAGCGGCATACGGTATTCCTCTCCACCAGAATCTGGATGGGCTACAGATGAAAACCAAACAGATGTTCAGCTTCTCCTGGCAGTTTATGTATTAGAATACAGCTGCTCAAACCATTGACCTGCACTGCTTGAGTCAGTGCCGCCCAATAAATAATTCAAACATGTGTGATATCTATCACGGGTATTTCCGGTAAAATATATAGACTTCGCAAATTATCACTCACCCCATGGACTGGGCTTCGGAGAAAACATGGACGGCATTCTACTCATTCACCCAACCACACCGGTCTCCCTGGCCGCCGGTTCATTTATTTTTCTGATTTTTTCAGCTTACTATGTCCGCCCCTGGCTGGCAGGAATGCTCGGAAGCTCCCGTATTCAAAGCAAGTTAAAGCTTTTTCAGAAAAAAGGAGCCACTGTGATGAACCACATTCAGCTGGCAACCAAAACAGGTGACGTACTTCATATCGATCACCTGATTATTACCAATGAGCAGATTATTGTTATTTCAGCACTTGGTTATTCAGGTGAAATTTTGGGCTCAATTCGATCTGCCACATGGACACAGGATACTTCTCAGGGACGCCACCGCTTTCCCAACCCGGTTCGGTATCATGATATGGCGAAACAGACTATCGCCTCAATTCTTGGAGACCGCCTAAAAATCAGAACCATCTCAGTATTTACTGCTGGCAATCTTCACAGCACCAACTCCCGGGACGTCGTTTCTGCTACGGATTGCGCTCAAGCGATGAGCAGAGCCGCTGATGATATCACCAGTGGCAAAAAACAGGACTGGGCTACCAATATCATTAAGAATGTAACGCTTACAGATACCAACAGCAGTGCAGAAAAAGAGCATGCATTCATCGCCAAACAGGGCAATGAAAAGCATCTCAAAATCGCGCGTCACCTGATTATTGGCAGCGCCATACTTATGCTGCTTGCGATCATACTGGCCGGAGCTCGCCTGGCATCAAATCAGGCATCAAACCTGCCGGTTGATTGGGCTGATGAGATGGAATTCACCAGCTCTATCCCCTCTAATCCGAATTCAACTATAGATGATTTTCAGGCTTCTCTGAGAAAGCTGTAATCAGGCAACACCAATCGCTTCACGCCAGGCCAGAATCATACGAAAGGCTTCATTACTCAGCTCGACAGTAAGATCACGCTTGATCTCTGTCAGGGAAGCATAGGGGTCTGCATCATCGAGCTCGCCCATAAGTTGATCAAAATCATCACCAATCACTGCTGGCACATCAATATGATAACCGGCTCTTACAAGAGCAATGTAGTGATTAAAGACGGTCTTTTCAGCAACCCCCTGCTGACTGCAAATATCTTCAGATGTTGCGCCCTTCTTGTACAAATTCCATGTATGCATCTGTGAAGCATTTGCAGCCGGGCCTTTGGCCATAAGTTTTGGCGCACCGGGTTTACCAGCACCGGTATCTTCAGAACGGGTTTTCGCATGATCTTTAAGCGCCGAGAAAAACACCTCGCCATAAGCTTCGAACTTATGCTGGCCCATGCCACTGATGCTGTGCAGAGCATCCTCTTCCACATCACCCAGCTGACTCATTTCGGTCAACGCCACATCACTTAGCAATGTGTGAGGTGCAACATCCTCATCTTCAGCCAGACGGTCACGAACCAGGGCAAGCTTCTGAAACAGCTTCTCATCCTTGGTCTGGGTAAAGCGTTTCAGCTTCCGTTTAATACCCGGCTGATACTTGGCCAGCGTTGCGGAGCCGCCCTCCAGAATCATGTCAGCTTTTTTGGTCGGGACCAGAGCTGCGCGACGTGAAATGTCCTGCACAAAAAATCCATGATGTACCATCTGACGAATAATGGACATCCACTCATCACCATTGATGTCTGTTCCGGTTCCATGCGTTTTTGCTTTTTCATGCCCTTTCTCGCAAATGCGCGCATTTTTTGAGCCACGCAACACATCCACAATGTAACCGACCCCAAAATCGCCATTGAGCTCCTTCACGCACTCGATAACCAGACGTGCAATTTTACTGCCGTCATAAGTTTCAGGTGGATCAAGGCAGATGTCACAGTTTCCGCATGATGTCCCTTCCATCTCTTCACTGAAATACCCCAGCAACACCCGACGACGACAGGTCAGAGCTTCGGAAAGTGCAACCATGCTATTGAGCTTATGCACCTCAACACGGCGCTGATCCGGATTTTCAACATTCTCAATCAATCGCCGAACCAGGTTCACATCGCCCGAGCCATAGAGCATCAGTGCTTCGGACTCCATGCCGTCACGTCCTGCACGACCTGTCTCCTGATAATAGGATTCAATACTCTTGGGCAGATCATGATGAATCACAAAGCGGACATTGGGTTTATCAACACCCATGCCAAAGGCGATGGTTGCCACAATCACATTCACGCGATCACGCAGAAAATCATCCTGTACTTTTTCGCGCTGACGTCCGGGCATACCGGCATGATAGGCAGCCGCACGAATGCCATGGCGTTGAAGGTTAACCGCCATATCCTCCACCCGCTTTCGGGAGAGGCAGTAGATAATACCTGAAGCACCTTTCCAATCGTCCAGAAAGGTTAATACCTGCGTCAGCGGCTGGCGTTTTTCAGCCACCAGATAACGAATGTTCGGACGGTCAAAGCTTGAGATAAAACGTTTGCCTTTTTTCAGGCACAGACGCTCTGCAATATCTTCACGGGTGTGTTCGTCAGCGGTTGCGGTTAGAGCGATCATCGGGATGCCCGGCATGATTTCGCGCAGCTCACCGAGCCTCACATATTCAGGACGGAAATCATGCCCCCACTGGGAAACACAATGCGCTTCATCAACAGCAAACAGATTGATCTTGATTTTTTCAAGTCGTTTCAAAAACACTTTAGTCAGCAGCCGCTCCGGTGCCACATAGAGAAGATCAAGCTCACCGGCCTCAAACTGATCCAGGATCCTCTTCGCATCTGCAGCCTTCAGCGATGAGTTATAATATGCAGCTTTAACACCGCAGCGAGTCAGAGCATCTACCTGGTCTTTCATCAGAGAGATAAGAGGAGAGACAATAATACCGGTTCCCGGAAGCATAATGGCCGGAATCTGATAACAGAGTGATTTACCACCACCTGTCGGCATCAACACGAATGCATCCTTGCCATCAAGCAGTGTGCAGATCACCTCTTCCTGCGTTGAGCGGAAGGCGTCATAACCGAATACATCCTTCAGTACCTTACGTGCCTGCTCTTTTACTTTCTTCGTTGCCATCTTCTATACCTCAAAGGCAAAACAGACTCACAGGCCTGAGAGGCCCGAAAAGTTGTTTACCTAGTTAATTAGGGGAAACCAGATCACTATGACATCCATGCTCAAAACCTGAATAAAGGCTCTGTATGATGTGGTTCTATATATAGTTCATCATGGATTCCGTTTTCTGGCAAGTCTTTTATTAACTCAACGGGAAATTGGCACACCCTTCCGGCTCGTGCATCATTGGGACATGTCTGAACAATCGACTAAAAAGCATCCGGGCCTTGCCGGTAAAAAAATTCTTATCACCCGGGCTGAAAATCAGGCCGCGCCTACTGAAGCTGAAATCCTAAAGCGCGGAGGTGTCGCACTTCATCTGCCCTGTCTGGATATGGAGTGTCTGGAGCAGAACATTCTGCAATCGATCCCCCTTCTTCAGAACGATTCGGCAGACCTGCTTTTTACAAGTCGGAATGGCGTTCACTGCCTTGCCTCTCTGCTGGGGGAAAAATTCACTGCGCTGTTAACAGCTCATAACATCACAGCGGTTGGAAATAAAACTGCAGATGCCCTGAATCAACTGGGTATCTCACCTGATCTAATCCCTGAAACTGCTTCACAGCAGGGATTGATTGATGCCTATCAGCATTCAGGAATCCCGAAAAAAATTATTTTCTTCCGGGCTGAAACGGGAAGTGATCTTCTAAGCAACACTCTGGGCAAACAGGATTGTGAAGTGATCACCATCCACACCTACCGCATGAAATGCCCGCAATCTGATGCTTCAGAAATCATTCGCCGGATAGAGAAACATGACATTGACGCAGTTCTTCTGGGCAGCCCAAAAACCGTACAGAATTACATCAGCCGTATTGGAAAAACCGAAACCGCCAACATTCCTGTCATTGCCGTGATCAGCCCGCAGGTTTCTGCGATAGCGAACGATCTCGGATTAAACGTGCAGGCCACTGCAAAAACAGCTAGTTTTGACGCCATGCTTGATGCATTGGCTGATTATTTTGAACATACTTTTAATAAATCCGGAGCCTGAATATGTCTCTGCCTGACCTGATCCATCGCCCACGGCGACTTCGTAAAAACCCGGCCATCCGAAGCATGGTGCGTGAAACATCACTGAGCCCCAGTGATTTCATCTACCCCGTCTTTGTTGATGAGACGATCAGCAAAGCTGTTCCGGTGAAAAGCATGCCGGGCGTATTCCGCATTCCATTGAGTGATGTTGGAAAGATCGCCAAAGAGACGGCTGCACTGGGTATTCCGGGCATTATTCTGTTTGGTATTCCTAAAGAGAAAGATGCGATTGGCTCGGGCGGCTGGGATGCAGAAGGCATCGTCCAGAAAGCCATCAAAGAAGCCAAAAATGCTTCGCCTGACAGCTATGTGATTGCAGATACATGTTTCTGTGAATATACCGATCATGGTCACTGCGGCGTGCTTGACGGACAAACTGTGGATAACGATGCAACACTCGCCAACCTTCAGAAAGAGGCCGTCTCCTATGCCGAGGCTGGCATCGATATGATTGCGCCATCGGGCATGATGGACGGCATGATTGCTGCCATTCGTGCAGGCCTCGACACATCCGGATTCAATGATCTTCCGATCATGTCCTATGCCGTTAAATATGCCTCCGCCTACTTCGGTCCGTTCCGCGATGCTGCGGACTCCTCACCAAGCTTTGGTGACCGTTCCAGCTATCAGATGGATCCGGCAAACAGCCGGGAAGCACTGCGTGAAGCCATGCTCGATATTGAAGAGGGCGCTGACATTCTGATGGTCAAGCCGGGCTTGGCCTATATGGACATCATCCGCACGGTTAAAGATGCCACCGATGTTCCCATGGCGGTCTATAACGTATCAGGTGAATACGCCATGGTGAAAGCAGCAGCAGAAAAAGGCTGGATTGACGAGAAGCGTGTGGTTCTGGAAACCATGTTGAGCTTCAAACGCTCCGGTGCAGACCTGATTCTAAGTTATCACGCACTGGACGTAGCCCGTTGGTTGAACGATGCTTAAAGCATGAGCGACGATAAAGAGACCGAAAACAGTGCAGATATTGAAGAGATTCAAGCTGAGCCGGAAGCATCTTCCGAGACAAAAGAGCCGGGAGGTTTTTCATGGTTCTGGCTATTTCTGCTTATTCTTATCTCAATCGGGGTGGCCTTCACCTTTTTCACATCAAAAGAGCTTAAACATAAATACCTGAATCTGCTCACAGAGTCCTTCACTACTGAAAAAGCAGAACAGATAGAGACCCCTGCCAGCGATTCTACGCCTGAACTGGTGGCAACCCCGCAGAGCGCTCCGGCAGAAGCATTTCCTGAACCTGTAGTGGAAATTGAACTACCTGTTGAAGAGGCCACTAATCAGGCCAGCAGCGAAGAGATCAGCAATGTTCTTGATGCCATGGAAGCACTGCAGGGTGAGCTCCGCTCTCTTCGTGAACAGCAACAGGCACTGGAAGAGACGCAGCACTCCGTTCAGGTCATGCAGCTGCGCACTCGCTTGCGCTGGATTACCAACCAGGCCAATCACCTGCCTCAGCTCCAGCTTGCCTGGGAAGAGCTGACGCTGATGCCTATTCTCACCTCAACCGAGCGCGGACATGCACAATCGATGCTGGCACTGGCTGAGAAACGGCTGTTGGAACTGCAAAACTGGCAACAGACATTGCACACATATGCCGAATCACTGAGCAGATCCGAGCATGCCAATATCATTCCCGCATTTGAAAATCAGTGGTTGAACTGGATCGCCGAGCAGTTCTCTGTCCGCTCCTCTCTGAGCGATGAGGAAGCCAATGACGAAGAGCTGCGAGAGCAGCTGATCAATGCAAGCCGTAACATCGAAATTGAACGCTGGCCGGATGCAAATGCATGGCTACAGCTTCGGGCAACGCTGCAGCTAAGAGTTATCGCAGCAAAAACAGATGCTGAATCATCTGCCGCTGTTGACCTCGGATTGCCTGAATCATTTAAGCCCATCAAAACTGATATTAACCTGTTGCGTCAGGTAGCTGAAACATGGCTGGAGGATCTCTCATGAGGCTCTTTATCCTGCTGGTTCTTGCCCTTGGCATTGCCACACTATTCACTCTCTTTCCGGAAATTGTTAACCAGACATTGCGGCTTGAAGCATTTGGCTGGGTTTTTGAAACCCGTCAGGGCGCATTTATTACTGCGTTTGTCATTCTGCTGACACTGCTATGGTTCATCAAAAGAGTCCTTTCTGCACTGGTTGCAGGTCCCGGACAGCTTTGGCGCACACTTCGTATGGGCGGGAAAAAACGGCGTGAACAACGTCTGCGTGAAGGTATCGCTGAGATGCTTGATATGCGTGGAGACCTTGGCAGCCGGGCATTCCGGAAATCCCGTGGAACAATTCCTGATTGGGGCACTGCGCTACTGAAGCGTTTGGCCACACCTGCCAATGAGCAGCCACTTCCTGCTAGTGATGATACTCCGCTTAACACTGTTCTGGCCGCTCGAATCGCCACTGATCCGAATGCACCATCCCGGCCTGATGCCGCCACCCGGAAACTGCACCTTGAAGCATGGCTGGCAGCTCATCCTGATGCACCGCTTGCCATCTCCCGGCTGGCAACACTTGCAGAGGAAGAGCATGACTGGAAAACAGCTGTTCAGCTGCTTGAACAGCTATGGAAACAGGGTCAGCGATCTGCAGCCAGTATCAAACCCCGTCTGGCCCATGCCTATATCCAGCTTGCCAAAGAAGAGAGTGAAGAGAGGCAAAGCTACCTGCGAAAGGCCCATCGACTGGCCCCGGACAGTGCTACGGTCACCCTTGCACTTGGTCAGGCTCACATTGCGGACAACAATCCGGATGCAACAGAAAAACTGTGGCTGCCATACCTTGAACAGCACAATGATTTTGAAATTGCATCGGCTCTATTTGAGCTGTTAAAAGCTGACGCGCTACAGGCATTCCGTAAGCTTGATAAAAAGAGTGCTGCTGAAACTTATCAGCCCGCTTTGCGCCTGTTGCAGGCCAGGCTGGCGCAGGCTGCAGGGCTTGTCGGGCTTGCTGATGAGATCACAGATCAACTGCTGGATGAAAATCCTACAGATGAAGTGCTTCGATTGAGTGCTGACTGGCATGCTGATGCCGGTGAGTGGGAGCAGGCCGTTGCCTGTTATCAACAACTATGTGATGGCGATTCCAAGCCTGAGTCATGATAGAGGCCATCCATCGATGGCAGCAGATTGAATGCCCTACTGAGGGCAAGGCGATCACATTCAGTTTCACCCAGCAATTCTCCCCCGACAGTCAGATTCCTGCTCATGATTACGAGGGATTTATCGTCTGTTTTAATGGCAGTGTAAAAGCCTATCGGAATAGCTGTCCGCATATGGGATCGCCACTCGACTGGTTGCCCAATCAGTTCTTTTCCGAAGATGGAAACCAGCTTGTATGCCATACCCATGATGCCCGTTTTGATCCCGCCACAGGTGACTGTCTCTCTGGCCCGTGTGAACACGGACTGGAAAGACTCCCCACACGTAACACTCAACTGGCTTCCATAGAAGTTCCTGCCGAGATACTCCCCACCAATCAGTAAGGCACCACCTTCCCATCAAAAGCGATAAAACTTCCCGGTTCATACTGAGCGGCATTAGAGATCACCTTTGTCATCCCTTTCACTGAAGTTTCAACATTGATCAGGCCTGTCTGATTCGTCATATCTGTCTCTACCCAGCCCGGATGCAGCGTGATCACCTGAACATTTTCAGCTGAGAGATCTACCGCCATGGATTTGGAAACAATCACCAGTCCCGCCTTGGCAGCCCGATAGGCATAAGCGCCACCACTGCCGTTATCTCCGCTCGATCCCATCTTGGAGCTGAGATTGGCAATCACGGCTGCATCCGAGAATCGATCTCTCAGATATTTCACCACTCTCAGCGGGCCGACACAATCCACATTAAATACTTCCAGCATCGCTTCAGCAGTCACATTTTCAAGTGATTGGCCATCTTTTCCCGGCCCGTAAATACCGGCATTGTTAATCAGCAGGTCGATCTTCCCCGGTAGTTCACCTTTGGGTTCTGAATCTGTTGCCACATTCCACTGCAGCAGATGCAAATGCTCGGAATCAATAGAGGCCAATTCGCCCTGATCACTGCGAAAACATGCCCACACATGACATCCTTTTGATAGATAGTGTCGAACAAACTCGGCTCCAATGCCCCGATTTGCTCCGGTAATGAACACATTCATACTGACCTCCGTTGGAATCCCTGTCGAAACATTGAATAACTCTCGGCATAGGCTACACAGGATACATTGAAAAACTCAGAGCATCCTGCATGAACTATGGCTACCATTGCGCAATGGCAACACTAGCCTCAGAAAACACGCCTAAGCAAAGTCTTTGGCACTGGTTCAAAGGCAGCTGGACAGATCGGCTGCTTCTACTGATCTCACTGATCGGCATTTTCTATGCATGGCAGTGGATTCATAACGAAGTCAGCAGTGGCCCGCCGCTGGTCATGATCTACCATGATGACCAGTTACTCGCCCGCTATCCGTTTCCACAGGATGGGGAGCCGATCCATTTTCATGCAGAGGGAGAGATCGGAACATCTGAGATTATCATCAGCTCTGAGGGAGTTCGCTTTTTAAGCTCTCCATGCACAACCCAGTACTGCATATCACGGGGAGAGAGGAAAAAA
>JBEQLD010000048.1:0-12585 GCA_040326115.1 Mariprofundaceae bacterium | reverse complement strand
GCATCTGGATAGCCAGAAAGGGCACGCCAGCTTTACCCGAAAAGATCTGCAGCTGTTCACCGGTATTGTCCGCTATGTTGCGATGGGTGTCGCGAATGCCAACCTTTTGAAGAAAATTGAGACCGAAGCCCGAAGCAAAGCCCAGTTTGAACGTCTCCTCTCACCCAGTGTGGTGGAGCAGGTGATGAGTGGAAAAGTGAAGCTGGAGAAGGGTGGCGAGCTCCGGGAAGTAACAATCCTGTTTGCAGATATTCGCGGCTTTACCGCCATGGCTCATCGCACTGAAGCGACGGCTATTGTTGCCATGCTCAATCGCTATTTTGAGATGGTGGTTGATGTGGTGTTTAAATATGGCGGCACCGTCGATAAGTATATCGGTGATGAGATCATGGTTCTTTTTGGTGCGCCAGTGAGTATGGATGACGCTGCAGATAATGCGGTGGCTTGCGCGTTGGAGATGCAGTCAGCCCTTGAGCAGTTCAATCTTGATCGGGAACGTCATGGTGATGATCAGATTCAGATCGGCATTGGAATCAACTCCGGTGAAGTGGTGGTTGGCTCGATTGGCTCCAGTCAGACCATGCAGTACACCTGTATCGGTGATGCAGTGAATGTGGCCTCCCGCCTGACAGATATGGCTAAACGCGGGGATGTAATCATCAGTGAACACACGCTTGCCCAGTTGAGTAGCAAGGCGGATTGTGAGGTGCTGCCACCGATTCCTTTGAAAGGCATTGATGGTGAGTTGAAGGCATATACAGTGAAAGATCTGTTCACGGATACTGTACCGCCTGAGTAACTACCGGATTAACCAGGCCTGCTTCAATGCTTTAAAGCCGGCTCTGGCTATCGTTTGTATTTATTAGTTTTTATGTATTGACCTGTTTTATTATTTCTATGGAGGGATCCCATGTCCGCATTGACGCAGCTGTCGGCCTGGAAAGCATTAACATCGCACTATCAGGATATTTCAGAGACTCATATGCGGGATATGTTTCAGGAAGATCCCGAACGCTTTAATAAGTTCTCTCTCCGGTTCAAGGATATTCTGCTCGATTATTCCAAAAACAGGGTCAGTGAAGAGAGCATGCGACTTCTCTTTGAGCTTGCTCGGGAAACAGGCCTGAAAGATGCGATTGATCGCATGTATTCGGGTGAGAAGGTGAATAACACAGAGGGCCGCGCCGTACTGCATGTGGCACTTCGAAATCGCTCCAATCGTCCGATTCTGGTGGATGGCGCTGATGTGATGCCGGATATCAATGATGTGCTCTCACGTATGCGTGATTTCACCGAAAAAGTGCGCAGCGGAAAGTGGCTTGGCTGCACAGGCAAGCAGATTACAGACATTGTGAATATCGGTATTGGCGGCTCCGATCTGGGGCCTGTGATGGTCTGTGATGCCCTGAAACCTTTCGCTCAGGAAGGTCTGAATGTTCATTTTGTCTCCAATGTGGATGGCACCCAGATTGTTGAGACTCTGAAAGGACTATCGCGTGAAACCACTCTATTTGTGATCGCCTCCAAAACATTTACCACGCAGGAGACCATCGCCAATGCCAAAACGGCTCGTGACTGGTTCCTTACCCGTGGCGGTACCAAGGCAGCTGTAGCAAAACACTTCGTGGCTGTCTCCACCAATGCCAGGGCAGTAGAGAACTTCGGCATTGATACCGATCACATGTTTGAGTTCTGGGATTGGGTAGGCGGACGATATTCGCTCTGGAGTGCTGTCGGGCTCTCCATTGCACTCTATATTGGCATGGATCATTTCGAGAAGCTGCTTTCCGGTGCCCATGATATGGATGAGCACTTTCGTACAGCGCCTTTTGAAGAGAATATGCCAGTGATTCTGGCACTGCTGGGTGTCTGGTATAACAACTTCTTTGATGCCGATTCCCATGCGATTCTGCCTTATGATCAGTATATGCACCGTTTTCCTGCCTATTTTCAGCAGGGAGATATGGAGAGTAACGGAAAACGGGTCACCCGCGATGGTGAGGCCGTGGATTATTCAACAGGTCCAATCATCTGGGGTGAGCCGGGCACCAATGGTCAGCACGCCTTTTATCAGCTCATTCATCAGGGAACCAAACTGGTGCCCACTGACTTTCTGGCCCCTGTGGATACAAAAAATCCGATTGGACAGCACCATACATTGCTGCTCTCTAACTTCTTTGCACAGACCGAGGCACTGATGCTCGGTAAGCAAAAAGATGAAGTGCGCAGTGAGCTGGAGGCCGAAGGGTTGAGTGGTGAAGCGTTGGAAGCACTGCTGCCGCACAAGGTATTTCCGGGCAATCGGCCATCAAACTCCATTCTGTTTCAGAAGCTGCTCCCTCAAACTCTGGGTGCACTGATTGCCATGTATGAACATAAGATTTATGTACAGAGTGTGATCTGGAATCTGAATGCCTTCGATCAGTGGGGCGTTGAGCTTGGCAAACAGCTGGCACGTAAGATTCTTCCCGAACTGATGTTTGATGAAGAAATCAACAGCCATGACAGCTCAACCAATGGATTGATCAACGATTATAAATCCAGAAGAATGGACTGATCAAAAGGAGCACTCCTGCCTGAATTCACCCTGATTTGGCATGTTTAATGCTATTGAACATGAACGGTTTATTTATATCAGAAGGGTGAAATGAATATAGCTCAACCATTAAAAATATTATCTGATTCGGATCAGAAGGAACTACTTAAACTTGAGCAGGTAAAGCTTCTATATGCGGCAATGCCTGCATCAATCGTTGCGACTACTGTTATTGCAGTTGTATTGGTTGCTGTTGTGTGGGATGTGATTGAACATGGATTGTTGACTATCTGGTTAAGTAGCATCTTGGTAGTAACATTTGCCCGCCTCGGGCTAACTTTTTTCTATCATCGTGCCTCGCCGGAATTGAAACAAACACCTCGCTGGGAAAGATGTTTCAACGTTGGTTCGATTGCTGCAGGAATCATCTGGGGCTGTAGTTCATTACTTCTGTTTTCCGAAGCCTCGGTTTCTCATCAGGTGTTTCTGGCATTCATGGTTGGTGGTGTGTGTGCCGGAGCGGTGACCTCCCTGTCACCATTACCACTTCCCATTTTAAGTTTTTTACTTCTTGCATTGGGCCCTGTTACTGCCCGGTTTTTTACTCTTGGCTCGGAGCTGGGAGTTGTAATGGGATCCATGTTACTTCTGTTCCTTGCCATGATCTCAGTAAGTGCGCACAGAACCTACCATAATATCAAAGAGAATGTTGAGCTGCGAATGCAGAGTCAGTTGAGTGAAGCGGCACTGGCTGAGAGTGAAGAGCGGTTCAGGGAGCTTTTTGAAGGAAATAGAAGTGTGGAACTGATTATTGACCCGGACAGTGGTGAGATCGTTGAAGCAAACCGTGCCGCCGAGAGATTTTATGGGTACAGCAATGAGCAGTTATTGGTGCTCAATATTTCCGACATTAACACGCTTTCAGAGAAACAGGTGAAAGAGGAGATGGCACTCGCCAAATCAGAACGTCGAGATCATTTCATATTCCAGCACAGACTTGCAAATGGGGAGATCAGGGATGTGGAGGTTCACTCCGGGCCAATTCACTGGCGTCACCGGAAAGTCTTATATTCGCATATTTATGACATATCTGAGCGCAAACATGCAGAACACTTTATTAAACAGACCTCTGAAATCCTTGAAATGATTGCCACCGGAAAATCAACATCAAAAGTCTATGATGCAATTGCATTGATGTATGAGGCACGTCATCCGGGTATGCGATGTTCGATGCTTGAATTAAAGGGCAGGAAGCTTATGCATGGCGGAGCTCCCAGCCTGCCTAAAGCGTATTGTGATGCCGTTAACGGATTAAAAAATGGCCCGGAAGTTGGCTCATGTGGGACATCAACCTTTACAGGAAAACGGGTGCTGGTTGAGGATATTGCAACCGATCCAAAATGGGCCGATATCAAGGATGTAGCTCTTCCTCACGGACTGCGCAGTTGCTGGTCTGAGCCGATTAAAAGTACATCCGGGAAAGTTCTCGGGGCTTTCGGCATGTATTATAATCATCCTGCTTTGCCGAATGATAACGAGCTCAATGATCTTGAATCTGCCGGAACACTTGCCGGCATTGTTATGGAGAGAGAGCACCGGAAAGAGACATTAAACAAATTTTCTCAGGCCATTGAGCAGGCGGGTGAATCAATCATTATTACGGATAAGGAAGGGACCATTGAATATGTGAACCCTTCTTTTACAAGAATAACAGGTTACGCTTCTGAAGAGGTGCTGGGAAAAAATCCGCGGATTATTAAGAGTGGAGTCCACTCTGTGGACTATTATGAGAAGCTCTGGAGTACCATCACAAATGGAAAAATCTGGCATGCCTCGGTCACTGACCGGCGAAAGGATGGCAGTCAGTACCCGGGCATGATGTCCATTGCCCCCATTTTTGATGATGGTGGTCAAATCACTCACTATGTGGGGATTCAACAGGATATGACCGACCATGAAATGCTTGAGGATAAGTTCCGTCAGGCTCAGAAGATGGAGGCGCTTGGGACACTGGTGGGTGGTATTGCCCATGATTTCAATAACATGCTGGCCGGGATGACAGGCAATCTCTATCTGGCCAAGAAAAAAGTTGCAGACCGTCCTGATGTATTGAAGAAGCTGATCAGTGTAGAGGAACTGAGTTATCGGGCTGCAGAGATGATTAAACAGCTGCTGGCCTTTGCCCGTAAAGATACGATTGAAATGAAACCGTTTGGATTGACCTCATTTATTCAGGAGGTCTCCAAGCTGAATGAGGCGAGCATTCCGGAAAATATACGTTTCCGGAGTGAATTTTGTCCTGAGGAGCTTGTGGTAAAAGGCGATGCTACCCAGCTACAGCAGGTGTTGATGAATCTGCTGAACAATGCGCATGATGCTGTGTCGAATGTGGTAAATCCCACGATCACCATGACCATTGATGAGTTCGAGGCTGATGATCAGTTTCTCGCTGCCCATTCCGGGATTGATGTGCGCCTGTTTGCGCATCTTGTTGTTAAAGATAACGGCTCTGGAATCAGTGATGAGAGCAAAGAACATATCTTCGAACCTTTCTACACCACCAAGGAAATAGGCACTGGAACCGGGCTGGGCCTTGCGATGAGCTACGGGGCTATTGAAAGCCATGGTGGAATACTTGAAGTGGAGAGCGAGCCTGGAGAGGGAGCTTCTTTTCATATCTATCTGCCACTGCTTGAAGAGAAAAAGATTGAGACTAAGCCTGAAGAGATCGGTGAAGCGCTGCCTGGCAAGGGTGAGTTGATACTGATTGTAGATGATAATGCTGATGTCAGGGCTACCAGCAGAGAAGTTCTGGAGAGTCTTGGTTACCGGGTGCTGGAAGCCTCTGATGGCCTGCAGGCTGTAGATTTATATATTGCAAACCAGAAAGAGATCGCACTCACTGTTATGGATATCGTGATGCCAAGGCTCGGTGGTGTACAGACTGCTCAGCGTATCGAAGCGCATAGCCCGGATGCAAAGGTGGTCTTTGCTACCGGTTATGACAAAGATGAATCATTGAAGAGCGAAATGCCATCAGAAGAATATGTCATTCTTTCCAAACCATATAATGCGATAAACCTAAGCCAGGTGATTAGAGATAAGCTCGATTCATAGAGTCTTTAATAGTGCTCATCACCACTCGATACTAATCAGATCAATGTCAAAGATCAGTGTCTCGTTGGGTTCGATGAGACCTTCAATACCCCGGCTACTGAATGCCACATGAGGCGGAAGGTAGACAGTCCACTTGCTGCCCACGCTCATTAGAGGAAGAATTTTTTTCCACCCTAGCATGGTATGTTTGACCAGCATCTTTTCAGGCTTGTTCTCATTGTAACTGTCACTGAATATGCTCCCATCCAGATGTTTTCCACGCGAGCGGATCAGGACAATATCAGTCAATTTGGGTGATTTTCCGCTGCCTTTATTAAAAACCCTGTATTGAATGCCATTATCGAGAGTGACAACGCCATCTTTGAGTCTGTTCTGTTCCATGAAGGCTTTGCCTTTGGCGAGGTTTTCAGCGGCAGGGCCCGTCTGATCTCCTGAATTGCCACAGCCACTGAGCGAAATGAGTAGAAGCAGGGCAGCCATGATCGGGATTGACCTGTTGGAAAGGGAGATTTTCATACTGCTTCTCATGGCCGGGCCTCTTAAATAATAATATTAGTAAATAATGATCTAATAAACCACAGAGTCAATAGGTTTATTTGTGTGGACTATGGTTGAAAGGGGGTTGTAAGTCGATAGTGCTTTGGCAGGATGGGCTTCTGCTTCACGGAGGGTGGTTTTGATGAAATCTGGTTACTCATTTTTATCTCTAATGTTTGCGACATTTGTGGCGGTATTTCTGCCCCGGTATGCTTACGCTGCTGAAAACGGGGCGGATGATCTGATTGGAACCATTAATGGCAATATGGCACAGGTTCTCTTTTTTGATGTGATGCCGGGCGAAGGAAATATGCCGTTTATTGTGGGCTGGCTGATTGTCGGCGCGGTCTATCTCACCTTCCGATTCGGCTTTATCAATCTTCGCATGATGGGACATGCATTCCAGATTCTACGCGGTAAATATCATGCTCCTGATGCCAAGGGTGAAGTCACACCTTTCCAGGCGTTAACAACAGCACTCTCTGCAACGGTGGGACTGGGGAATATCGCTGGTGTCGCCATTGCGATTATTATCGGAGGGCCCGGCGCTATTATCTGGATGATTATTGCCGGTTTCTTTGGCATGACTTCCAAGTTTACCGAAGTGACACTGGGTCAAATGTATCGAGAGTTTCGTTCTGATGGACGCATCATGGGCGGCGCCATGGAGTATCTCTCCAAAGGGCTTGCTGAAAAAGGCATGGCCGGGACAGGTCGGGTGCTGGCGATTCTGTTTGCCCTTCTCTGTATTGGTGGATCATTGGGTGCCGGCAATGCTTTCCAGGTATCACAGGCGTTGGGTGCCGTGCAGCAGGAACTAGGGTTTGCCGATAATATGCGCTGGATGTTTGGTCTCTGTATGGCAATTGCTGTGGGTGTGGTGATTATTGGTGGTATTCGCCGTATTGCTCATGCTGCCGAAGCCATTGTACCGACCATGGTGATTATTTATCTCTCTGCCTGTATATGGATTATTCTTTCCAATATTTCGGCGATTCCTGAGGCGTTTTCGGTCATCTGGAACGGTGCTTTTTCGCTTGAAGCAGGTTTTGGTGCACTGATCGGTGTGATTGTGCAGGGCTTTAAACGTGCCGCGTTCTCGAGTGAGGCGGGTATTGGTTCCGCTGCCATTGCACATTCGGCGGCGTCGGTGAAATATCCTGTGCGTCAGGGTTTCGTGGCACTCTATGAACCTTTCATTGATACCATTGTGATCTGCACCATGACCGCGCTGGTTATTGTTATTACCGGTGTCTACAACGCACCTGAACATGCTGCACTCGTTGAGGCTAAAGAGGGAGCGGCCTTAACAGCTGCAGCTTTTGGTTCGGTTCTCCCATGGTTTACGACGATTCTCTCTGTTTCAGTGGTGCTGTTTGCCTACAGTACAATGATCTCATGGTCCTATTATGGTGAACGCTGCTGGACCTATGTGTTTGGTGAGAAGTTTTCGATGGTTTATCGTGTAATATTTTTGCTGTTTATTGTTCTTGCGTCGTTTGTGAGTGCGGGAAATATTCTGGATTTCAGTGATCTGTTAATACTGGCTATGGCATTTCCGAACTTTATTGCACTTTATCTCTTGCAAGGAAAAGTATCTGACGCACTTAAAGAGTACCTGTCCAGGCTGAAAAGTGGAGATCTGGACCGTGAGCATGAAGCCGAGCAGGAAGCTCTCAGACAGTCTGCTCTCAGACAGAACGCTGGAAATTCATAATTCCTAAAAGTGAGGAGATTGATAGCCGATGGCTTTAATCATTACTGATGACTGTATTAACTGTATGGTATGTGAGCCAGAGTGTCCGAATGAGGCGATTTTTGAAGGTGAAGAGATCTACGAAATCAATTCCGATCTCTGTACAGAGTGCGTAGGCCATTTCGATGAACCTCAGTGCCAGTTGGTCTGTCCGGTTGATTGCATTCCACTCGATTCGAATCGAGTGGAGTCAAAAGAGGAGCTGATGATAAAGTATAGAGAACTGACAGGGCAGGTTGCTTAATGATGGAAACTCAGGGAACAGGGCAGCTTTTTGTTGTTTCGGGGCCATCAGGCAGCGGCAAGTCAAGTCTCTGCAATGCCTTGCTGGAAAAAAAACCGAATCTCCGTTTGGCAGTATCTTCTACCACAAGAATCCCTCGTCCGGGTGAAACCGATGGTGTCGAGTATCATTTTTTGAATCGAACCATGTTTGAAGCGCAGGTGGATGCAGGCGCCTTTCTGGAGTGGGCCAATGTGCATGGCAATCTCTATGGTACACGCAGATCCGATGTGGAGGCTGCACTGGAAGGCGGTGATGATATTCTGCTTGAGATTGACTGGCAGGGGGCTGATCAGGTGGCAAAAAAGATACCGGATGCATGCCGGATCTTTATTCTGCCACCCTCGATTGAGGCATTAAGAGATCGATTAACATCTCGAGGTCAGGATGATGCTTTAGTCATCGAAAGTCGGGTGGCTGCCGCTGAAAGTGAGATGGATCATGCCCACGAGGCAGATCACCGGATCGTGAATGATGATTTTGATCAGGCTCTGGATGAACTGCACTCACTCTATTTGAACAACCATAACAAGAATCGTTCGTGACATTTGTTTTTAGCTTGATATTCTCGGCTCAGCTTTATTGGCGGCACTGCTTTTAAGCGCCACTAACCACTGGAGGTTATAAGACATGGCACGCGTGACTATTGAAGATTGTATCCGTTATTACCCGAACCGTTTTGAGATGGTGTTGCTTGCATCAAAACGTGCACGGCAGCTACTGAACGGTTTGCCTCCACTGCTTGAGAATGAAGAGGGTCACAAACACGCTGTTCAGGCTTTGAAAGAGATGGGTGAAGGTCATATCAGCTGGGATGCTGTTTATAAGATGGATGAGTTGGAGCGCCAGCGTCTGGAAGCAGCCTTCCTTGAAGAAGAGGTTGAGTAACTCTCTCTTTTTTCAGTCCACTCCCCTGGGCTCAGCACAGAACTGATTCTTATTAAGCTGAGCTAATATGAGTCGTATTTTCGAGATTACAGAGAAGGTGCAGAAGTATGCACCAAAAGCTGATATTGAACTGATTAACAGGGCTTATGTATTTGCTGCGCAGGCACATAAGGATCAGCGAAGAAGTTCGGGCGAACTCTATATTACCCATCCCTTAGCCGTTGCAGATATTCTGGCCAGTCTACAGCTGGATGTCAGCAGTATTGTTACCGCTCTTCTCCACGATACCGTTGAAGACACCCATATATCACTGGAAGACATCCGGAATCGATTTGGTGAAGAGGTTGCCCTGCTGGTTGATGGCGTCACCAAGATCGGTCAGATCCAGTTCCACTCGTTTGAACATAAACAGGCTGAAAATTTCCGAAAAATGATTCTTGCCACGGCAAAGGATCTTCGTGTTCTGCTGGTCAAGCTGGCTGATCGACTGCATAACATGCGCACACTTGGTTTTATGCGGGAAGAGAAGAGAAAGCATATCTCAGAAGAGACCATGCAGCTCTATGCACCACTTGCGCACAGATTGGGTATTCACTGGATCAAGCAGGAGATGGAAGATCTGGCTTTTTCACATCTGGAACCTGAAGCCTATCAATTTGTCATGGGCCAGATGAAAGAGCAGATCGATTTTCTGCATGAGACCCGAAGCAGGCTGGAGGGTGTATTGCAGGGGGCTCTGGATCGTCAGGGTATTGAAGCCAAGGTCCATGGGCGCATGAAACACCTCTACAGCATCCATGACAAGATGCAGCGCAAACACGTTGATTTCAGTGAAATTTATGATCTGATCGCTTTCAGGGTCATTGTTGAAGATACACCGGCCTGTTACCACACGCTCGGCATGATCCATAGCCTCTACAGGCCTGTTCCCGGCCGCTTCAAGGATTATATCGCGCTGCCCAAGCCCAACGGCTATCAATCCCTGCATACCTCGGTCATCGGGCCGGAAAATCACCGTGTAGAGATGCAGATTCGAACCGAATCGATGCACAGTTATGCCGAGGATGGCGTGGCAGCCCACTGGCTCTATAAAGATGATTCGGCTCAAGATGAAGATCATAAGCATTTTCAGTGGTTGAAACAGTTAACCGAGCTACTTCAGGAGTCGGATAACCCCGGTGAATTCATGGAGAGTGCAAGGCTCGATCTGTTTGTGCAGGAAGTTTATGTATTCAGCCGGGATGGTGATATTTATGCGTTACCACGCGGCGCCAGACCTCTTGATTTTGCCTATGCCGTGCATACGGATATCGGCCATCACTGTATGGGTGTCCGCATCAATGGTGAAATTGCCGATTTCCAGACACGTATCAGAAATGGAGATCAGATCGAGGTTCTGACCAATCCGGACCAGACACCAAGCCGCCAATGGCTTCAATATGTGAAAACACCCAAGGCCAGGCAGGCGATCAGGCAGTGGTTCAGACGTCAGGAGCGTGATACAAGCATTAAAATCGGTGAAAAGATTCTGCATGATTCATTCGGGCGCAGAGAGCTTCCGGCCAAGGCACTGAAAGAGTTGAAATGTGCAGATATGAATGAGTTGAAGGAGAGGCTTGGTCGCGGCGATCTTCCCCTGGGCATTCTGCTGGAGGCGATTGATCAGGATCAGACCAAACCACTATTCCTGAAGGGTATGAGCCACTCTCTTATGCGTGCTGCGGACTGTTGTCATCCCATCCCCGGCGATCCGGTGCTTGGTTACTTTGAGTCCGGTAAGGGTATGATTATTCATCATGGTAATTGTGAGTATTTGACCAAGGTGGTTAGTAATCAGTGGATTGAGGTGAACTGGAAACCTGAAAAAGGACAGCTCTATCCAACCGGTATTGAAGTGAAGAGCCGCAACCGCAGGGGCATGCTGGCGAATGTCTCTACGGCCATCTCTGATGCTCAGGGCAATATCGAAGATTTGAAGATTGATCAGCGTGCAGGCTCCATGACCAGCCTGAAAATTCTGGTGGAAGTCGAAGATAGAAATCATCTGGCAACTCTGCTCAGAGGTATCAAGGCCGTGGATGGTGTGGTTAACGTGACCAGACGTAATCAGGTTGGTCTTGGTCAGATAGCACCAAGCCGGGGTATTGGCGCGGCTATCAAGGGCATGGTCTCATTCGGTAAACGTAGCCTGTTCAGGACTCAGTCGAAAAAGAAGCAAAAACAGAAAGATAAGGAAAAGTAAGATGGCAGATATTCAGATCATTCACAGCGATCAGGCACCCAAAGCGGTAGGTCCATATAGTCAGGCCATGCAGCATGGCGGCATGCTCTATACATCAGGACAGATTGGTCTTGATCCTCAGGCTGGCGTGCTGGTTGGAGAGGGTGTTGAGGCGCAAGCTGAGCAGGTGATGAAAAATCTTTCGGCAGTTCTTGAAGCTGCGGGTGCAGGGGTTTCAGATATTATTAAAGTGAATATCTATCTGACGGATATGGCAGATTTCCCTCTGGTGAATGTTCTCTATGCTGATTGGCTGGGTGAACATCGTCCGGCAAGGGCTACTGTGGCCGTGGCGGCACTGCCTCTGGCAGCAAAAGTAGAAATGGACTTAATTGCTATGAGTTCCAAATAAACAATCCCTGCGTTGCCAGTTTCGCCAATAGCGCTGCTATTAGCTGCAACTGCCGCCTTGGTCTTGTCTATTTTGAATCTCATAGCATCTATGGATAGCTTCATTGGCATCGGCAGTCTTCTAACGGGGAAATGAAAAAAGTAAGAAATAAAAAAAGGCGCCTGTGTAAACAGACGCCTTTTGAAATTGTTTGGTGGAACCTTAAGCGGCTTTTTCAACCTTGCCGGAACGCAGGCAACTGGTGCAAACGCGAATTTTCTTGGCGTTACCAGAGATAATTGCACGAACACTTTTCAGGTTCGGAAGAAAACGACGACGGGTTGTATTATTCGCGTGACTGACATTATTGCCACTCATCGGACCTTTCCCACATACTTCACAACGCTTAGCCATATCAAAATACCTCCGTATAGCGGAGCGCACTTTAAGCAAACAGAACATATAATCAAGCATAAATAGAGAAAAAAGAGTTTACAGTTGAGCAGAAGCTGTTGCTCGGCCAAGATAGCGGTTGTGTATCAGTCACTTTTACAGCCTTTGAACCTGATCCCGGGTGTTGGCAGCGCTATCGAAAAGCGCCTGCAGCAGCGCGGTGTTCACAGCATTGGCGATCTTCTGCTGCATCTACCCAAATCATATATTGATGATCGTGAGATGATCGCCATTAAAGATCTGCAGGAGGGTGTTGAAGCGCGTATTCAGGGAAGAATCATCAGAAAGTCCGCTCGGGGCTTCGGTCGAAAGCGGCAGGTAACGATTACACTCGCAGATGATGATGATGCACGCATTACACTGAACTTTTTTCACTCCGGCTACATGATGACCGATGCGCGGT
>JBEQLD010000047.1:0-12785 GCA_040326115.1 Mariprofundaceae bacterium | reverse complement strand
CTTTCTCAGAATGATATTATTGTTCAGGCGCTTCTCAGGTTCAGGCTGTGGCCCATCCCTTCTGCCGCCTTTGTCGTTAATCAGACCGTTCAAAAAAGTAGCCAGTTCAGGGGAGCTAAGATCGACAAGCTCCGGATCATCATCCTTTTTCATCCAGGCACTGATCTGCTCCCGGGTCACCTCAAGTTCGGCGGCGCCAAACAGGGCGATCATCCTGGTGTCGTTAAAGTCGAAGGCGTAGCGGATGCGGCGTAAAATATCGTTGTTTGTCATAACTGCGCCGAGAATAAGGGCTTCATCCCTTTATTGATAGTAATCTTCAATCGTCTGCATGGAGCGGGTGTAGTGATAGTTGAGCTGTTCCATGCTGTAGCGGTGCCTGGCTGCAACCGGGCAGGCAAGGCGGCAGAAAATAGCCCCACTCTTCCCTCAATTAAACTCAAATGGCGTTAACCTGGTATATAATAAAATCAGGAGGTGTTTATGTTCAATCACCCCGGACCGCTTGCGCCGATCTGTATCACGGTCGCATTTATTACTCCGCCCCCCTGGGCACTCTTCTTTATCATTGCCGGATGCGTGATTCTCGGCATCGTTATTCTGAAAGCATTCGGGCTGATTCACTAGCCCTGCAAGCGAGGCAGCTGGCCTTGCCTATTCGGGCTTGAGCATCAGCTGGATAGAGCGGGAAAGATCATCAAAATCAAAGGGTTTGTTGATCAACCGGCAGCTTTTGTCCTGGATATTCTCACCCTGCAGATGACTTTTATCGTAGCCAGTAGCCAGTATGACCGGAAGCTTCCTATCAAGCAGACGCACGCTGTTTAGCAGGTCGGTTCCACTCATTCGGGGCATGACGACATCAGTGATGATGATGTTGATTCTTCCCATCTCTGATTTAAAGAGATCCAGTGCCTCTGCCCCATCAACGGCTTCCAGAACATGGTAACCCATGCTGGTCAGAACCTCGCTGGTAGTGGTGCGCACATCCTGCTCATCATCGACCAGAAGAATGGTTTCGCCGTGCACTTCGGTGCCGGGCATCTGTTCCTCTATTTCTGTTTCAATCTTATGATCGCTCAGTGGAAAGTAGACGCGGAACGATGTGCCGCTGCCAGCTTCACTCTCCACCTCGATCACGCCGCCGTGGGTCTGGATTGCGCCGTAAAGCATCGCCAGCCCGAGCCCCGAGCCTTTGCCAACATCTTTGGTGGTGAAGAAAGGTTCGAAAATCTTGTCCAGTTGCTCATCGGGTATGCCATGGCCGTTATCTTTGACCGTGATACAGGCAAAGCGCTCTTTCAGGAGTGCCGGATGTCTCTGCCTGAATGCCTCGTCTGACTCGAAAGGTGTCAGGATGCAACGAATGACTGGATGTGGAACATCGGCAACGGCATCAACAGCGTTATTGATAAGATTCATCATCGCCTGCTGCAACTGGGTGGTATCACCGTAGATACACAAGTTCTCCTTACATACGATGTTTTGATGATCAATGTTTTCAGGAATGGTTGCATGGATCAGCTTGTATCCCTCTTCCATAAAAGCGTTGAGGCTGAAGAGAGACATTTCAACGATATCTTTGCGGGCAAATGTGAGGAGCTGTTGCACCATATCAGCTGCTCGTTTTGACAGCTGTTCGATGTTGGCCAGCCTGTCCGTGGTCACCGGGTGATCCTGCATCTGCTTTTTGGCCATATAGATGTTGCCCTGCATCGCTGCCAGCATGTTATTGAAATCATGGGCAATACCACCAACCAGCGTGCCGATCGCCTCCATTTTCTGTGAGTGGCGCAGCTGATCTTCAAGCATTTTGCGATCACTGATATCGCGGATAACGCTGAAAAGCACCTTCTCACCATCAAGTTCAATGATTCGGGCATTGATCTCTACAGGCATGATGGAGCCATCTTTGCGGTAGTGCGCTGATTCGAATGTCGCCATGCCGCGTTCCAAAATCTGCCCTATACGTTCAGGAACCCGGGCTGCGAACTCGGGCGGGTCGAGCTCAATGAGTTTCATCTTCAGCATCTCTTCTTTGCTGTATCCCAGCCGCTCATGCGCTGTCCGGTTGATGTCGAGGAAACTGCCCTGCATGTCGAGGATAAACAGACCATCGCTTGAAGATTCAAACAGTGTGCTGAATTTTTTCCTGCTCGCTTCCAACTGCATCTGCTGCTGCTTACGTTCAGTGATATCAAGAACGGTACCGGAAGAGATAAGTGGCGTACCGTCTGCAGCGTAAGTGGTTGCGCAGTGCTCATCGACCCACTTGATAGAACCATCCTTCATCAGCAGCCGATGTTCGATGCTGTAGCGGGTTCTGTTTTCTACTGAATCGTTGTAGGCAGTGTTGACCAGCTCGCGGTCATCCGGGTGAATAGTATCCAGAAACGCTTCATAGGAAGCTCCGAACCTGCTTTTGTCGATACCAAAGATACGAAAAATTTCATCGGACCATTCGAGTTCATTGGTGAGTAGATTGTGACTCCAGTTGCCCAGGTGCGAGATTCGTTGGGCCTCCCTGTGTCTTTTGCGTGATTCCAGCAGCTTGGTTTCTACTCTTTTGCGTTCGGTGATATCGACATGTGTCCCAACCAGACGAACCGGTTTGCGATCCGAATCACGCAGCACTTTGGATGCACGTGAGAGGACAATCACATCATGGCCATCCTTGTGGCACATGCGCATCTCTACCTCGAAACTGCCGGCACGCCCTTCCAGGTAGTCTGTTACACGTTGAAGAATCCAATCCTTGTCGTCCGGATGTACAAGCTCACCCCAGGTGTCGATAACCGGAGGCAGTGCATCCGCATCGTAGCCAAGCATGTCGAACCAGCGTGGCGAGTAGTAGACCTCATCGGTTTCAAGGTCCCAGTCCCATAGGCCATCATTGGCACCCTGCATGGCGAGATCAAAACGCTTCTCACTGGAAAGCAGCTTCTCTTCAACCTGTTTACGTTCGGTGATATCACGCCAGACGCAGTAGAGCTGTTGTTTGCCGGCAAGTTCGATCCTGGCCAACGTCACCTCAACCGGGAAACAGTCACCGTTTTTCCGGAGATGTATCCACTCAAACCTGTGCACCCCTTTCTCATGGGCAGAGGCCATCATCTCATTGGCTTTCTCAAACGATTTCTGTCCGTCGGGCTGAATTTCGGGCGATAGTTTCGATGGGTGTGTGGATTGCAAAGCCTTGATGCTCTCGTAGCCGAGTATATCTGCCGCAGCCTGGTTGCAGAGTGTGAAGAGATTATTCTCATCGATGATCCAGCATGGGTCGGGGGAGCTCTCAAACAGATCTCTGAAGCGCGCCTCACTCTGCTTGAGTGCTTCTTCAGCCTGTTTGCGTTCGGTGATGTCGGTGTCAAAAGCGACGTTATACGCCTGATCACCGAACTCAATGTAGTTGGCCATCACCTCAATGGGAAAAATATCACCGTTTTTTCGTCTGTGCTCCGTCTCGACCGGAACCGATTTGTTGCTTTTCAGCTCTTCCCAGTGCTGCTCCCACACTTCCATCGGGAAGAGCGGGTCAATGTCCGGGATACTCATCTTCAGTAGCTCTTCTTCTGTATAGCCGAGCGTCTCACAACCTGTTTTGTTGATGTAGTGAATGCGAGCATCGGAGTCGAGTAGGGTGATATTGAGTGGAGCCTGATCCATAACAGCTTTGGCCAGTTTCAGCTCCTGCTCAACCTGTTTCTGTTCGGTGATATCTTCGTAAATACCGAGAATGCCTATAATATTCTTATCTTTATCGCGAAGAGGTACTTTGGATGTGCGTAGCCAGGCGGTCTCTCCATCCGGTGTGGTTTGAGGTTCCTCAAATCGTAACCTCGACTTGCCGGACTTCATGACACTGAAATCATCGGCACGATAGAGTTCGGCCTGATCTTTCCAACCCATGTCAAAATCGGTTTTACCGATTAGTTCATCCGGATGGGAAAGGCCTGCATCTGTGGCAAAGAGGGTGTTACAGCCGAGATAGTTACAATCGCGATCTTTCCAGAAGATGCGAATTGGAATGCCTTCAACGATCCCTTGAAGCAGATCATAGGAAGCAAGTTGACGGATTACCTCTTTCACTTACGCCCCCCTCAGACCTTTGTACTTAATAATATATTATAGCAGCAATTTTCTTGCCAATATCGATGGTAATTTCCAGCTGTTTTTACTGGATAGCAGCGATGGTACTCCACTGCTTCAGTTTGCTGCGCATTCGCTCTACATGACCGTCTTCCCAGAACGGCTTGCCGCAATCAGGGCAGTGGAAGCAGGGAACATTCTCCTTCAATACATAAGCGGGCATCTGCTCTTTGAATTCACCGGGGCCGTGGATAAGCTCGCCATTGCAGAGCAGGCAGCGGCTGAACGGGGCAAGCAACCAGTTGATTTGAAGCTCACGGTTCAGTTGCACCACCCAGCTCTCCATACCATTACCATGCAGAAGGAAGACGACCCCTTCTGCATCTCGGCGCTGCAAGAAATTGCGATCACGGGTGAGTAGTGTGCGTTTTTGATTCATGGCGCACTCAAGAAGTTCACGGTCATCTGTGCCCGGCGTGGCGATCAGCGTGTCGTAGCCGGCAACCCTTAGCCACTTGCCGAGCCCTGCCAGCATCTCATCACAAAGAAATTTCTGCTCCATAGCCTTTGCTCCATAGCCTTTATTATAGGTGGTGATGGAGTAAACACTCCCATCAGGTAGCAATGGCTGCATCTTGTCCTGTTTTTTTATCGGGTGCAGAGTGTTCTCTGAAATCCGCGGAGGCCAGCCATGAAACGATCGCTCTATCTACTCTCTATCTTTTTGATGATCGGATTTCTCTCCGGCTGTGCATCAATGTCCAAAAAAGAGTGTATCAATGCCGACTGGCACACGATTGGATTCACCGATGGCAGCAGAGGCGTTCACTACACCAACTTGTCGAAACATCGTAAGAGCTGTATTAAATATGAGATTATCCCGGATGAGGATGCCTATCACTCAGGCTGGGATCAGGGCATTCGCAGCTACTGCACCACCGACAACGGTTACCGGGCAGGCAGAGCCGGAAAGGCCTATCAAAACATCTGCCCATCTGATGTCGAAGCAAACTTCCTCTCCGGTTGGGAGCAGGGAATCAGACAGTTCTGCACACCGGATAACGGACTGCGATTGGGCTTGAGCGGCCGTCAATATCGGGGCGTATGCCCTGCAGAGCTGGAGCCGGCATTCCATGATTACTATCGATTGGGTCGGGACGTGCACCATGCCCGTGCCGTGCACAGCAAAGCGGAGCATCAGGTGCACAGGGTAGAGAAATCACTGGCTGCCGAGCAGGACCCTCACAAACATAGAAACCTTCTGCATGAGCTGGAACGGTTTCAGCATGAAGAGGAACGGCAGGATGGAATCCTGATTTCACTTGAAGCGTGTATGAGTGATGACTGGTTTGATGCGGGTTATCGCGATGGGGAGTCCGGTTACTCAGCCCGGGCACGTGATATTGGAAATGTCTGCCGGAACTATGGTATTGGTGCAGACAGACGTGGCTATCAGGAAGGCTGGTATCATGGAAATGATAACTATTGCAGCTATCAATCAGGGCTCTATGTGGGCCAGACCAATCAGGCCTATTCGGGTGTCTGCAGTGGTTTGGGACATCGCCATTTCTGGCGTGGTTATGAAGAGGGGCGCCACCTGTATAGGGAAGGTTTGTACAAAGCGCATCCCAAACCAGCAAAGAGAAAGGGCATCAGACGCTCGGATAACAAACGATCATATGACAAGCGTGATCAAGATGTTCGCCAGTTTGATAGAGAGAAGATCGATAGAGAGAAAATCGAAAGAAAGAAAATCGATCGCTCGCACGATAGTCGTAACAGAGAGATGCGCCAGCCAGCTGAGTATAACAAGGTGATCGGCCCTGTTAAAAAGTCTGAGAAGGAATACAAGAAGGATATTAAGAAGATAGAGGTGCATGACAACCGTAACAGAGAGATGCGCCAGCCAGCTGAACATAGCAAGGCAGCCGACCCTGTTGAAAAACGTGGGATCAAAGAGGTGCACAAGGCAGCTGAAAAGCGTCCGGCAGTGAAGTCAAACTACAGAAATGACCGCCATGAACAGAAACAGGCATCGGATAGTGGTCAACGGGTGAAAGTAAAAGATAAACATGAAAAAGAGGATGACGAGTCTGAAGATGAGAAAGAGAAAAAGGTGAAAAAAGAGAAGTGACCCTCCTGCAGAGAAGATAAAAGCAGAGGAGATAAAAAAAAGGGCGCCACTGTTTCCAGTGACGCCCTTTTTTTGTGGTTATCGCAATTACCCGACCGGTACGAACTCGGATGGATCCTGATTGGCCATATGCTCGTAAGTTGCCCAGCGTAGATCGGCAGCTTCCTGAGCCAGCTTCATCAGGCGTGCAGCCTCTTCCGGGTTGGTCTTTTGCAGAATCTTATACCGCTGCTCTGTATAGGCGTAATCAGCCAGCTTCATGGTTGGACGTGGTGAATCCAGTACGAATGGCTTTTTACCGGCCTGTCTGAGAGCAGGGTTATAGCGAAGCAGTGGCCAGTAGCCGGAAGCCACCGCCATATCCTGCTGATGCAGTCCCTGTGTCATATCAATACCGTGAGCAATACAGTGGCTGTATGCCAGAATGATTGACGGGCCGGGGTAATCTTCCGCTTCACGCATGGCCAGCAGTGTCTGCTGCGGGTTACCACCCATCGCAATACGCGCCACATAGACATTACCGTAAGAGATGGCCTGCAGTGCCAGATCTTTCTTACCGACTGCTTTACCGGCAGATGCAAACTTGGCAGTTGCCGCGATCGGTGTTGATTTCGAGGCCTGACCACCGGTGTTGGAGTAAACCTCGGTATCAAGAACCAGCACGTTGATGTTGCGTCCTGATGCCAGAGCATGATCCAGGCCTGATGAACCGATGTCATATGCCCAGCCATCACCACCGACCAGCCATACACTTCGGCGAACCAGATGATCAACGATGGTGAGCAGGTTCTTGGCTCTTGGATCGTCAATTTTCTGAAGTTTCGCTTTCAACGCTTCAACACGCTCACGCTGCTGGCCGATTTGAGAACCAATACGCTGCTCGGCATGAATAAGTGTATCTACAAGCTCATCATCTCCCAGCTGAGGCGCCAGTTCCTGCAGGGTCTGTTGTGCCATGTGCATGTGATGGTCTGCTGCAAGACGCATACCCAGACCAAACTCGGCATTATCTTCAAACAGTGAGTTGGACCATGCAGGGCCACGGCCATCTTTGTTCATGGTCCACGGTGTTGAAGGCAGGTTGCCGCCGTAGATCGATGAGCAACCCGTTGCATTGGCCACCAGCAGACGCGGGCCGAAGAGCTGGGTCAGCAGGCGTACATATGGCGTCTCACCACAACCGGAACAGGCACCGGAAAACTCGAATAGAGGCTCAAGGAACTGGGTACCGCGTACGGATGAGTAATCAATGGTGTCACGATCATTCACCGGCAGTGTTTCAAAGAACTCAACATCCTGCTTGCTCTTCTCAAGGATCGGAGCCTTGGCGGTCATGTTGATCGCTTTGTGGCTCTTGTCATTTGGATCAAGGGCAGGGCAAGCGTTCACACACATTTCACAGCCTGTGCAATCCTCAGGATAAATCTGCAGTGTGTATCTTGTCTCAGGGAAGCCACGTGCAGCCACTTCGGTGGACGGGAACTCCTCATGCGCATCTTCAAGCAGTGCTTCATTGTAGAACTTGGCACGAATAACACTGTGCGGACATACATAACTGCAGTTACCACACTGGATACATAGGTCAGGCTCCCAGAGTGGAATGAAATCAGAAATATTCCGTTTCTCGAATGCTGCAGTGCCACTTGGGTAGGTGCCATCAACCGGGATCATGCTCACGGGCAGGTCATCACCGTAACCGGCCAGCATCGGAGCAGTCACTTCCTGTACAAATTTAGGCGCATGTGATGGAACCATGGCGGCCATGCCATGAGTGCTGCTGACTTTAGCCGGCACATCCACCTGATAGAGGTAGTCCAGCGAGGCATCCACTGCCTTGAAGTTAAGCTGAACGATCTCGGCACCTTTTTTTGAATAGGTCTTCTCAATCGCTGTTTTGATATTGGCAATGGCCTCATCACGCGGCAGTACGCCGGAGAGTGCAAAGAAACAGGTCTGCATGATGGTATTGATACGACGGCCCATGCCGGCATTGCGGGCAACGGTAGAAGCATCAATGACATAGAACTGAATCTCTTTCTCGATGATGTTCTGCTGAACCGGCTTTGGCAGTTCATCCCAGACCTTGTCGGCAGCAATCGGGCTGTTGAGCAGGAAGACCGCTTTAGGAGCCGCCCAGCGAAGCATATCCACCTGATCGGTGAAGTTGAACTTGTGGCAGGCGATGAAGTTGGCTGACTCAATCAGGTATGGGGCATGAATCGGGTCAGGACCAAACCTTAAGTGAGAGACGGTTTGTGAACCGGCCTTCTTGGAGTCATAAACAAAATAGCCCTGGCAATGCAGCGGCGTGTTTTCACCAATGATCTTGATACTGTTTTTGTTGGCGGAAACCGTGCCATCTGAACCCAAGCCGAAGAAGAGGGCGCGGGTGACATTTTCAGGCTCAATATTGAAGCTGTTATCAACTTCAAGGCTGGTGTGGGTTACATCATCGTTAATACCGATGGTGAAGTGATTCTTTGGCTTATCCTTGTAGAGCTCTTCATAGATTGTTTTCACCATCGCAGGTGTAAACTCTTTGGAGGAGAGGCCATAACGGCCACCGATCATTTTCGGTAGCGAAGCGATTTCACCCTGTGAATAGGCTTCGGCCAGAGCGGTAACAATATCCTGATAGAGTGGTTCGCCGGTTGCTCCTATCTCTTTGGTGCGATCCAGCACAGCAATGGACTTCGCTGTTTTCGGTAGCGCTTCAACCAGATGCTCTGTGCTGAACGGACGGAACAGACGAACATTGATCATGCCCAGTTTGGCTCCCCCGTTTGCGCCCGATCCGTTGAGGATATCGATGGTCTTTTCAATGGTCTGCGCAGCAGAACCCATCACCACAATCACATGCTCGGCATCATCGGCACCATAGTAATCAAACAGCTTGTACTGACGGCCTGTCAGTTTAGCCAGTTCATCCATGGTCTCCTGAATAATACCGGGAACCTTGTCATAAAATGGATTGCAACTTTCACGACCCTGGAAATAGACATCCGGATTCTGTGCGGTTCCACGGATGAACGGGTTATCCGGGTTCAGGGCGCGTTCACGGTGGGCGTAAACCAGTTCATCATCAATCATGGCGCGAATCTGATCATCCGGAATCAAACTGATTTTATTCACTTCATGCGAGGTGCGGAAACCATCAAAGAAGTTGATGAATGGAACACGTGCTTTCAAGGTGGCTGAATGGCAGATCAATGCTGAATCGTGCGCTTCCTGTACAGAGCAGGAGGCAAGCATGGCAAAGCCTGTGGTACGGGCTGCCATCACATCCTGATGATCACCAAAGATGGAGAGTGCCTGAGCCGCCAGTGAGCGGGCTGCCACATGGAATACAGTGGAGGTCAACTCGCCGGCGATCTTGTACATGTTCGGTAGCATCAGCATCAGACCCTGAGACGCCGTAAATGTGGTGGTTAGTGCGCCTGTCTGCAGAGCACCATGCGCGGTGCCGGCAGCACCACCTTCACTCTGCATCTCGATGACATCGGGAACCTGATTCCAGATGTTTTTCATTCCGTGGGCAGACCATTCATCACACAGCTCAGCCATATCGGAGGATGGCGTAATAGGGTAGATCGAACAGATTTCACTGACCCGGTATGCGATATGAGCCACACCGAAACTGCCATCAACAGCAACTTGTTTTTCCTGTTCAGCCTGATTGTTGTTCTGATTTTTGGTTTCTGTTTTTTTGCTCATCTTTATCCCTGTCCGCCTACGGTGCTGTTCTCTTTCACCATCTCGATGGCGTAACACGGGCATTGCTCAAAACAGGAGGCACAACCCGTACATTTGTCATAGTCGTAGAGGTAGCGTTTGCCTTTGCCCAGTTTGATAATCGCATCTTCCGGACATGAACCGTAGCAGCCATCACACTCAAAACAGTTGCCGCATGAGAGGCAACGCTTGGCTTCAAATTTTGCCTCTTTCTCTGTCAGACCCTGTAGAATCTCATCGAAGCTGGAGACACGTTTTTCATGTTCGAGTTCGCCCTGCTCCACCTGTGGCGCTTCGGTGCGATACCAGAGGCGCAGTTTTTCATGGTCAACAATCGGATGTTTTTCGGCAGGCACATAAGGCTCACTGCGCAGCCAGCCATTAATATAGCGGGCAGCCTTTTTACCATGCCCTGTTGCAATGGTGACGGATCGTTCGGTCGGCACCATATCACCACCGGCAAAAATTCCTTCTGCTCCGGTCATCATGTGATCATTTACAATCACTGTGTTGTCCCACTCAAACTCAATGCCTTTGACACTCTTCAGGAATTTGGTGTCGGAATCCTGACCCACGGCCATGATCAGTGAATCAGCTTCCAGTGTTTCAAACTTTCCGGTCGGTTGTGGGCGCCCGTTCTCATCAATCTCCATCACTTCAACCTTGAAGGTGGTGGCATCGATCTCCTTAATGGTACGAAGCCAGTTGATCTTCACGCCCTCTTCAAGCGCTTCATCGGCCTCGAATTCGTGTGCCGCCATATTTTCACGGTCACGACGGTAGATGATCACCGCCTCTTCAGCGCCAAGGCGTTTGGCAGTACGTGCTGCATCCATGGCTGTATTACCACCACCGTAGATGGCTACTTTACGACCCAGTTTTACATCTTCCCCGTTTTCGACGCTGCGCAGGAAGCTGACTGCATCAAGCATCTTGCCTGCATCACGGCTCGGGATATCAATTTTTTTGCCCAGGTGTGCGCCAATCGCGATAAAGACCGCATCAAAGCCACCGTCGGCTTTTTCCTGAAGCACATCTCCCACACGATGGTTCAGGGTGATCTTCACACCCATGTCTTCCACGCGCTTGATCTCCTGCTGCAGTTCTTTGCGCGGCATTCTGTATGCCGGAATACCGAAATGGATCATGCCACCGGCAACCGGACCGGCTTCACGAATTTCCACTTCATGACCCATGCGGGTCAAGTGATATGCAGCAGAGAGGCCACTTGGACCACCGCCGATCACCAGAACTTTTTTGCCGCCTGCAGGGGCAGTGAATTCAGGTTTCCAGCCTTTCTCCATCGCCAGATCACCAAGGAAACGTTCAACGGCATGAATGCTCACCTCTTCATCGGTGTAGGCGCGGTTGCAGGAGGTTTCGCACGGGTGGTAGCAGACTCGGCCATGAATTGCCGGGAACGGGTTGTCCGCAATCAGTGTCTGCCAGGCGGCTTCGTAGCTGCCTTCCTGGGCGAGCGCCAGCCATGCCTGAATATCTTCACCTGCAGGACATGCATGGTTGCATGGAGGAAGAAAATCCATGTAGACGGGTTTTCGCAGACGATCTGCACCTGTACCGGTGTCATGCTTGGTTAAGTCCAGGCTGGCTGTCATGTCTTTAGTTTTCATACACTGTTCTCGCTTTCAATTCATCTTATCAAAGTTTTAAGAGAGCCATCACTTGAGTCAGGCGCTGTCGAGCAAAATTAGGATCGGCAATTTTATCTGCCCTTATGATTTATACAATCTAATTTGCTTTTTATTGTGAAATGGTGACTTAATCAACCACCGGCCAGCTTGGCTTTGTGTCCCTCTTTTTCCAGGAGCAGCAGCAGTTTCTCCCGATGGTCGCCCTGAATCTCAATGCAACCGCCCTTTACTGCCCCACCGGTACCAAGCTGGCTTTTCAGCTTTTTCAGCACGGTTTTCATTCCCTTCTCATCCAAAGGGAGGCCATCAATCACGGATACGCACTTTCCACCACGCCCTTTTGACTCGCGACGGATACGAATGCCCTGTTTGGCCGGGTTTACTATGTTGGTTGAAGATGACTGCAACTTATTGCTTTTATTGCGTTTTTTCTTTCCTGGCGGCTTCTCCATGGCTTTGCCAATCTGGCCATGCTCTGTGGAGTAAACCACTCGATTATCCCGGTCCATAGCGCTGCTCCAAGTTCGAAATAGTCATCAATCAGCGTAGTATGAGACAGAGCTTGTCACGGCGCAATCATCGGACTGCCGCCCTTTCGTAGTTTAGGGAAGAAACGTTGAAACGTAGGGCTTTTCAGGAAAACGGAGATCATTAAATATGGATAACCATAATACATGGTTGGTTGCTGCTATAATAGTGCTACGGCATGATTCGCCGGGATTACTTCCAGACCGGAGGCCATGGTGGCAAAGAAGAAAATAGAAACGGCTGTTGGGCTAACTTATGAGGGGCGGGAATATTCCGCAGAAACCCTGCATAAGATGCATGACATGATGCTTTACATTCGACGCTTTGAAGAGAAGGCCGGCCAGATGTATGGCCTGAAAAAGATTGGTGGCTTCTGCCATCTCTGTAATGGTCAGGAAGCGGTTTGTGTGGGTATGGATGCGGCAGCAGAAACCACTGATTATATGATGACCAGCTATCGTGATCATGGACATATTCTGGCTCGTGGCACTGATCCGACAGCCGTTATGGCTGAGCTGCTGGGACGTGCCGGTGGTATCGTGGGCGGCAAGGGTGGCTCCATGCATATGTTTGATATCGAAAAGAACTTTGCCGGTGGCAATGGCATTGTCGGTGAGCAGGTTCCGATCGGGATCGGTTTTGGTTTTGCC
>JBEQLD010000046.1:0-12817 GCA_040326115.1 Mariprofundaceae bacterium | reverse complement strand
CCTTCTGGCCAGCGCCATACTGAGATGCGACAAGATATCCATCTTCCGCAACAGTATTCGCTGGTGCTATCATCAACATTACACCCAGTCCTAAAGCCACCATTCCAAATCTGATTAACATTTTATACCTCCGGGAAACCTGAAATAAACATGCCCCACTTTTTTTTTAAAGTCACCATTTATTATAGTACAAGAATCGATAAGTCACTACATCGACCTGACAATAAGACGGTATGCCGGGAACAGATAATCCGTTAGCCTTTGTCGATCTTTTTTTCAACTCAGGGGACAGATATTGAGCACCAGTGATCTGATTTTCTTTTTTGCATTCTTCTGGGCCCTGTTTGTCGGGGCCAGGCTGTTCGTATTTGCAGTAAATATTGATATTGATATCAAGAAACGAGTCTGGCCGGCGATTATTATCGGGCTTGGAGCCATGCTGCTCTGGTTTGCCTATATGCTGCATTTCCCGGCCAGATACTACTGGCTACTACTTCTCGGCGTAATGCTGATAGTTTTTATAAATCTACGCGGCTTCTACTTCTGTAAACCGTGCGGAAGAATGATTGCACACAAAGATGTTCTGAAAAAACCAATCAACTGCGAGCGCTGTGGTAACAAACTGACATAACCCGGATCACTCTGTTCCGGATTGCTCTGCTTCATTCTGCAGACACTTCCGGCAGATACAGGCGCGTAGTCTTGCCTCATGAGGAATCCGGTTAAGCAGCGCCTGTGGAATATTTTCTGATCTACACCAGCAGTGCTGCTTTTCATCCGGGTTTTGAACGGCCATAACACACTGGTTCAACTCTCCACACAGTGGACATCTTTTGACATCAATCACGGTTAGACAGAGATCGGAAACATTTCTATTTCGCCAACTTCGAAAGGCAATCTTTCGCCGCCAGCTTGTAACACTCGGCCAGCGTTGGGTAGTTGAAAACATTGCTGACCAGATCATCCACCGTGCCATCCAGATTCATCACCAGCTGCCCGATATGGATCAGCTCACTGGCCGATTCTCCAACAATATGTACGCCTACTATCTTTCGTGTCCGGCTATCTACATTCAATTTCAACAGGCCTGTTGCATCACCGATAATCTGGCCGCGGGCACTCTTGTTAAACCAGCCTCGACCAACCACATAATCGATATTTTCATCTTTCAGTTGCTGCTCGGTTTTGCCCACCGATGAAAGTTCCGGAATAGTATAGATCGCCATCGGCATATTTTTGGCCAGTGCCGGCGTATCAGACTCAAAAGCATGACGTGCTGCCAATCGACCCTGCTCCATGCCTGTAGATGCAAGCGAAGGCCTGCCAATCAAATCACCTACGGCATAAATATGTGGCAGGGATGTCTGGTAATAATCATTCACACTGATCCAGCCATCTACGGCATCAATGCCCGCATTGTTAATGTTCAGAGAATCAAAATTGGGCTCACGCCCCTGCGCATAGAGTACTGCATCAGAAGAGAGTATCTTGCCACTATCCAGCTCAGTGGATATTCGATCTTCCTCTTTGCGCACTGCAACGCAGCGACTGTTCATATGAAACTGTACGCCCATCGATCTCATGGCATCGGTCAACACCGAAACCACATCCTTATTCAGATAATCGAGCACCTGGGCATGAGAATCAACGACGGTCACCTCAACGCCCAGAGCGGCATAGATAGAGACAAATTCACAGGCAATCACACCACCACCAACAACAACCAGTGATCGGGGTAGATGTTTGATTTTCAATATTGATGTGGAATCGAGCACCGTTTTTTTATCAAAAGGAATGTCCGACGGTCTGCGGGGGCGCGAACCGGTAGCAAGGATAACAACCTCGGCAGTCAGCTTGCGGGATTCATCACTTTTTCCCCGTACTTCAAGGGTGTGTTCATCAACAAAGGATGCCTCGCCCGGAATCAGGGATACACCATGTTCCATCAACTGATTAAGCATCACCGATTCCTGCTGATCAATCACCATCTGTTTCTGATGAATGGCTTCGGACAGCAGGCCATGCTGATGTTGTGAATCACTGGAAAAGGCACCTCGCATACCACGACGTCCTTGCCGGGAAGCCATATATGCCACTTCACGCAGTGCCTTGCTGGGGATGGTGCCCGTCTGCAGACCGGCCCCGCCAATATTCGGTTTACGCTCAATGATTCCGACGCGCTTACCCATGTCTGCGGCCTGCAGAGCAGCATGTTGCCCGGCCGGGCCTGAACCCACGATCAGAAGATCAAAATCTCTCATAGAACTCCCCATCACCCATCATATGATGGGAAAAAATAGTGCAAAAGCTTCTATGCTCAACCCATAAAGATTGCAAGGTTTTGCCTGCTTGATGATTGATCTAAAACCAGAGCCTCAAACCAGAATATATCAACCTGTAACAGCTCTGAATTAAATAAAAATAAATGTGATCCTAAACATATCTCTCCAGCTGCCGATAAATTAAACTGTAACGAAGCTGATGATCAGCAATCTCTGAACTAAGGATGGTGCGTTATGAATGAGTACCTGTTAAATATAGAAATGGACTGTTATGGGCCTTACCACTCGGAAGAGCAGGCACGCTATGCCCAATATCTTTTTACAACGAAGCATCCTGACATGGCCGGCTGGTGCTCAATCAGCCCCATTGATCCAAGATCAGATCCTCTGATGCTGATTGACCCCCGCTTCCTGCACTAAGTTTTAGTAAGCATCTAACCTGAATTGAACACGCTGCCGTGTTAATATCCAACATGGCAGCGTGTTAAGGTTCCTTCACTCATTTTTACACATTCAGATATTTATTGCGACTGCGTTGACACACTTCCGGATCACGTCCACTTTAATGGTATGAGAACAGGGCCAATCACATGAAACAGAAACGCATTAAACTTCTGCAAGCCATGCCGATATTTGGGGGTGTCACAGAAGAGACTCTGGAATTCCTTGTCGACAGTGCCTCCATCGTTCACCTGTTGCCCGGTGAATACTTTTTTCGTGAAGGCGATGATGCCACCTCTCTGTTTGTGCTTGAACGCGGGAAAGTTGCTGTCAGTAAGCAGTGGAATGATGATGAGCACCTGCTCAAACATCTTTCACAAGGTGACTGTTTTGGCGAAATGGCACTGCTTGATCTCTATCCCAGAAGTGCATCGGTAATGGCAGTGGAGCCATGTGATGCCATTGAACTCAGTTATGTCGATCTGCTCAAACTCCACCAGCATGATCTTGAGCAATTCACCATTATTCAGATGAATATGGGCCGTGAGATCAGTCGCCGTCTGCGTAACGCTGACAATCATCTATTTCAATCCGGGTTCAGCCAAAACTCTCCTCAATAGTACAAACCCCCAATGAAGCCTCTATTCAGGCTTCCATCCACACTCCATGAAGGCATACTGCGCCGCGATGTCTTCACTAAGCTTTGAACTGTTGAATTCCGATGAATCAGGCCACGCACGGCGTGGTCGCATCACCCTGCCGCATGGTGTGGTTGAAACCCCTGTGTTTATGCCTGTGGGCACGCAGGCAACCGTAAAGAGCCTCACCCCTGCTGACCTGACCGATGATATTGGTGCCGACATCATTCTGGGCAACACCTACCACCTGATGCTTCGCCCCGGAGCAGACATCATCGAACAGCTCGGCGGGCTGCATAAGTTCATGGCCTGGGATCGTCCGATTCTGACCGATTCAGGTGGTTTTCAGGTCTGGTCTCTGGGTGAGCTGCGAAAGATTGAAGAGCATGGCGTTCGCTTTCAGTCCCACATTGACGGTTCACGCTGGTTTCTGGGTCCGAAAGAGAGCATGGAGATCCAGCGCAAACTGGGAAGCGACATCGTTATGGCCTTTGATGAGTGCACCCCCTATCCGGCCACCTATGAAGAGGCCAATGACTCCATGCAGATGTCGATGCGCTGGGCTGCCGAGTGCCGTGAACATCTGCCGATTAATGATCGCCAGGCGCTCTTCGGTATTGTACAGGGCGGTATGTATGCTGATCTGCGCATCGAAAGCCTGAAAGCCATCTCTGACATCGATTTTGAAGGCATTGCCATTGGCGGCCTGTCGGTCGGTGAGCCCAAAGAGGAGATGCTGGCCACTCTGGATGCACTTGCACCGCATTTGCCGACCGAAAAACCGCGTTATGTGATGGGAGTTGGTACGCCGGATGACCTTATCGAGGGCATTGATCGCGGTATTGACATGTTTGACTGCGTCATGCCCACGCGCAATGCACGCAACGGAACGATCTTCACCGACCATGGCAAAATAAACATAAAAAACCTTAAACACCAAGTGGATAGCCGCCCTATCATGGAGGATTGCAACTGCTATACCTGCCGCAATTTCTCGCGTGCCTACCTACGTCACCTCTACATGGCGAAGGAAATATTAAGTTCGAGGTTGAATACCTTGCACAATCTTCATTACTATTGCGAACTCATGCGCCGGGCACGCTCGGCCATTGAAGAGGGAAGATGGCCAGAATTTCGTGATCAGTTTTTAACAACCTATCGCGACAGTGCTGAAGAGGCCGCTGATAACAGCGCCAAATAAGACAGTTTTATTGAACATGTTTGAATAGAAGAGACTTGGGAGAACAACTAAAAAAATGAATAACTTTAACCCTTTTATATATCATATATTTGCAGCTTTGGCGCTGGTCATGGCAATGATGAATAATGCACATGCGGCAGATACCGGAGGCGCCAGCGAAGGTTTCGCCTCACTGATCCCGCTGGTTCTGATCATGGTCATCTTCTACTTCCTGTTGATCCGCCCTCAACAGAAGAAACTGAAACAACACAAAGCCATGGTTGAAGCAACCAAGAAAGGTGATTCTGTCATTACTGCGGGTGGCATTCTTGCCACGGTTAAAGATGTGAAAGATGATATTCTAACAGTCGAAATTGCTGATGGTGTTAAAGTTAAAGTTAAACGCGACACCATTGTCGGCACTGCTGAATAAAAAATCCATAATATTTAATTCGTAACAACCGAAAGGAATAACTCATGCAAGCTTATCCACGCTGGAAACTCTGGCTGATTCTAACTGTACTTGTGGTCTCGGCCATGGGCACACTGCCCAACCTGACCTCTGCACCATCATGGTGGCCCTCTGCTGTAAGCCAGCCGATGAACCTCGGTCTTGATCTGAAAGGCGGCATTCATCTGGTTATCGATGTGAATGTTGAAAAGGCAGTTGAGCACAGTGTCGAGGAGGATGTTGATGCCATCCGCCGTGTTCTGCGTGAAAATAAAATCCGTTACCGCAAGCTCGATGCAAACGGCTATATACTGACTATTCAGATCAAAAATGAAGCGGACTCAGTAGCTGCCCAGAACCTGATCAAAGAGGCTCTGCCGGGTTATGTCATGGTCGGTGAACTGGATAAATTCGAGCTGACCATCTCTGATGCCGAAGCCAAAGAGATCAAGAAGTTTGCGGTGGATCAATCCATCGAAGTCATTCGTAACCGTGTTGATGCACTGGGTACCACCGAGCCTGTAATTGTGAAACAGGGTGAACGTCGTATTCTGGTACAGATTCCAGGTTACGAGGACTCTGCACGCGCCAAAGGGCTGATCGGCCGTACGGCACAGCTTGAATTCAAGCTGGTGGATGAAAAAGGTGACCTGGACAAAGCCCTTACCGGCCAGATTCCATCCGGCGATATCATTGTTTATGGTAAAGCGGAAAATCGTGGCGGCGAAATGGTGCGCCAGCCCTACCTGTTGAAAAAGCGGACCGAGCTCTCCGGGGCTGAAGTCTCCGATGCGCGTGTATCCATTGATTCCAACTACAATGAATATGCGGTAACCCTGAAGTTCAACAACAAGGGCGCCCGTAAATTCGACAAGCTGACTACTGCCCATGTGGGTGAACGTTTTGCCATTATCCTTGAAGGAGTGGTTCAGTCGGCTCCTGTCATTCGTGAGCGCATTGCCGGTGGCACTGCCCAGATTACCGGTGGGTTCTCATCTCAGGATGCCCGTGATCTGGCCATTGTATTGCGCGCCGGTGCACTGCCTGCTCCGGTTAAAGTGGTTGAAGAACGTTCCATTGGCCCCAGTCTGGGTCAGGACTCCATTGATCAGGGTATGAACTCCATTATCTACGGCTGTATTGCCGTGCTGATCTTTATGGCTTTCTACTATCGTATGTTTGGTCTGGTTGCCAACGTGGCACTGATATTCAACATGCTGATCATTGCCACAGCCATGAGCATGATCGGCGCAACCCTTACGCTTCCGGGTATTGCAGGTATCGTTCTTACAATCGGTATGGCGGTAGATGCCAACGTACTGATCTTTGAGCGTATACGTGAAGAGATTCGACTGGGCAAAACAAGACTGGCAGCCATTGATGGCGGTTATGATAAAGCACTCTCTACCATTATTGATGCCAACATCACTACCCTGATTGCTGCAATTGTTCTCTTCCAGTTCGGTAGTGGCCCGGTGAAAGGCTTCGCTGTAACACTCTCTGTCGGCATTCTGGCATCCATGTTCACTGCGATCATGGTTACCCGTGCCATTGTTGCCTACACCGTGAAAAAGGGCAGCACTAAAGAGCTGAGTATTTAAGGAAACACTAGGAAAACACCATGCAACTTATTAACCCTGACATCCACATCGATTTTCTTGGCAAAAGAAAAATCGCCATGATCTTCTCAGCCGTCCTGATTGTTCTCTCTCTTGGCCTTCTGGCAGGCAAAGGCTTGAACTTCGGCATCGATTTTACCGGCGGAACACTGGTTGAAGTCAAATTCAAGGAAGCTCCTGCCATCGCCGATGTTCGCAAGTCTCTTGCACCGGCTGGCTTTGAGCAGGCCATTATTCAGGAGTTCGGTTCTCCTGAAGAGATTCTGATTCGTGTACAGAACAAGGATGCAACAGATTCATCCAAAATCAGCACCGACATTCTCGATGCGCTGGGTGCAGCCTTCAGTGAAGACGCTGTTGAGATGCGTCGTGTGGAGTTTGTTGGACCACAGGTTGGAGAGGAGCTGACTCAGGCCGGTATTCTGGCAGTTCTGTTTGCCATGGTCGCCATTCTTATCTACATCACATTCCGCTTTAAACTGCGCTTTGCCATTGGTGCGGATGCCGCTCTGATACACGATATTACCGTGGTCATGGGTATTTTTGCCCTGACTGACAAAGAGTTCACCCTGCCGGTAGTTGCTGCGATCCTGACTGTTATCGGTTACTCACTGAATGATACGATTGTGGTGTTTGACCGTATTCGCGAAAACTTCGCATTCAACCGCAAGAAGAGAACGCCGGACAACGAAGTGGACGTGGTCAACTCATCCATCAACCAGACACTGGGCCGTACCATCATGACATCGGTGACCACTTTACTGGTGGTTGTCTCTCTCTTCCTCTTCGGTGGTGAAGTGATCCATGATTTCGCTTTCGCACTGATTGTCGGAATTTTCGTAGGTACCTACTCATCCATCTATATCGCCAGCCCTGTCATGCTCGCGCTTGAAGGCCGCTTTGGCCCGACAGATGAAGAGATGAAAGAGCTGGAAGCCAAGCCCTGATCGGAGGCACCTCTTTTACGGCGGATGTTTCGCCTGAGCGTGCGGAGGGTACACTTCTCTTTCGTGGTTATGAGGATGATTGTTTCCTGATTGGAAATGACCGCTACACCCATGGCCTTCGTTTCCATCACGGTGAACTCATCACACCCTGGGGCCCGGATCGAATCCGAGACCTTACTGTTGAAGATTTGGCATGGCTGCTTGAGAAGCCTCCGGAAGTGCTGGTGATCGGTACAGGCAGAACCACGGCATTCCCGGATCACTCTGTAATGGAGATGCTCAGCAATGCACATATCGGCTTTGAATGTATGGATTCAAGAGCGGCAGCGCGCACTTACAACATTCTTATGGCTGAAGGACGTGATGTTTCAGCAGCCATGTTGCTTCCCAACGCACGCAACTGATTCAACTCATTTTCACACTTAATTTACGATTAATCATTTACAGGTAGTATTTCCCGCCATGTCCCGTTACGAACTATCCATTGAAACCCACTTCTCAGCCGCACATCAACTGCGCGGTTACCCCGGTGATTGCGCCCGCCTGCATGGCCACAACTGGCATGTGAAACTATTCGTGGAGTGCACGGAGCTTGATGAGCTCGGCATGGGCATCGACTACAAAATCATGAAGCAGGAAGTCAAAGCCGCAATTGATAAGTGGGATCACTACAACCTGAACGACATCCCTCCCTTCGACAGCATCAATCCAACCAGTGAGAATGTTGCCCGTCTGCTCTGCGAAGAGATGCAGCAGCGGCTGGATAACGATCGTATCAAAGTCTCACGTGTTGAAATCGCTGAAACCTGCACCGCCAAGGTGATCTACTGGCCTGACCTGACCTGAAACCAATTCAGCACTGAACACTGCACGGAAGCAGATGCCGGACGAAAAAACTCTGCATATCTACGTTTAATTAAACACTACCCTGAACAATGGCCTAAAGTTTGCTTGCCTAATAACCGATATAAATAGTCTGTTTATTCAGAGAGGTGACATGCCGGTAGTAACCCGTGGACTATTATCTTCTTCGGCTTCAATTGGAGCGATATCACTAATGTTTTCACGCCCTCGTGAAGACGGCAGCCTCATGCAATCCAATGATTAACAGCTGGCTTAAAAACAAAAGCATCGTCTACAAGACCTGGCTACTTATTGCATTGGGTCTTATCTCTATAGCATCCATCTTCCTTATTGCCCGACATGATATTCTGAACACCATGATGGTGATTGAGCTTGACGAGCACGGTAATGAACTTCGCCAGAAGTCGGCAAGGGTAACAGCGGCAATTCAGTCTCTTGTTGATGATGTCCGCTACCTCTCCATATCAACACCAACAACGGAACTAACCCGACAACTCAACTCCCCCACTGAAAACTTTGAAATGCTTCGTCAACAGATTGCCAACGAATTTATTGCGATTCTTAAAAGCAAACGACGCTTCCACCAACTGCGAATCTTCGCTACTGCCGATGGTGGAAAAGAGATTGTCAGGGTCAGCAGAAATCCTGATGGAACGATCAGCACTGCAAAGAAATCCGAATTGCTGAAAAGTGAGGCTGATCCATATTTCAAAGCCATCTCTCATCTTCAACCCGGCGATACCTACCTCTCCCCTATTAAGCTAAATAGAGAAAACGGCAAAGTAGAAACCCCGCACAGGCCGATTATCCACGCAGTGATGCCGCTGCAGAATGCCAATGGCAAGACCACAGGCATTATTGTCTGCAACATGGATTTTAAAGAAATTCTCGACTGGCTGATAGGCTCCCATAATGACACATTTGACTATATCACCAATGTTAACGGTGACTACCTGGGCCACCCAAACAAAGCTAAAACCTTTGGTTTTGAATTTAACACACCCTATCGATTCCAGAATGATCATCCCGAAATGGCAGAGCTGATCAACAATCGTTCCCTGGGCACTGAAGGCAAAACATTTGAACATCTCAACGGCGACTTTGGTTCTGCAGCCATTCGAACACGCTTTGATCCACACACCACCGCCAATGACATTCTGATGATCCGCCTTATCCCCTATGAAACCATTGCTGCCCAGGCGGCATCGACCATTTCGCAAACCATGTGGCTTATCCTTCTGCTCTTTCTGTTCGGGGCTGTTCTGGCACACTGGTTCACACAGATGCTTGTCACGCCCATTCGCATGCTGGCAAAAGCAGCCGATAAAATCGCCACAGGAGAGAGCAGAAAGCTTCCCGACTTTGACTTCGGAGGTGAAATCGGTGATCTCGCCAATGATTTCAACACAATGCTTGAAAAGCTAAATCTACAACAGTCCGAGCTGGCCGACAGTGTTAAATGGAACACCTTGATCATGAATACAGCTCCTGATGCCATTATCACGATTGATAAAAAAGGCTCTATCCACTCTTTTAATTTGGCAGCAGAAACCACCTTCGGGTACAAGGCGAATGAAATTCGAGGAAAAAATATCAGTGTACTGATGCCAAAATCATACGCTCAACACCACAACAGCCATTTAGATCATTATATGAAAACAGGAAAAACAGCTGTTATGGGTATGAACCGGGAGCTGGAAGGTAAACGTAAAGATGGCTCTGTCTTCCCGATGGAAATTCGTGTTACCGAAGCCCGGTTTGAAAACAAACTCCGTTTTGTCGGAATACTCAGAGACATCACCAGACAGAAGCAGGACAAAGAGACTCTGAAACAGAGCGAGGCACGCTACCGCGAGGTTGTGGAGACCTCACCCTACCCCATTGTTGTGCATAATCAGGAGAAATTCATTTATGCCAACAGGGCTGCCCTGAAATTTCTCGGTACCGATGATCCGGAAGTTGTCCTTGGCAAGGAGTTCACACGTTTTATCCACCCCGATTACCATAAGAGAGCGGCTGAAAAACTTCGGAAGCTTCTTCATAATGAGCCGGATGATGATGAGCGTGAATACATTGCCTTTCGCCTGAATGGCGAAGAGGCAAAAATCCGGCTTACCAGTATCATGGTTGAATTTGACGGGAAGCCTGCAGTGCTGACTCAGTTCCGTGATATTACCGAAGAAGAGAGAGCCAAAGAGGAGCTGCACCGAGAACACAACCTCAATCAGCAGCTATTGCTAGCCATTCCTTCGATTCTGATCGGTGTGGATCACGATGGTCTGGTAGCACTCTGGAATCAGTCTGCGGCAGTAACTTTTGGTATTGATAAGGCTGATGCCCTGGGCACCCATTTCTCCGAACTCAAAATTCAGTGGAGCTGGAACACGATTAACCATGGAATTGCAGAGTCCCGGGCAGCGGGTACATCCCGGATCGATGACGTTACCTTCCAGAGGCCTGATGGCTCGGAAGGCATTTTGGGACTTACCATCAGAACCATCTACGATGATGGTATCGACAACGGTTTCCTTCTGCTTGGTTCGGATATCAGTGAACGCCTGAAACTTGAGGGCCAGCTGCAACTGGCCCAGAAGATGGAAGCGGTTGGTGAGCTCGCTGCCGGTATCGCCCACGAGATCAACACACCGCTTCAATACGTGGGTGACAACATCCGCTTCCTGAAAGACGCATTCAGCGACATGCACGAACTCTGCGAGCACTACCATAAACTGATCGATCACTGTGAAGAGAGCTCATTTGCACCGGAGATGATTGAGATCCTCAAAAAGGCAGATGAAGAGGCCGATATCGAATTTATCATGGAGGAGATTCCCTCAGCCATCGAACAGAGCCTGGATGGCGTCTCCAAGGCCAGCAATATTGTCAGTGCGATGAAAGAGTTCTCCCATCCCGGCCAGAAGGAGAAAACACTGGGTGATATCAACAGAATTCTTGAGAGCACCGCTACGGTTGCCAGAAATGAGTGGAAATATGTTGCTGAGCTGAAGCTGGAACTGGATGAGAATCTACCACCGATCAGGTGCCTGCCGGAGATCAATCAGGTGTTTCTCAACATGATTGTAAATGCAGCCCATGCGATTGAAGAGAAGCTTGGTGAAAACAGTTCCGAACAAGGGCTGATTACCATTACCACCTCTCAAACAGAGACCCATGCAGTGATCAGAATCAGCGATACGGGTAACGGTATTCCTGAGGAGAACCTGAACAAAATTTTTGAACCCTTCTTTACCACCAAAGAGGTGGGCAAGGGAACAGGCCAGGGGCTTGCCATTTCTCACAATATTATTGTTGAGCAACATCACGGATCTCTGGAGATTGAGAGCAAGGTTGGTGAAGGCACAACCTTCATTATCCGGCTCCCTATGCTATATAATGGAGAGGAGGCATGATGAATCAGCAGAAAATCCACATCCTCTTTGTTGATGACCAGCCCGAGATTCTTCAGGGGCTCAAACGCATGGCACGCAGCATGCGTGACGTATGGGATGTCTCCTTCGCACTGGGTGGAGAAAAGGCACTGGAGATGATGGCAGCTGAGACCTATGAGGTTCTCGTCACCGACATGCGCATGCCGGGCATTGATGGCGCACAGCTATTGAAAAAGGCACTTGAACTCTATCCGAATATGATTCGCATCGTCCTCTCCGGCCAATATGATATCGATAACTTCATCCGCTCCGGCTGGTCGGCACATCAGTTTCTCTCCAAGCCCTGTGATGCCGATACACTCAAAAAAACCATTTCGCAGACTGTTGCCATGCGATCTCTGCTTGAAAATAGCAGCCTAAAAGAGCTGGTGACACGCGCCAGCTTCCTTCCCAGCCTGCCATCCATCTATATTGATATTGAAGAGGAACTCAAATCACCCAATGCCTCCATGCAGAAGGTTGGTGATATTGTGGCTCAGGATGTCGGTATAACCGCCAAAGTGTTGCAGCTGGTAAACTCCCCCATCTTCGGCATCACCCGCAAGATAGAGACTCCGGCCCAGGCCGTGGTCATGCTTGGAGCTGATGTGATCAAATCACTGGCTCTCTATCTTCAGGCATGCTCTGAAATACCCATCCCGGAAGGCATTTCGCTGGAGAGAATTTCAAATCACGGCGTTGCAGTCGGGACATTGGCGCGTGATATAGCCAAAATGGAAGGTAAAGATAAATCTATCTGCGGTGATGCCTTTCTTGCAGGGATTCTGCAAAACGTAGGCAGCCTGATTATCATCAGCGGCTTCCCCGATGAATACAGGCAGATTACGGCCAGGGCCAACGAGGAGAATCTTCCCGTCTGGAAAGTGGAGCAGGAGTTGCTGGGCGCCAGCCATGCTGAAATCGGGGCATACCTCATTGCTCTCTGGGGCCTCCCTTCAACCATTGC
>JBEQLD010000045.1:0-12868 GCA_040326115.1 Mariprofundaceae bacterium | reverse complement strand
CGTTTTGCATTTTGGGAAGGCTGAACAGCCCCAGAACTGGCTGCCGGTTTTTGAGCTTTTCTTGGCGGTGCGTCGCACCATCCTGCTCCCACACTCAGGGCAGACCTTGATCAATACCCGGCCAGAGCCTGTATCATCATTTTTATGTACTGTATTTACTGACAGTTTCAATTTCGCATCCTGCACTCAAAAATTTTGCGCTTTCTATGGATTGACCGCCGGATTGTCTATAGCATATATATGCTATACGGGGACATGAGACGCTAAAATACTCTTTATATTACAATGATTTAGACGCCCATGAAAAACCCAGAAAATTCATAAATAACCTTCTTTTTTAGTCGGTCTTATCAGGGCTTCACAACGAACCTGCCTCTCAAAATCGTACGGGAGGAGAGCCGGCAGGTTCGCGTGAATATATTAAATTTATCCCTTTAGCTGTTATCGCGGTATCCCGTAAAAAGGGGATGTCGACTTATCTGAAAAGCCTGTGCAGAAAATGCTACATTTCGGGAAGGCTGAGCAGCCCCGGAACTGACTGGCTCTTGGGGGTCGGGCTCTTAAGATGAGACTTTAGAGATCGAGCTCGAAATTGACCTCTTTCCACTCTTCTCCGACCAGCACCACGCCCTGACAGAAGTTGCCGCCACGATGGCTGATCTGATCCAGTGTTGAAGAGAACTTCTTATCGCCAACCGGAAGCAATACACTGATGCCCGGCTGCAGCGCCGGCTCACCAAGCCAGCAGGCAACATGCTTCTCATCGATCTGCTGCGCCAGTGCATGCCACTCGCGAACACCGACTGACATCTCCGAATGCCCAAGCATGGATAGCTGAATCTGCTCGAACTCACCCTCCAGCCAGCGGCCACCCATCGTCACGCCTCTGGCCTGCAGGCGTTTCCAGATCAGGGTACCGCGCTTGACGCCATGGCCGGGCCGGTTAATGGCAAGCAGACTATCCACATCCGGCAACTCGGCAGCGGGATCATTGATAATGATTCTGAAACCGGAGCTATCGACATCAAGCAGCGTCGCCGGGACGCCGGTATCTTCCGAAACATTCACCACATCATCCCAATCGCAGAGCAGCTGAATATTCTCCCGCACTTCAACGCGTTGATCGCTGTGTTTCAATACACCCAGCTTTTTCCGAATCAGCTTGTTCATGGCGGGCGTCATCACCGCCTGCATCTGAACCGTTCCATCCGGCTTCTTGCCCGCCTCTTCCAGCGCTTTGACAAGCGGCAGAATAGATGTGACAAGCCGGGCATGGGTCGTGCTGCCTGAGAGAGCCTTATGCAGCTTGGAACGGCCTGCCGACAAACGATCATCCTCGCGTGTCACCCAGAAGCCGCCCACTTCATCAATCGTTTCACCTGCCGGAATGAAATAGATATCGCATGTCGACAGGATCGGGTTAAGTGTACGCATCAATGCCTTCTGCCTGGCTGCGCTCATCGAGAAAAAGTCCATCCGTCCAAGCAGGATGAATGCGGCGATATTGCCTGCCGCCTGCCCCATCAACACTTTGGATGCCCTCTCTCCCAACTGCTGACGACATGTCAGCACACAGTGTGCAAAATGGAAAAACGGACCATGCAGATCAGTGAATGCATCCTCGTGACGTACAAGCTTATGCCGGAGCAGAGCCATGACAAAAACCAGGGCATCACCGGCAATCTCCAACAGTGTCTCATAATCCGGCTTGTCACTGTTGGCGTGTTGGCCATGAAATGCCACTTCACAGACTGTGATGGCCTTCTCGAGATTGGCATCGTTCATCGCCCCTGCATGGGATCGGCAGAGAGAGATCAGCTCAGGTTGTGAAGGATGGTAGACGCCGGCCATACGCTTGAGCAGGGCACCGACCTCGCCCCGTGCCCGGAAACGCTCTTCATCGCTGCCCGCGTTGGTCAGTGCGCCATAAGCCTTTTGCAGCTCGCCAATTTTTGGGAAATGATCAAACAGACCGCGCTGCTGCGGCAGCGCATGCGGCGGATGGGGAAGGCCAATTCTGATATCTTTTATTTGCGTCACGCCCACTCCCTTGAAAGCTGTGGCTTCATAAACAATTAGATCATAGACCTTTTTTACAGCGTTTGCATCACTCCTGTAAGAGATTCATTGAATTTAGAAGGCTATGTTGCGCTGATCACAGGGTACTGGAATCGCACCTCTTTCTTCCGCCCCTTTAAGCCATGACTCGCCGCCAGCGTCACCATCCCTTTGCCATAACGATTGTTAATGCCGTTGACCGTATGCATCAATTTCGACTGCCGCAGATCTTCCCGCATGAATCCGAACAGATCCTCCGTGGCCGTGGCCTCCTCACTGATGTGGGTCGCCACAATGCCGCAACCGCGATAGAGCTGATCGGGCCGATAGAGCTTTTCGAATGCGTGAGCCACTGCCCGATTCACCACCTTCAGACTGTTGGAAGGGAAATCGAGCGGCACGTTGATGCCCTGTTTTTCAAATGATTTGAGGGTAAGAAATATCTGCAGGCTTTTGGTTAACAACTTCTTCGCCACCAGATCGGAGACCAGCCGCAGCACATGCCGGGAGAGATGCGCCCGAATCAGCCGGGCATCACCACTCACCTCACCCATCGAAGCGGTGCGTGCCACGCTTTTGGGAAGCGGCGGCTCTATCTCAAGTTTCATCACGGAGCGGCCATTGAGCTCTTCAAACAGAATCAGTCCGTGACGCCCCAGCAGCCGATGGATCAATGCCTTCTCGGCATGGATAAAATCGTGGGCTGTGCGAATGTTGAATTTATGCAACAGGGCTGTGCGATTACGCCCGATTCCAGGGATATCGTGCACCGGAATATCTAGCAGAAAGCGATCCACTCGTTTACCGGGCACCACCGTGCTGCCATCGGGCTTGTTACTCTCCGATGCCATTTTGGCCAGCGTGCGCGTGATACTGATACCGATCGATACGGTGATGCCGACCTCCTGCCGGATAACACGGCGAATCTCATCGGCCAGCTGCCGGAATGATTTGCGCCAGAGGATTCGGATACCGTTCATATCCATGAATCCCTCATCGATGGAGTAGATCTCTATCTCCGGACTATAGCGGTGCATGACGGAAAACATGCGGGAGGACATCTGCCCGTAAAATCGAAAATCCGGTGTCAGGAATGCAGCGTTGGGAACCAGTCGCTTCGCCTCCCAGATCGGCATACCCGTGGTCACCCCTGCATATTTGGCATCGTAGCTCTTGGCGATCACCATCGCATTCTGATTGGAGAGCACACAGATCGGACGCCCCTTCAACTCAGGGTGACGCGCAGCCTCACATGAGGCATAAAAGGCATCGGCATCGATATGGGCAATGGCATGTGGCCAACTGGTCGGGGTGAGAGCCATAACCGATTAACCCTCTCTCATCCCGTAACTCATTTCAGTCTACGGAACTGGCCGACCACCTCACCATAGATTTCAAGAGAGCCCTCAGGCCGGATAATGGAGAACTGATCATTGGCAGGCTCCAGATAGTAGCCGTGCCGATCCTGCTGCAGATATTTAATGGTAAAATCACCATCAACAATCGCCACCACAACCTTGCCCCTGTTGGCACTGGAGCAGCGCTCCACCACCAGCATATCGCCATCATGGATGCCGGCATTGATCATGGAGTCACCCTTCACCTCAACCAGCACCGTGCTGGAGGGATGCTCCACCAGGTACTCATCAATGGTGATCGCATCACCCATCAACTCCATCGCCGGACTGGCAAATCCGGCCGGAGCCGTACCCACCAGTGGCCGCTCAAAAAACATACCGCCCGGCACCAGACGTCCGCCCGGACCTTTTTTGAGAAATCCACGCAACGTCAGTTTAGCGGCTAATTTAACCGCCCCCTGTTTGCTCAGGCCGAGCATATCGCCCAGCCCCGCATAGGAGGGGATCAATTGATGTTTACGGTAATAATCTCGCAGCTTTGCCAGCGCTGCCACTTCACGATCTGCCATAGCGGAACTGTAGTGTACGTTCGTACACCTAGCAAGGTGAAATAACTCACAAACAACCTTTGTGCTTCTGGCTTCCAAAAGACTCTTTCCTGCAAAGATATCCACGATGAACTACACTAATTTACTACACAGACCATCATATTGGAGGTCGCCATGAACACTGTTCAATCACTATTGGGCGATGAGGCCGAATCGCTTCTTACACATCAATGCCAGACCATCAACAAAGACAGTCTCTACCTGCCGGGGCCCGATTTTGTTGGCCGGGTGATGGGCCAGAGTGACCGCAAAGCATCCGTACTTCGCAATATGCAGAGTATCTGCAATCACGGGCGATTAGGCGGAACAGGATACCTCTCCCTGCTTCCCGTTGATCAGGGCGTGGAGCACTCAGGCGGCGCATCCTTTGCCCCCAACCCGATCTATTTCGATCCTGAAAAGATTATTGAGCTTGCCATCGAGGGTGGCTGCAACGGTGTGGCATCCACCTACGGGGTACTGGCATCGGTGAGCAACCGCTATGCTCATAAAATCCCCTTTATCATGAAGATCAACCACAATGAAATTCTGAGTTATCCCAACATCTACGATCAAACACTCTTCGCTTCGGTGGAGCAGGCGTTTGATCTGGGTGCTGCTGCTGTGGGGGCTACCGTCTACTTTGGCGCAGGGGAATCACGCCGGCAGATTCAGGAGGTCAGTGATGCCTTTGCCCGTGCCCATGAGCTCGGTATGGTGACCGTTCTCTGGGCCTACCTGCGCAATTCGGCGTTCAAACATGAGGGGGTTGATTACCACACAGCGGCAGATCTGACCGGCCAGGCCAATCACCTCGCAGCCACTATCGGTGCCGACATCATCAAACAGAAACAGGCGGAGGGAAATGGTGGCTACAATGCGATCAATTTTGGTAAAACCCACCCGCTGGTCTACGAAAAACTGACCTCGGATCACCCGATTGATCTGACCCGTTATCAGCTGGCCAACTGCTACATGGGCCGTATCGGCATGATCAACTCCGGCGGTGCATCCGGTGACGATGATCTGGCTCAGGCAGTCAGAACCGCGGTGATCAATAAACGGGCCGGGGGTATGGGGATGATCTCCGGGCGCAAAGCATTCCAGAAGCCGATGGCCGAGGGCGTTGAGCTTCTTAACACCATTCAGGATGTCTACCTGTCAAAAGAGGTGACCATCGCCTGATTGGTGGAACGGGCGGTCTGTTTACTGACCGCCTTCGCACATGGCGAAAAAGTTCGCCGTCACAAAATCCATAGTGGAGATATGCTGCTGCAACCATGTTGGTGTGCTGTGCTGCAGGAAGAGTGCAACCGGAGCCGGATCGCCACTGCTCCGCCAGTCAGCCACCAGTGCATCAAACTCGTTCAGATACTCATCATGTGCCTGCTTATGCATCGGATAGGCAGGAAAGTTCAGCTCCAGCATCTTCTCCTCTTCTCTGGCAAAATGGGCATGGGTATGCACAACCAGCGCCTCGATCTTTTCGCCAAGCTCCGGGGAAGGCTCATCCTGTTCAAACAGCGCATAAAGCTCATTAAGCATTGCCACCTCTTCAAGGTGAGTCTTCTGCATAAACGCTATGGATACTTCGGGGATGTCGGATGGATTCAATTTCATGCCACAAACCCTAATCTGAAAACAACAAAGTTTCATGCCCTTCAGCAGACTCCGGAAAATTGCATTGATGACTGCGCAGACACGGCTGGGGCACTACTGCCATATCGAACACTCAATGCCTTCCGGTCAGCGGCACAAAGCGCACCGGCAACTTATCACGCACCACGATCTCGCCCTGGTGCTTCTCTGCCAGCATCAGCTCCTGGGTGAATGCGGGTGGCCCCAGCGGAATCACCAGACGCCCGCCCTCGGCAAGCTGATTGATCAGCGGCGGCGGGATATAGTCTGACGCAGCGGTAACAACAATTACATCGAATGGCGCTTCCTCCGCCCATCCATAGAAACCGTCACCATATCGTATGCTGATATTTTCGTAGCCAAGCGCTTTGACCGTACTCTCAGCCTGGGCCGCAAGATCCGGCACGATCTCAATGCTAAAAACGTGATCAACAAGCTGGGCGATAATCGAAGCGTGGTAGCCTGAGCCACTCCCCACCTCCAGCACCCGATCATGCTCCGTGAAACGGGCGAGCTCACACATGTAGGCGACTATGAAAGGTTGGGAGATAGTCTGGCCGCAGCCGATGGAGAGCGGGAAATCGCCATAAGCATCATCAATGTCCGTATCCAGCACAAACCTGTGACGGGGAACAGTGCGCATTGCATCAAGTACACGCGCATCACTGATACCCCGTTTTTCAATCTGATCACGAACCATCGTATCCTGCATCATATACCCCTAATTAAGCATAGCGAAAAAGAGCGGCACTATAAAGTCCGGCGGGCTTCAGCAAAATGGCATACACTTATACTATGGCTATTCGCAATCCATATCCCGAACGTGGCGGCAACTATTTCAGGCTTCTGACAGGAGCCGACTCCTTTCTCCCGGCCATGGAGCTGGCGATTCATCGCGCCAGAGAGTATGTCCTGTTTGAGCAGTACCTGATCAGCTCGGGAAATGTGGCAGATCGGTTCATTGATGCCTTTACCGCCTGCCTGCAACGCGGGGTACCGGTCTATATGCTGATCGATCACTTTGGCGCCCGCGGACTATCCACTGCAGACCGGCAGCGTATCCAGGCTGCAGGCATCGAGCTGCTGTTTTACAATCCCGCCTACCTGAGTCACTTTTTCCGTGGCCTGCCGCGCAACCACTGCAAGGTGTTGCTGATTGATGGCGAACTGGCCTACAGCGGCGGTGCCGGTATTACCGATGATTATGAGACAGAGGGCTCCACGCCTGCATGGCATGATCTGATTGTGGAGATGCGGGGGCCTGTCGTTACCGACTGGCAGAGCCAGTTTTTCAATGTCTGGCAACATTGGATTGATAAGAGCTCTCCAGCAGAGATCAAACCGCCGCAGGTCAAAGCAGTGGAAAAAGATGCCGGGAACCCCGGAGAGCAGAGAGGCACACTTTCACTCAGCCTGCGTGGCAGACGAAAATTCATCCGACTCTCACTGCTGGCTCAGGTTCACTCCGCCTCCGAGCGGGTCTGGCTGGGCACCGCCTACTACCTGCCCGGACACAGAATGCTGCAGGCGCTTCGTGCCGCCAAAAAACGTGGTGTCGACGTGCGGCTGTTGCTGCCGGGAAAAATCAATGATCACCCCGCCGTCTACCATGCCGGCCGCCGCTATTATCACAACCTGATGCGTCACGGCATTCGTATTTTCGAGTATCAGCCCGCTTTCATGCATGCCAAGCTCTACCTGTGCGACAACTGGTGTTCCATCGGCTCATGCAATATGGATCGCTGGGGCCTGCGCTGGAATCTTGAGGCCAATCTGGAGAGTGGTGATGATGCCCTCTGCAGTGAAGCAGAGTCTTTTTTCAACGAGGCCTTTGAACATTCCCGGGAGATTACACTGGAGCGGTGGCTGCAGCGTCCGATAAAAAACCGGTTCAGAGAGTGGCTATTCGGATATCTCGACCTGATGATTGAGCGTTTTGGTGTGAACTGGAGCTTACGAAAAAGTGCTGATAATGAGCCGCACCTGCCGAAAGATTCGTCTGATCATTAAGCGTGGTGCGGAGTGCTATAATAGAAGTATGAAATACAGCATCAGAATTTCCCCCGCTGCCTTCGGAACCGGACATGCCTGACAAACTGGAGATGAAATTTCTCAAGCAGCGAGTTGACCGCCTGCACCTGAAACAGCGGCTGGGCATCCAGCGAGACCATGCCGATCAGATATTCGGGCAGGGGCGCACCTTCTTCCATATCGAAAACTGGAAGCTTGGCCACGGGCTGCTCAAGTTCATGTTAGGACTTTCCGGCTTGCGCCGGCGCGCACGTCGCAACGCTGCCAATATTCAGCTCCGCCACCATGATGTGTACATCAAAGAGTTGCCGGAAGCTTTTGACGGATTCTCGATTCTGCATCTGACCGATCTGCACGTGGATCTGTCTGAGCAGGTTACCAATGCACTGATTCACCGTATCCAATCGCTTGAATATGATATCTGCGTGCTGACCGGTGACTACCGGGCGGAGACCCGTGGCCCTTATAAGAAGGCCATTTCCGAGATGGCGCGGGTGCGCAAAGAGATCAACGGGCCTGTGTACGGCGTGCTCGGCAATCATGATTTTATCGAGATGCTTGAGCCGCTGGAGGCGATGGATATCCACATGCTGCTCAATGAAGCCACCATCATCAGCCGCGGTGATGCAAGAGTACATATTGCCGGGGTCGATGATCCGCACTTCTATCAGGTGGATAACCTGGAGAAGGCAGCCATGCACATTCCACCCGATGAGATATCGATTCTTCTATCGCACTCGCCTGAAATCTATAAACGGGCGGCACACTCCGATTTTAACCTGATGCTCTGCGGCCATACCCATGGCGGCCAGATCTGCCTGCCGGGCGGAACCTTTATAACCACCAATGCCCGCTGCCCTCGCCATATGGGCCGTGGGCCGTGGGACTATCACCAGATGCGCGGTTACACCTCGGTCGGTTGCGGTTCATGTATTGTCGATGCCCGCATCAACTGCCTGCCGGAAGTGACCCTGCACCACCTGCGAAAGGGGTGAATTTACAGGTGCTTAAATCAAAAACCTAAAGCAAAAGTACTGGCAACCGTTCTTTTTTCGGGCCATTAAAGAAATCCCTCTTTTATCCGATAAGGTAAAGAATAGAGAATGAATGATCATGCTCCAAAAAGTCATGCGAGGTGAACAATGCTTAAAACACTGGAACGCTGGTGGAAAGAAGAAGAAGAGCTCCACCCGGACAAACCCGAACTCACACTCGCACTGACCAAGCTGATGGTCGGCATGATGGCCATGGATGGCGTGATGCATGAAAATCAGAAGGCCGAGATCATCAAGCAGCTCAGTGAGCGCTTCGATCTCTCTGCTGAGGAGAGCGAAGAGCTGATGCAGCAGGCGAGTGAATCCGATCACCGCTTTGAAGTGCTGGTTGAACAGATTAATGAATCATTCGATGTTGCTGAACGCACCACCATCCTTCAGGAGCTGTGGCAGGTTGCCATTGCCGATGGTGAGGTTGATTTCAGGGAAGATCGCTTTATCAACCGCCTCTCGGGGCTACTTGGCGTTCCGGCTGATTGCCTGGGCAAAACAAAAGCGTCAGGTGCGGACCTTAAACATATCCAGCCAACCTTTACGGGTTAAATCTGAGTCGATCGCTATCTGAACGACCTCAAACCAAATCAAAAAAGCAGCGCCGGTTTCAGCGCTGCTTTTTTTATAACTCCTTATCCAAGCTGTTGATCTGTATAACTACATCGGCCTGACTTCAGGGAAATCTTCTGAAAAACGGGCAATCCACTCTGCTGCTGCTTCTTCCCGGGTCAGCATCCGACCCTGTTCAATCTCCACATCTTTCCGATAGGCTTCAATATGGCAGAGCTGTTCGATCATGCGCATACGAAACGCCTCATCTTCACCGTAAAAAGAGATACCAACGAGATAGCCATGTCCGGCTTTGTGGAACCAGATGACATGACCATGCAATCTGGTGCCGGCATCAAGCTCGGGCACATGCAATTCAACTACCGCACCGACTCTGAACCTTGATACACAGTGAACTGCCAGCTCACCCTGACAGCCGCCAGTTACAGGACCTGGGTATGCTTCACTGTAACCCAGCGCCTGAATCTCTACAGGCACCTGCTCCGGGTGGTGAATCAGATTGTTTGCTCTCGTTTTCATAACTATTTCTCCTGCATAGATCATGCCAGAAACAGGTGCTGTGAATACGCTCTTATTTTGCACTTAAGAGGACGTTTTTTCCTCCCATGCGGAAGATTCATCCGGCTCCGATTATGCTAACGAAGCACCCAAAGAACCGATACTCAAAGAGTGATGGATGCCGAATAGCCACATTTTCTAAAGGTTTTGCTATAATTTCCGATAATTACTTACTCCAGCACTCTTTTCACATATGGCCAATGGAGGAACCTTGTCATCATTTCAGATTAACCTGCACGAAACCCTCTATTCGCTCTCGGATGCGCTCGATCTTGTCGGAGTGGTACAGATTCATCATGGTAAACGGGTGGCCTTCATGGCTGCTGAAGTTGGTTTGCAACTGGGGTGGCCGGAAGAGCGGTTGGACAATCTGTTTATGGCAGCCATGCTGCATGATTGCGGCGTTGCCAATACGGCCATTCACGCAAGACTGGCCCAGTTCGAATGGGAAAAAGAGAAAGAGCACTGCAAAATCGGTGCGCTGCTGCTCAGGGAGACGCCTCCGCTTGCGCACCTTGCAGAGACCGTACTTCATCATCATACCCACTGGAATGAGCTGAAAGAGAAATCGATCCCTGATGAGATCAAACTTCTGGCCAACTGCATCTATCTGGTGGATCGTGTTGATGTGCTCTCCCTTCACAGTCAGGTAAGAAATCCGAATATTCTACTTAGCTCCCGTGACATCCGTGACAAAATCAGTGATAAAAGCGATGACTGGTTTCACCCGGATCTGGTCGATGCGTTTCTTAAGGTCTCAAACTCGGAAGCCTTCTGGCTATCACTGGAACGGGAGCATGTGGATGGATATGTATCGCAATGGATTGATCATGATTCAACCCGGGAGATCGATTTTTTTGATCTGAAAAGTATTGTAAAAATCTTCTCCCATATCGTGGATGCCAAAAGCAAGTTCACACGGGAACACTCTGATGGTGTGGCCAATCTCTCACGCTATCTGGGAGAAAAATTTGACCTACCCGAGCACAACTGCGACATGCTTGAGCTGGCTGGTCTGCTGCATGATCTTGGTAAATTGCGAGTGCCGGATGAGGTGCTGGAAAAACCGGGGAAACTTTCTGAATCTGAATTTGCAACCATTCAGCGACACAGCTTTGATACGTTGAATATCCTGAAAAAAATACGGGGATTCGAATCCATTGCGCAGTGGGCAGGGCAACACCATGAACGGGTGGATGGCAGCGGTTACCCCTATCACTCCGATCAGGAGCGCCTGCCACTTGAAGCACGGATTATCGCTGTGGCTGATGTCTTTCAGGCGCTGGCACAGGAGCGCCCTTACCGATCTTCCATGCCAAAAGATAAGGTCCTTTCAATTCTGAAAGAGGAAGTCGAACAGGGAAAGCTTGATAGAACAGTTGTCGATGCCATCGAGGCCGATCTGGACCGCTGCTGGAACGTTGCCACACTGCAGGATAATTAACCCCGGATAGATTCCGATCCTGTCACCTCACTTCTTAGTGACCATAGTCACTGAAGGGTTAATCACTTCATCTACATTCCGTTATTCATATGATTTTCAATGGGAAAGGGGAAAAATATGTCTATCGATATTTTATGGATGGAGGAGAATATTCTCCTGCAAAAGTTAATGCATGATGACAGGCAGGTCATCTGTGACCTGTTCAAGATTCGTCACTACCGTGCAGGCGATGTAATTATTTCACAGGGAAGCTCAGGAGGCGGGCTGCATATTCTCCGCTCGGGAAATGCCGTGATCACCTGTAACGAAAATAACAGATTCACCTTTCTTGCTGATGCGACTGAAGCCGCACTATTCGGCGTGATGAGCTTTCTCACAAATGAAGACAGTTCCGCTACGGTCACGGCTCATGGTCACTGTACAGTTTATGAATTGAGTCGGCAGGGCTACTGCACATTGATGGTAAAAAACCATGAACTTCTGCTAAGCCTGCTTACGCATATGGTAACGTATACATCCGATGTGATTAAAAAAATGAACCGGGCTCGAGCCGGGGAGCCCTGATCAGACGGGCCTTTTCTACTGCACCTTCGGCAGAACCCATTTAAACATCTCTAATAACAGATAACGTGTAGCTAGATAAAATATTCCAACAGCCAGAGAACTGAGCATGGTAACCTTAAGTTTCTCCCATCTGGTTTCTGCTTTAATAAAAAAACGGGGCAGGAGAATAAATCCACCCAGTATGCCACAGCTGAATCCCTGCATCATAAACAGGAAAAATTTCAGTGAAGGGTCCAGATCTGCATAACCAACCACTGCAACAAACTCCGGCATGATAAGCAGCAGGATTACCCAGGGAACATAGATAAACGGATACTCAAACCAGATCAGGCCGATTTTCTTCTGGCCGAAATAATAGATCGTGCCCGCCACAAGATTGGCTGCAATCAAATAGAGTGTCAGGGATATGATCAGACTATTCATATAAAAGAGAGTACACGGAATTCAGGAATTATGAATGTTGGAGTACTTTGAAATCACGCTGCAAGAAGCACCTGCTCCGGTTTAACAACCAGTGTCCAGGGTGGTACACGGCGGAGCAGGCCTAAATTTCTCTCATTCACCACACGCTCAAGGTGGGCGTAATTCTGTTCAAGTGCCGTGCCATAATAATCGCGCTCAGGCAGAAAAAACATTCTTGCATAGCTGTGCACGCCCTTGAGCACGTTATCAAGACGATCATGCAGAACATGCTGAAAGAATTTCGGAGTTTTATAGATCAGCTCTTCCGGTGAGTGGTATGGGCTATGTTGAACATCAGGCCCGGCCATGCCGGCAGCAACAAACTCCGGATATAGTCGATCCCTGCATTTCTCCAGGTAACAGCGATCAGACATCTGGGCCAGAAGATCGGCGGTCCCCAACAGTTTTCCCAGCACCCTCTGATCCGGCTCATGCAGAGGAATAGCAGGAACAGCTATTTCGTAGCCGGTAAAATGGATCAGCTTGCGTGCAACCGGAACCATCCTGGCCATACCGACTTCAGGTAGGAATACCGCCAGAAGATTACCG
>JBEQLD010000044.1:7444-13691 GCA_040326115.1 Mariprofundaceae bacterium | reverse complement strand
GAAAAAAACCTTTAATAAAATGCATATTGTCAGTTACCCGCCTTGAATCCATACACGCCCCTGCTTTCCATAATAGTAACCATTGCAAAATGCATCCCCTACCGATTCCGCTCCGGCCAGCTCCTGCAAAGCTTCATCAGCCTTCTGCATGCCATCTGCTACAGTCTGGAATTTCCGGATTGTCTCAACTGTACCTTCAGCTTGCGGAGAGACACGGTGAATATCCACACCATATCCAGCCAGGCTTTTCAGCTGGTTCAGGGCTGAAAACGGGCGATATGACATCACCTGCGTGCCATTGATGGTCGCAAACTCATCTGCATCCAAAGTATTCATCCCGATACCATCCGGATTCATAAAACAGACGTGGCGGCAATCGCTCTTATTCAGGCCATGCGCCCGTGCTGCATAACAGCGGGCCGAAAAAGTCAGCGGAAGATGTCCGTGAGCAAAATATTCCACTTCAACGCCGCTATCCTGAATCAGGGCCGGAATGTCTCTGGCCGGCCACTCAAGTGGCAGCACCATGCGTTTGGCACCCTGGCTGCAGAGATGCCGGAGTGTGCCGCTGCTATAGATATTCAGATGAGGTCCGGCGACGAACTTCACACCACGCTCCGAGGCGATGGCAACGGCCGAGATATCATTGGCCTCAATGCTCAGATCCATATCGCGGGCAGCATCTGTTATATCCCGAATGGACTGCAGCTCCGCTTCTGTCGTTGGCATAGCCAGCGTGGAGAGCACCACCTCTTTTCCGGCCTGCTGTAACTCTTCAGCCAATCCGATCTGCCACGGGACACCTGAAATGGAGCGTTTTGAACAGACCACCTCGCCAAGATAAAAAATATCGGCCTCGGTCTGCCCGGCAATATCCAGGTAGAACGCTCTGATTTTAGTTTCAGGCCAGCCAAACAGCAGTGGGCCAAGCGCAATTTTCATCGCCACTCATCCATATAAGCGCCAGCGGTATGAGCGCCACCTTCACTCATGGCATCCATGCGGGCCATCCACTCATCCCGAACTGCATATCCATCAGGATCGGCAGCACAGACATCAACTGCACTGCGCCATGTCGAAACCACCTCGCGGACATAATGTTTGCTTCGCTGGCGCCCCTCTATTTTCAGTCCATGGATACCGGCAGCAAAAATCTCCGGCAGCATCTCCATGGTATTCAGGCTATAGGGATCTTCCATCACGTGTCCCTGCTTGCCGCAGGCCTCAAAACGCCCCTTACAGAGAGTGGGATAGGCGGCAGGCTCATCAGGTGCAAACCTGTTGATAAGCACGCCATCGAGCTTCACATCCAGCCGGTCTGGCTGATCTTCAAAGCGAACTGCATGTGCAGGAGAGCATACGCCATTCATATTGGGTGAATCTCCCGTGATGTAAGAAGATAACCAGCAGCGCCCCTCTGCCATCACGCAGAGTCCACCGGATACAAATATCTCAATCTCCACACTGCTTCTATCACAGATTTCACGAATGGCATCCATGCTCAGAATACGCGGCAGTACTGCGCGTTTGATGCCGAATTCACGTTCATAATAGTTCAATGCTTCATAATTTCCTGCGCTGGCCTGAACAGAGAGATGTCTGCGCAATTTCGGATATTTCTCTCTGGCGTACTCAAGCAGCGCGATATCGGAAAGGATGACTGCATCGGCTGCCAGTTCGGCGGCCATATCGATCGAGGAGGTCCATGGCGTCAGATCATGCGGATCGGGTGAGGTATTCACGGCCACAAAAACACGGGAGCCTCGCTGGTGAGCATAGGTGATGCCCTCTTCCGCCTCTTCACGACTGAAATTCAGCCCTTCGAAGTTGCGGGCATTGGAGGCATTGCGGAATCCGAGATAGACGGTATCACCACCGGCATCAACCGCTGCCTTCAAGGCAGGAAGATTGCCGGCAGGGCAGACAAGTTCCGGCTTGGATTCTGCGACAGTCACGACGCCACCTGTCTCAACCGTCTCCCTGATTGCAGTTTGAGTCTATCCAGCTCCCCTTGCACGCGCTGAAGCTCGCTCTCCAGGGATTTTACCTGCTCCACAGGAGAGAGGCCGAGGCGCTCCCCAATGATGATGCTGGCATCAGCAACCCGCTGGTCGATATACTCAACAGCCCCGATCGCCCGGCTGCCCATTTTCCAGAGTGTCTCAGCCATGGAACTACCCAGCTGTTTTTCCAGTTCAGCATAGAGGTCAAAATCGAGATTGGTCAGGATATTCTTGAACATCAATCCGGCAGATGTATCCCCGGTCATTAACAGTCGGCGGGAGAAGAATAGAGAATCACTATCTTCCAATCCCAGACAGAGGGCCGTCAGGGCCAGCAAATCTCCACGGATGGTTGCATCAGGGGTTAGATTTGGGCTTTCACCGCGGTGGTGACTAATACGGATACGCTCCGGGCTGATGAGCATGATCAGTTCAAGCTCGCCTCCGGGCGTGCAAAACAGCAGTTTCTTACCGGAGAGTGGCTGAAGCTGGGTCAGTGCACTGCCTGCAAAGATTCTGTTGATCAGGTGCTCAAGAATCTGAGCCTGTGCAAATCCCGGCAGAAGATGCAGGAAGATTTCCGGCTGCGGCAGAGTTTTCAGCCTGAGCATGCTATCTCCTCTCCGAAAGCATCAAAATTCCAGTGAGTAGGCACGCGCAAAATTTGGTCCCATAGCCAGAATGGAATCACTTAGCAGCTTGACGCTATTTACCCTACCTGAGAAAGCCTGCTCTATTCTGGGATGTCTGGAGTCAGCAACATTCAAAACATAGAGACTCTCTTCAGCACAAATACCATCTGCCACAAAAGCCCTCTCTCTGATGACCGAAACATCCATGGGATAACATCTGGTATGAATCTGGCTCAAAATCCTGGGTGTTTTAGGATGTGCGACATCAATCAGATGCATGCCTCCCAAACCGAGGGTGGTATAGAGGGTTTTACGGCTTAGAAAAACGCTTTCCGCAGGTTTTTCCAGCCTGGTACTGCTTACCATGACCGGCTTGAGCGGATTGCTGATATCCACAATAACAACGCCTTCAGAGCCGTAGGCAATGTAAGCAAGCTCTCCGCTGATCGTTACATCAATGGCCCCTTCAACCGAGATCATATCTTCCCAGGTCAGATCGATAGTAGCCCCTTCCGAGTACTGCCTCTCATCACCATAATCCTCTGTACTGCTCCCGTAATCTTCACGATCCTGGAAAATGCCATCCGCACCCTCATCATCACCCGGTGGTGCATAGGCTTGAAACGTGGAGATGAGTCCGGGCTTTGCAGGGTTGCTAATATCAAGAATATGCATCCCTTCAAAACCGGCTGTGACATAAGCCAGCTCGCCTTCGATTTCAATTTTATGCGTATAACCATCCAGAGGCATGAAATGAACAAGGTCAGGTTTGGCCGGATTGCTGATATCAATCACTTCCAAACCAAATTTGCCATTTATCAGGTAAAGATAGTTGCCCTTTCTGGCCAGAGAGTGTGCATACTCCTTGGAGCGATAAGAGCCGATCTCTTCCGGCTTCCCCTTATCATCAACACGAAAAACCCGCAGGTCGGGATCAATGCCCTCACCATCTTTCACCGCAAGAAAGAGGATGCCATCGGACATGATGGCATCTTCAAATGATCCGTTAACCTCAAACAGCTTAGCTGGCTGAGCGGCAATCAGATTGCCGGAAAACAGAAAGAGCGTAAGAAACAGAATCGGTTTTAAAATATTCATGGGTTGCACCTCTCTGTCAGATAATCCTGCGTACGAAGCAGATAGCTATCCACGGGCTCATCGGGCCGTTGTGGTAAAATAAATAGCAGCTTGGCTGCGATCATGCTGTCACGCGTATTTTTCATCACGTTGTTGCCCTGACGCTCTTTCGAGTTCAGCAGCTCCCGCAAATCGGTAATCACCTCGATCCGCTTATCGCAAAGGCGGTAGATGAGGTCATTGTCTGCCCGGTATTCTGCTGTGGAGTTAACTAGAATGATGACTAATGCTACACCAACAATGAATACCACTGCCTTCAACATCGGTTGTTAACCATTAACCGATTCAGTGTCCTCAGCGTCATCAGCATCTTCATCACGCTCGAACCTTTTCGCAAAGAAGACCCCGATTTCAAAAAGGAGATAGACCGGAAGAGCCAGTAGCAGCTGGGAAATAATATCCGGCGGCGTAAGAATGGCGCCAAGAACAAAAGCTCCGACAAAAACCCAACGGCGCTGCTTCTTCATCGCCTCGGTGCTCATCACGCCCAGTTTAACCAGCAGTATGCAGACAAGAGGTATCTCAAAGGCCAGGCCGAAAGCAAAGGCCAGTTTTATGACCAGACTGACATAGGGTTGGACGGCTGGAAGCACATCGAGCCCGGGGCCTGAAAAACCGATAAAGAATCCAAAGGCCAGTGGCATGACAAACGAGTAGGAGAAAAATCCGCCAATCATGAACAGTACCGAGGAGCCGATAAGGAAAAGAAGAAAGAGCTTTTTCTCACCCGAATAGAGGCCCGGCGCAACAAAGCTCCAGAGGTGATAGAGCAGGTAGGGGCTGGAGATAAACAGGGCAAATACAAAAGATATTTTAAGCTGGGCAAAAAACACTTCCGGCAGACTGATGAAAATCATCGGTATATCCGCATCAAGCTGGCTTCTCAGTGGATCAACCACGATATCCATCAAGGTTTCCGAGACACCGTAACAGGCAGCGAATACGGCAAACAGGCAGATCAGAGAATGCGTCAGGCGGACCTTCAGCTCAACCAGATGCTCTTTCAGACCCATGCGATCATCGGTCTCTGTGGCTATGGAATCACTCATGCCCGGTCATCTCCGCCCCGATCACTCTGAACCCCGTTATTCTGAACCCTGTCAATCTGAGCCTGATCATTCTCAATAGAATGATCTTCTGTATCATGATTATCGAACCGGGAGGGTGCCCTGGCCATGCCGAAGTCCCCGCTCTCCTCTTCCGCTTTTGCCACCATATCTTCCAGTGGTTTGCGTAGAGGCTCGGTCTGCTTATCAATCTCTGATTTTATCTCAGAAACATGTTTTTTGGCCTCTTTGAGAAACGACACGCCTTTTCGTACCACATCAGGCAGTTGTTCCGGTCCGACAACCAGAACAATCAACACCAGAATGACAATCATTTCGGGGAATCCGATTCCAAACATATCTAATTTTCACCCATGTATATTCTGCCGCACTCAGGCAGAAGTTTTAAGATTTGACTTCGTCCTTGGATTTGGCCTCTTCTTCAACGATGGTGGCCTCTTCGTGGTCAACTTTGGGTGACACATTAGCAGCTTCATCTGCAGGATTCTTATCATCCATGGCGCCACGGAATTTGTTCAATCCCTTACCAAGTGCCTCGCCAACCTGAGGCAGCTTACCAGCCCCAAAGATCACGAGAATAATAACAAGAATAATAAGTAATTCCGGAAATCCTAAACCAAACATAAACGCTCCTAATTTATCAGTCTAAACTCAGGCCAAACCCAAAGGTATCTTTACAGCCTGTCGGCCAGCCTCTTATTCATTTACGGATCACTCCGTGGTGGTACATCAATGGTCACAAAAAAATCAAGTTGTTGAAACTAGCGTCTACGAGCAACACTGCCAACAGTGGAAAAAGCAGCTTCCTGATCATCAGAACTCTCTCTTTCACCTCTGCCTTCAATCAGCTTTAGCCCGGAGACATCAGGCAGTTCGCCGATGATCCTGTCAGCCATGGTTTTGCCCCTGGCAATACAATCCCGAACAGAGACACCATCGAGATAATTACCCGCCAATTGAAGCCCCGGTAACAGACGTAGCTGCCCGTCGATCACTTGAAGCCGCCTCTGATGCCCAAGATGATACTGAGGAAGCCCTTTGGCATGCCGAATAACCCGGACAAACTCCGGCTCACCACTGGCACCAATCAGCCCCTTAAGATCCTGCATCGCCCTGTTCACCAGCTCTTCATCGCTGCATTCCAGAGCACCTTTATCAACCATACCACCCATGTAACAGGTGATCAGCGCCTTGCCATCAGGTGCCCTCTCCGCAAACAGGCTGGAACTCCACAACGAACCCAGCAGATGATTCCTCTCTACCGCAGGAACAAGGCAGCCAATACCATCAAGCGGGTGTTCAATATTTTTCTCATCCAGACCAAGCGCCAGCACCACCATGGGTGAATAGACAATACTGTTTAGCTGGTTGGAAAGCAGTGTTGAAAGCGGCTTAACCAGATTTGCGG
>JBEQLD010000044.1:0-7434 GCA_040326115.1 Mariprofundaceae bacterium | reverse complement strand
TCGTCTTTGGCAAATCGACGCTCGCCTGCAGGTCATGCTGTGCGTTCCCTCCTCGGAACTCCCGACAGACGACGCGATCGCCAACCTGTTTTTTTCCGGAAATCACATCCTCGGCCAAAACCACATGATCACTATCAATACCTGGAATATCCGGCCATGCAGGCTTCGCTCCCGTGGCAATCACCACTGCATCGGCTTCGATTGTTTCCATGACTTCCGCATCACTGCCACCGGAAGTAGTTCTAACCAGCCAGCGCTGCCCCACTCTCTCAATGGCCGATACGCCGGTGTTCAACCGAACTGAATCGCCAAGGTGTTCGGCAACCGCATTGGGCAAAGCTTCCATGCCCTGCTTGAATGAAAACAGATTTCTTGGGCAACGCGATTTTGCACCAACCAGCTTGCTGGTAACTGCACCTTTGATAATGCTGCCATACTTCTGCTCAAACTCATGAAATTTCGGAAGCGTGCTCTTGGCACATGCCCGCTCGGCATCTCCGGAAAGTGTGCCTGCAACAAACGGTTCAATAGCACGCTCATACAGTTCACGTCCGAACCTGCGTCGAATGAAATCGGCAACGCTCTCCTCTGCATCCGGCGCAGCTGCCGGAATAAACGGCTCAAGCATCATGCGCAGCTTTCCGGAGAGCGACCAGTAGGGAGAGGTGAGAATATCCTTAACCTTGGTCGGCACTGCCACCGCTTTACCATGTTTCACCATGTAGCGATTCTCAGCCTTGGCCTGCCGGGGAATCTGTTCTGTAGAGAGACCTACCGTTTCACACAGATAGTTCACCTCGGGAAGAAAGTTCATCAGACAGTTTGCCGCATGATCAACGGTATATCCGTCAATCTGTTCACTGCGAATCACGCCGCCAACACGATCGGAGCGCTCAAGCACAACAACATCGACGCCCTCCTGCTGCAACCAAAACGCAGTGGATAGCCCCGAGATACCGCCGCCAATGACTACAACACGTCTCTCAGACCCCAATGAACACCTCACTTCAATATTTCGTTAAAACGATTTAGTTAAAATTGTAACGCAACCACATTCAAAATCCCTATAAATCAATAACTTACATGACACGGTGCGTTATCCACTAACCCATAAAAGCAAGAGTGATACCATTCATGATAAAGTCACAAAATACCCACGAATAAACATTTTATCCGTGGTGAATGAAGCGTGTGGTTTTCACTTTTCTTAAAAATTGGCAACTTGCTATCATCCATTTCAATGGTTGATGTTGGTGTGGCAAATGAGATGATGAGGCCATGAAACGCATCCATCATTGCAGATACTATTTAAGTGAACCCATCACTCGAACAGTTCATCCCTTGATGATATGCCTTATTCTTTTTCTTGCTGCCTCTGCTATCCCGTCCACTGCCTATAGTCAGCAGAGTGGATCACAGCCCTCAATCATGGAAACGATGCGCAATACCATGAAGTTTCAGAGGGCGGAACATCAAGCCAAGGCCGGGGATGCCGCTGCCCAGCACAAACTTGGGAACTATTATCTGAATGGCATCGGCACGGAGAAAAACCGGACTGAAGGGTTCCGATGGGCGCTGAAGAGTGCCGAGCAGGGATATTCCCCGGCGATGGTGAGCGTGGGTAAATTTCTGTTTTACGGCTGGGGCGTGGTCGAAGACCATGCAGAGGCCATGCAATGGATGAAAAAGGCTGATGAGACCGGCGAGGCAGATGCCAGCTACCATATTGCCATGGCTTATCTTTCTGGCATGGGTGTCAAAAAGAGTGATACAGAGGCTGTTCGCTGGCTGAAAAAAGGGGCAGGGGCTGGCTCAAAATATGCCCAGCACAGACTTGCCCGAAGATACCAGCTTGGTCGTGGTATTGAGAAAGATGAAGAGCGGGCATTCAAACTCAATCTGAGCTCTGCCAGCCAGGGTTATTACCCTGCTTCGTTGAATGTTGGCTATGCGTACAGGCATGGCATCGGCACTGCTGCCGATCTGAAGCTCTCCATCCGCTGGTATGAGAATGCCATGATAGGCGGTGTTGAGAAGGCAACCAACAGGCTTGCATGGCTGCTGGCCACATCAACCGATGATGAAATCCGTGACGGACAAAGAGCAGTGCGGATGATGGAGCGGTTCCTGCAACGGGTTGAAGAGAGCCCTGAATATCTCGACACGCTGGCCGCCGCCTATGCCGAAGCAGGTGATTTTGACAACGCAATCAACACCCAGAAAAAAGCGATCTCGCAGTTAATCTCATCCAATAAAGCCGCCCAGAAACAACGCCTTCAGAAACGACTTGATAGCTATTTAAACAAACAGGCCTGGAGAGAATAAGCTTTCAACCAGACAAGGCTCTGCTCACCACTCAATGGTAACTGGCATCTCATACTGAATGGTGTCCTGCACGCCTGTAATGTCGAAATCATTTTCAAAAACCTGAACAGCACTCAGTGCAAATAAAGCAGGGGTAGCCGTACATTTTGAAACTGTTTGGTACGAAATGCCGGAGGCATTCGTCTCTCTGAGCATCTGCTCTGAGCGAACCGAGCTGAACATGATCTTCTGTGGCTCTGCACCCCTGGGCACATAATAGAGTTGAACCGGATCATCCGGATTCGGAGAACGAATCATCTCGCCATCCCACATCGCATGTTTTGTACCACCACTCGCCACATAAGGCGTGCCGGTGCAACCGGAGCCTTCAAAATAGAATGGCCGCTGTTTTCTGATGATTGAGCCATGCGCTCCAAAGGTATTACTCAGAGATATCCAGAATGGATAGCCTTTTTTACTGATCACCCCGACCTGATATTGGCCACCCTCCAGATAGAAACCTATCGTCTTGCCATTAGCCAGTACTCGCACAGTAGGCCCTTCTACTTTAGCAACTGCCTTTGGCTCTTCCAAGACGGCGCTCTCTTCTAAAAGGGCGCTCTGCTTCACCTCATCTTCGGAATCCGAACAGCCGGAAATCCCCAACACCAGAAGCGGCAGCAACAAAAACGGTAGCCTCATGATTTAACCCCTTTGACCTGCAACTGTCTGTCAGTGTACGCGGCTGTCATGCTGTGTCTGCGTCTCCTTCCACTCTGCCAGACTCATCATCTGCTGACTGACATTGGCTTTGGAGAGTGCATGCAGAATGCATTTTTTCTCAAGCACATCATCAATCACAGCGCTGATGCGCCCATCATGCTCACGCATCCACCGCTTAAACTCATCTCCCTCTCTCTCAGGATCTTCTCTGGAGAGACGGTCAAGCTCCTCTTCCAGCTCTTCATCACTCACATTGAGATCAGCATTTTCGTGTATTGCACGGAATATAAGCGCCTGCGTCAGCCACTTCTCCGAGCGACGACGAATAGCATCCTTGAAGCCATCCTCTTCCAACCAACTCTCATCAAAAGCCATGCCCTGCTGTTTCATGGTCTCCCGCATCTGGTGTGTTGAATTCTCCATCTCCTGCTCGATCATCCGATCCGGGAACGTTGCGCTGTGAACCGCCAGCAGTGCCTCAACAACAGACGATTTGGTCGCCTCATAGGCCACTTTTTCTGCATCCATAGCCAGTGTATGAATCACTTCATCCTCAAGCTCAGCGGCAGTGTCGTAATCCAGCATTTGGGCAAGTTCAGCCTGATCATTGGCACGAATAGCTTCAGCCACACTGATGACTTTCACTTTGAACAGAGCCTCTTCTCCCGCAAGGTTCGGAGTCTGATAATCTTCGGGAAAGCTAATCTCCAGATTAAGCTCATCCCCTGCTTTGGCCCCAACAACACCCTCTTCAAAACCGGGAATAAACTGGTTCTGACCTAGAGTGAGTTCTGTGTTCTCTGCCGTGCCACCCTCAAAGGCCACATCATCAATAAAGCCCTCATAATCAATCACAACCTGATCACCGTTTTGTGCAGTGCGATCATCACGACTCTCATATCGCACCTCGCTCTCCATCAGGTGACCGATAAAGCTCTGAATATCTTCATCCGTGACGTTGATATCAATTTTGGTGACATCCACAGAGGAGAGATCGGCCAGCTCCATCTTCGGCCAGGTCACACAGTTCATGATAAATTCCAGACCCTCACCCCCCTGATCTTCCGGCACATCAAAGGCCGGTTCCAGAGCCGGTGTCACACCTGATAATTCGATGGCTTCGCCATAATGATTTTTTATCAACTCGGAGACGGTCATTTCAAACAGGCGATCAGCGTAGACCGGCCCCAGATCACCCTCCAGAATGTTATCATTCGGTTCTTCAGCTGCGCTGGCGTCCTTCTGCATCTGTTTCAAATGAGTGGCATAAACCTCGTCATATCGATCTTTGGAAACATGGACATGCAGTGCATACTCATTATCACTCAACTTTTTAACTTCAGTATTAATCATTTAACTCTCCATCAAATATCTTCATTTAAAAAAAACTGTATCTCTGTATCGGGTTAAGACCCCGTGTTTATGGCCTCGGTGTCATGAACACCAGACAGACCACCTGTTTGTCTGAATCATTACGCACACCATGCGGCACTCCCGGTGCAGCGTATGCCACCTCACCCTCTGAAAGCTCGCGCTCCTCTTCACCGATAATCAGTGTGGGTGCACCTTCGATCACATAATAAATTTTATCTGATTCAGAATGGGAGTGAACTTTCTGGGCCTGGCCGGGAAGCAGGCAGTAGAGATCGCAGAACATCCGTGAACTATCACACAGACCTACCTTGGCCATCTTCTCAGGATTGAAATTTTTAAGCGCCTTTGCATCTACAAACATGTTATCTCCCTATTTTTTAACCATACTTTTTTCATTGAGCAGGTTCTGAATCAACACTTCAACCCGGGCAGGATCAAACCCACCGAACTTCTGGAAACGAATATTTCCCTGCCTGTCGATAATCGCCATCTCCGGTGTTCCCCGCGTGCGATAGGCCTTCATGGTTTCCGGCAGATGTTCGCCCTTCATCTGCCGATCAATGCCAACCAGATGATGGATGCCCTTCTCTTTCACAAACGCTTTCAGGCGTTTCGGATTCTGGTAGTCATGCCCTTCAAACACGGTATGAATGCTAAGCATCACCATCTCACCACGCCTGATTTCACCGGCAAACTTCTGCTGCCACTGTTTCATCAGCGGAATGGAAAACTTATTACAGCCCGGACACCAGAGCTGAAAAAACTCGACAATCACCACCTTGCCATGCAGCTGTGCCAGCGTGGTTCCCGGCCCGTTGATCCACTCCGACACATCCCATTCTGGAGCTCTTTGGGTCAAAACAATGGGAGTCGGTACTCTTGAAGCCTGCGCGACCTGATCCAGCGCAGTCTGGTTCAGAGCAAGAGGTGGCTCCAATATTGAAGCCGTCACCGCCTGAACCGAAAACGGGGCAAGCATCAGCAGTAAAGCCAAAGACCATCCGGAAATCATGTTGCCCTGCTTAAATTTCAAGATTGGGCTCCTGCTGAAAAGCGGTGCCAAAGAGAAGTTGAGCACGCACTTTTTCACCCTTATCCAGAGCCGCTCTATTGGCTGGCACGATCATCAGCGCATCGGCATTGACCATCGACATCAGGATGCCACTGCCCTGTGCGCCAACGGAAGTGACGATACTCCTTCCATCCGCACCCTTTCTAAGGGTTGCACGCATGAAATGCAGGCGCCCTTCACGATCTTTCACACTGCGCCCGACCACCGCCTCGACAGTGGGACGAAACAGCTTAGTGAAGCCCATCATTTTACGCATGCCGGGCACTACAAACTCTTCAACACAGACCATGCTCGCAACTGGATTGCCGGGCAGGGCAAACACCGTTGTTTTATCAGATGTACCAAACGCCATCGGATGACCCGGTCGCATGGCGACACGCCAGAAATGCATATCAATACCCATATCTTTCAACGTGGGGCGCACAAAATCGTGGTGCCCGACAGAGACACCACCCGAGATGATCAGCACATCATATTTCAGCCCTTCCCTGAGCTTCTCCTCAAGTTGTTCTCGAGTGTCCCTTGCGATACCGAGTATCACCGGTTTGATGCCAATCGCCTGCAGCTGCGCCATCACTGTGTAGGAGTTGGCATTGGGGATTTTGGCCGGATCAAATGGCTCATCAATATCTTCCAGCTCATCGCCGTTGGAGAGAATCGCCACCGTGGGCTGACGATAGACCTGAACCTCTGCCTTCTTGACCATGGCAAGAATTCCAACCTCAGCCGGACGAATCTCATCACCGACTTTGGCAACGCAATCCCCCAATTTCAGGTTCTCACCCATCGGCCGGATGTTGTCACCGGATGGCACTTCCGCCCAGATCTCCACATCAGGACCGTGCTCTTCCTTGCCATGTCTGCCCTTGTGACTTCGACGGCTGGTATCTTCAACCCGGATCACAGCATTGGCTCCTTCAGGAATCGGAGCACCCGTCATGATCATCGATGCCTCGCCTGTGCAGACAGCACATTTCGGCTCTGAGCCTGCGCGGATATCATCAACTACGTTTAATGTGACCGGGCTATCCTTCGACGCCCCCTCAACATTGGCATAACGAATCGCGTAACCATCCATAGCCGAAACATCATAGGGTGGATGATTGCGGTTGGAGGCCACATCTTCAGCCAGCACCCGCCCCATCGCCTGATGAATCGAGACGGACTCAACATCAAGTCGCTGAACATGGGATAAAACTATTTCCTGAGCCTTAGTTACACTATTCAATTCAATCTCCTAAATACGTTAAGTCGCAGAGTGCGGGTAGAGCAGATGCAGCATGGCGTACATGCCTGTTGTAGTGGCAAACAGCATCAGAATGGCGGACAAGGTCAGAACACCTACGATGCGATGCCGCCTGTCACCAGCCGGAGCCAAACGTTCAAGCAGTCGCTCCAGACCAATGCCCATCGCAAAAAACAGCGGCACCCCGGCATAAAAGAGCCAGCAGTAGCCATTGCTGCAACGAAAAGCACCCACCGCAACAAAGAACGCCGTCACCGGCAGCCAGAGCCGCAACCAGACACTGCTTTTCATGTTCAACGGGCCGGAGGAGAGCTTCAGGCCCTGATCAGAATGCCTAGCTGCCCGATGCCCAAGCCAGAGCTGATAGGGAACAAGAAAAAACACCAGCAACACAAAGGTAAGATGCACCATCAACAGTGGAGAGAGGATGCTTTCGGCTACCCACTCAGGGCCGCCAAAGCCCAGCTTCCCCTCGGCCACAACGCCGCCAAGGTTTCTGAGCAGGTAATAAAAAAAGAAATAACCGAGCAACAGTGCCGAGGCAGAGATCATCATCAGCCGATGCCCTGCTCCGTCGCCACTGCGCGCTTTGCGCCAGCCAAAAAAGAACATCCCTGTCGCGATCAGGGCAACCAGATAAGAGATATCCACGCCAAGATTCCCGTATGGAGAGAGGAATCCGGACTGGAGAAAAAACGCTTTCATGCAACCGACC
>JBEQLD010000043.1:0-13870 GCA_040326115.1 Mariprofundaceae bacterium | reverse complement strand
CTGTTCGGCTCTTTTTCCACCCAGCACCAGCCCCGCTTTTTCGCCAGCGTTATATGCCTTGTCATAAGCCTCTCGCTCGACTGTTTCAGTACGCCCTTGAGCCTCCTGCAACATCTTCTCAAGCTGATCCATGCGCTGAACCTCTGCACCGGCAGCTGTACCGCCCACAATGTCTGCTGCACTGACTCCAATCGGATTTGGCAGACCGCTTTTCAAAGCAGGAAATGGTGATGCTGCAACTGGAGTAGCTGTTCCCTCAATCTTCTCAAATGGTAAAGGTTCCAGTCGTGACATCGCGGTTAGACCATGTCATCGGTGGCAGTGAGCTGAATAGAGCCATCTTCATCCAATTTGCGCACTGCTTTCAAAATACTCTGCTGGCTCTCTTCAACCTCAATCAGCTTTAATGGGGCCATCACCTCCATATCTTCACGCATAATCTCACCAGCACGTTTTGACATATTGGCGAAGAAACGTTCAGCCAGCTCTTCCGGTGCACCTTTGAGTGCTTTGACCAACTCATCGGATGAAACATGTTTAAGAATGGTCTGAATATCCTTATCGGATAGTTCCAATAGATCTTCGAAAATCAGTAGCAGCTTATCAACCTGGGAGAAGAGCTCTTCATCCTTCTGCTCCAGTCGTTCAAGCAGAGGTTTGGAGACTTCCTTATCAAGGCTCTTGAGAATCTCCACAACACTGACCATGCCATCAAAACTGATACCGGCAGTGCCGGTTGTTTCGGAGAGCTCTTTCTCAAGAGTCTCCTCAATATCTCGAACCAGCTCCTGCGGAACACTCTCGATCTTGGACATACGCACCACCACAGACATCTGAATCTCCTCATCCAGAAGTGCAATCACCTGACTTGCCACATGTGTATCAATATTTCCCAGTATCAATGCAATCGTCTGAGGGCGCTCTTCCTCGATGTAGGATTTAATAACAGGCGGCGCAATCCGGGAAAGCTTCTCCCAAACAGTTAACACCTTGGGCTTATCCAAATCTTCAAGAATCTTCTGTGCCCGATCCTGATCCATGGCAAAATGCAGTAGATTGGTCACATTGTTCCGATCACTGTGATACATCGGATCCTCGGATTCATGAATATCCAGATATTCATTGAGAACCTTACTGATGATTTCCGGTTCAATGGTTCCAAGTTCCGACATTCGACGGCTCAGCCGGGTTAATGTGCTGTCATCCAGGCTCTGTACAATAGGAACGGCAGCTTCCGGACCCAGCGCAAATAGCAGGATAGCTACTTTATCATCTCCACTAAGTTCCTGACGTCCTCTACTCATGAGCCTATCCACTGGCCAATAACTTTATTCGCTCGCTCAGGATTTGTAATCACTGCGCTACGTGCCCGTTCCATCTGCTCCAGACGCTCATATGCCTCATCAGATAGTGATGGCAATCCTCTACCGCCACCTTCTGTCTCTGCCGATGCTCCGGCTGACAGATGCTGAGAGAGTGGTTTGAGCAGAAACCAGGCCATCAGAAGAAGCGCAAGACCTGCAACACCATAACGGGCGATCTCGAGGTAAAACACCTGGTTCTCTGCGGCTTCCATCGCCTCGGTATCAGCACTGCTGGAAGTATCAAGCAATGGCATACTCTGAATTTCAACGTTATCACCACGATCTTCATCATAGCCAACAGCCCGTTCAACAAGTGCTCTCAGGCCTTTAAGTTCAGCCTTGTCACGGGGTACAAACGTTTCATTACCTGCATCATCTTTTATCAGGCTGCCGCCGACAATAACAGCAACCGATATCTTATTAATTTCACCATAGGGAATAACCTTGCGCTCGGAAGTCAGACTGATTTCATAATTCTGAGTGCTCTCACTGCGATTAGCCCGTTCGCCAGGAGCAACTGTAGGAGCCGCACCTGTTGCCGGGTTGGCACCCGGCGTATTGGATGCCACGCCCGGCACACCCAATGGCATGTTATCGGTTGCGCTACGGCTCTCCGAAATGCTTTTCTGACTACGAATCACCTGCTCATCAGGATTATATCGCTGGCTATTCTGCTCAACATGTTCCCGGTTAATATCAGTTGTCACCCGAACCACGACCTGACCACTGCCAACAACCTGCTCCAGCATGCCTGTCAGACGTCCTTCAAGACGACTCTCAAGCAGAGTCTGATACTCCTGCATGCTCTGGCCTTCACTGGATGGCTGATCTTCCTCATTTGCTGAAAGGAGATTTCCGGATGAATCCACAACCGTCACCAGGCCCCGATCAAGGCCCGGGATTGCGGCTGCAACAAGGCTCTGAATAGCTAAGACTGATTGTTTTGCAAGGCGCTGATTGCCAACCATCTGTAACAATACAGAGGCAGTTGCCTTGCGATCGCGATCTACAAAAGCTGATTCCTTGGGCATGACAAGATGAACGCGGGCGGTTGATACCTGTGGCAACACCTCAATGGTACGCGAGAGCTCACCCTGAAGCGCGCGCTGCAATTTTACTTTCTGCGCAAAATCACTCACGCCAAACTCATTATTCCTGTCAAAAATCTCAAAGCCTTCACCATTTCCCGGCATCATGTTCTGACCTGCCAGTTTCAGGCGAACACTGTAAATATGATCTGCAGGAACGAGTACTGTACCTGAGCCTTCAAGCTTGTATGGAACATGCTCTTTCTGAAGAAGCTCCACAATCGCTGCTGAATCCTTTTCGTTCATGCCCGAATAGAGTGCTCTGTAGGGGCTGTCTGCAGACCAGATCATCAGTCCGACAAAGCCGATCAGCATGAAGCTGCTGGCCACAAAGAGAAGCAATCTGCGGTTCTGAATCAGCATATTCTGTACCGTGGCAAAGCCGCCCGGAGTCGCACCGGAGATATCCGCCATGGGAGACGCAGTGGTTGCAATCGGAGATTGCTGTTGAGGTATGATTGAATCAGCCATAATTTATTTTCCTATACCTGCATCCGCATGACTTCTCGATATGCATCCACCAGCTTATTTCTTGCCGAGAGGAGAAGCTGAAATGAGAGGTCTGCCTTCTGAACTGCAAGCAGTGTTTCAGCAACATTTCCTGTGCCATTTACAGCAAGATTATCTGCTGCCGCAGCAGCAGTTTTTGTATCCTGATTGACCTGCTCGGTATACTGCTTAACCAGCGCACCGAAGTTCCCGGGTTTATTTGTATTCTGTTGCCCCTGAAGAGGCTGAATGGAGGGGGAATATCCTTGAATTTTCATCTTATTTACTCCAAAAATTAACGCAGCAGTTCAAGCGACTTAATAAACATTCGCTTGGATGCTTCGATAGTTGTTACGTTGGCTTCAAAACTTCGTGCGGCTGAATTCATGTCGACCATCTCTTCAACCATGTTCACATTGGGTAACTGCACAATTCCCTCTGCATCTGCATCCGGGTGGGCAGGGTCATAAACATCACGGAAAGGACTTTTATCCTGAACAACATCAACCACCTTGATGGATTGACGGCTGCCTCGCTCCAGAGAGCTCTTAAACACCTCTGAAAATTTCTGTTCTGTTGGTATTGCCTGAAAAACCACCTGACGGCGACGATAAGCTCCACCCTCTTTGGTACGGGTAGACTCGGAGTTGGCAATATTCTCCGCCACGATATCCATTCTGGAGCGTTGTGCAGACATACCGGCTGCACCAATATGCATAGAAGAAAAAAGCTCGTTTGCCATTATCGGCCTCCCTCTTTAATGACATTGGCAAGACCGCTGATGCGCCCTTTCAGAAGTTTCAGACTCAACTCATGCATCATCTGGTTCTCTGCAAGATTGGCCATCTCCTGCTGGATATCGACGGTGTTTCCATCCATACGCTGAACTGTACTCACGCTCTTTTTCAGGCTGCTGCCTGACATGGAATCCATATGTGATGCGTTGGTGCTTGTCAGCCCGCTCTCTGTCTGTTTGGCTGCCAGGAAATCAGCAAAAGTTCGTCTGTCTGCTTTAAAGTTGGGTGTATCTGCATTGGCAATATTACCGGCATGGACGGTCTGCATTCTCTCCCGTGCACTTGCCGCAGCTTCAAGTTTTAAAAAACCTGCACTGAATAGACTGTTTCCCATTCCGGCTCTCCACTGTCAAAATTATGACGTAAATTCGTCGCGCCGGGTCCCTCGCGGCATGGCTATGATGTTGCTATTAAGCTTTCATCCAGCTTCTGTTAAGCAGCAGCAAATGCTGTGCCAGATTCATAATCTTTTAATTTGTTACGCAGAGTTCGAATACTGATGCCCAGAAGGTTGGCTGCTTCCGTACGGTTACCCTTCACATGCTCAAGGGTCTGTTCAATCAAGGCGCGCTCCATATCTCTGATGCTCATGCCAGTCTGGATACCGGAGCTTCTCTCCTGCTGCCCGGCCACCTGAGGCATCTGCACAATGCCAAGATGCTCCGGCAGAATCTTGCCCTCCATGCACATCAAAAATGCTCTATGCATGCAATTTTCCAGCTCTCGTATATTTCCCGGCCAGCTGTGGGAAGTAAGCGCAGCCAATGCTTTTGTATCCAGTGCAGGTGCAGGCTTGCCATACATCTGACTGAATCGCCCAAGGAAATGATCGGTTAGGGGTGTAATATCTCCAGGCCTGTCTCTTAAGGGCGGTAATTGAATCGTTACCACGTTCAGGCGATAGAAAAGATCCTGCCTGAATTTCCCCTCGGCAACGGCCTGAGTGATATCCCTGTTGCTTGTCGCAATAATCCGCACATCAATCTTTACCGGTTTAAGACCACCCAGCCTGTCCACCTCACCCTCCTGAAGAACTCTCAACAGCTTCGCCTGAAGATGCAGTGGCATTTCGGTGATTTCATCCAGCAGAAACGTTCCTTCATGCGCAATCTCGAATTTGCCGGGCCTGGCCTGAGTGGCTCCGGTAAAAGCACCCTTTTCATGACCGAACAGTTCTGCTTCCAGCACCCCTTCGGGAATTGCGGCGCAGTTAATCGCCACAAAGGCACTATTTTTACGATTTGAGCACTGATGAATATATCTGGAGATACGCTCTTTACCGGTGCCGGACTCTCCAACCACAAGCACCGATGCCTGACTGGGAGCAATCAGTGCGATCTGATCAAGCAACCTTCGGGTTTCGATATCCTGCGTGACAAATGTATCACTGCCCTCACGATGGTTTTCAGCCTGACGGGTAAGCTCTGCCTGATGCCCTGCTTTGCGCACATAGATCTGCATGGCCTCATCCGGACAGGGCAATATCCGATAATCCATCACTCCCATCTGCATCAGTTCGCTGGCGCGATCTGCATCTCCCTTCTCAGCTATGACTACAATGTTTGCCTGTGGCTGTTGATCAAAAAACCGGCGAACCAGACCCGGCATGGTGATGCTGTCCCAGACAAAAATAATGGCATCGACTTGAAGTTCAATAGAGGCAAGTGCCTCGGGATATGATTCTACTCTTGTATCCGGCAGTAGTCGGCCAAGTTGAATCCGGATCTCTGCTTCGTAGTGATCGGGAAAGGCAACCAAATAGACAGGTGATTTGCTCATCGGTGCGTCTCCAGCAGATAATCGGCCTGTCGCTCTGCCAAAGCCAGAGCAGCAAGTGACGCATAAATACCGGCCTTTTTATCTGCTTTCAGGCGTTCAAGACGCTCGGTTGCCTGCCGTAATTTTCCACTGTTAACCTGACAAATACTGAATCTGTATTTCCATGCAGCGCTACGCGCTTCTTCGGGGACTGCTTCATATAGCACTTCGGCCTTGGCAAAATCTCTGGCTTTAAACATGTTATTTGCCTGTTCCATCAGTGCCAGACTCTTGTCTGCTTTAGCTGTTTTAGCATATTGACGCCATGCGTGAGCGGCCACATGCCAGCGGGAAAGTTTCTCCGCAATATGCGCCCGGGCCTTCCAATAACCACCCCGCTCTTCAAATGCAACATCCTCTGCAGCAACAGAAACGATGGTTTGAGATGCTGCTGAAGCGTTGCCACTTTTTAACTGCATACGGGCTGCAAGCAACAACATTTCAGGACGATAAAGCGTGAACTCATTTTCGCTGAGCCAGGCCATGACCCGCTCAACGCCATCGGCATCACCCCGGTCCAGCCACAAACGAGTCAGCTCGAGCATCACCTTATGCCCCCATACACTATCGGATGAGAGCTGATAGAGATGCTCCAGAAGTGGTTCAGCCTGCTCATACTCCATAAGCATGCGTAGTGCATGAGCGACACCATATTGAAGCTGTGAAGCCGTTCGATCTTTTGGACGCAACTGAGGAAAGCGCTCCCAGACCACCACCACCTGCATCCACTTCTCGTCTGCAATTAATTTCTCGATATAAGTTATAAAGCTCTGCTTACCTTCAAGCTGTGCCTGCTCTACAAGCGTTGGAAAAGGTGAACTGGAAACTTTGGCGTAATCCTCAAGAGCTGCTATTGATGCCTGTCTGGGCGCGTGTTCAGCATCACTCTCTACAACCCTTATCCATAGCCGTGCCTGAAAAAGAATGGATTCATTTTCAACCACGGATAGCTGGTTCTGATTGGCGATGCGTTTTAAGGCAATGATAACAGGCTTCAGTGTCGCGTAGTCTTTACTGTCTCTATATTGCAGCATCATTTTTCGCATAAAGGCTTTCTTACCAACGGTTGTTTCTGCTTCAGCGATCGCAATAAGTTCATACTCTTTTCGAATTTCATCAAGGCTCACGCCCTTCTGCTCACTCAACATATCTGCACGAAGCAGACGAATGTGCGGTACATAAACTCCTTTTATATAGCGCTTTAAAAATTTATCCGCATAGGAAATCGCAGCACTTCTATCTCCATAGCGGTAGAGCATGCGAATATAGGTAGCGAAAAGTCTCTGATCAGCCTCAATGATCCTTGGATTTATCTGATACACTTCATTAAACGCACTATACGACTCCTTGAAACGAAACTCTTCAAAGTCTACGACTGCAATCCAGACATTTCCCAATTTCTGTGAGCGGCTGTCATCTTCAACTCGAATGCCGTGCTGCAGAAGATCGTTACGTGCAAAATTGTATTTCTTCTGGCTGATATGGATACGTGCCATCAGCAACAGTGCCTTGGTCGCATAATCGGAATCATGAAAACGATCTTTCAAATTTCTGGCCGTAGACATAGCAAGCTTCTCGGCACCCTTGCGCCAATAGAGATAGGCGCTTTTCCAAAGCATCGCTGGTTCATCCACATCATCAGGAAATTCTTTAATGATAGTTTTAATGGCAGCAATTGCTCTGGAGACATCCTGATAGTGTCTTGAAGCCGCACGGAACTCTTCTGCCTCGGCAACAAGCTGAAGTAGTGCAAAGCGATCCTCTTCAGTTAACTTTGGTGATGCCAGAAGTTTGCCGGCTGTCTGAATGGCCTGTTCAGGATTGCCCTGGTTAAGAAATATCCGTACGCCCTGGACACGGCCACTCGGTTCGGCCACTGCCAAACCGCCTGTTAATCCAATCGCCAGAATAGATGCAAGAATGGTTCGAATCATGCACGCACATCGCAAGAGTTGTGCCGAATGAGTCGCGCTTAAAATTTATTGGTTAATATCTTTCCAGATCAGAAAAATCAGTGCTCTGCCGGAGCTTTAAGACCTTTCTTTTTAATTTTCTCAACAAGGGTTGTACGGTTCATCGACAAAAATTTGGCAGCACGATTTTTATTCCAGTCAAAGCGCTCCAGTGCAGAGACAATGAGGTGACTTTCAAACTCATCTACAATGCCTTTGAAGTCCACCGAATCAGTATCTTCCAACTCAATCATAAAGCCCTGCTTCGCGCGCTCACCACTATCAAGCATGCGAGAGGGAAGATCTTCAATATCCATGACCCCACTGCGTTTCAATGTGGTCACGCGCTCAAGCAGATTCTGTAGCTCCCGAACATTCCCCGGCCAGCCATAGCGCAGAATTGCATGTTTGGCTGAATCACTAATGCCTGAGATGGTCGATTTCTTTTTCTCATTGAACATGCCCATAAAGTGTTCGGCCAACTGCAAAATATCTTCGCCCCGTTCACGAAGTGGGGGCAGTCGCATTGGAATGACATTCAAACGGTAATAGAGATCCTGTCGGAAATTACCATTTTCAATCTCCTCTTCCAGATCACGATGAGTTGCAGCAACAACTCGAACATCCACGGAAATAGGCTGATGTGAACCGACCGGTTCAAAACATCGTTCCTGCAAAACACGCAGTAACTTGACCTGTAATTTGGGACTCATATCCCCAATTTCATCCAGAAAAATAGTTCCGCCATTCGCGACTTCAAACCTGCCGGGGCGAGCCCTGATAGCGCCTGTAAAAGCACCCTTCACATGACCAAAAAGCTCGGATTCCAGAAGTTCTTCAGGAATCGCACCACAGTTAATCGAGACAAAGGGCTTGTTTGCACGTGAGCCGGAATTATGCAGCAGATTGGCAAGCACCTCTTTACCCGTGCCCGACTCTCCTGAGATCAACACCGTGCTGTCTGAGTCTCCCAGTAGCAGGGCTGTTTCCCTAACTTTTTGCATGCAGCGGCTTTGGCCAATCAGCATCTTCTCATTGTCTGAGGTCGCCAGCTTCTTTTTCAGCACCTGATGATCCTGATGTAACTGACGCTTTTTGAGCAGCTCCTCAACACGAACAAGCAGCTCACCATGATCAAAAGGTTTTTTCAGAAAATCATCTGCACCCAGTCTGATTGCCTCTACTGCGCTATCAACCTCTGCATATCCGGTCATCAGAATGATGCCCATATTCGGATCAGCTTCTTTAAACTCTTTAAGTAATTCAATGCCATTTCCATCAGGTAGTCGGATATCAAGAATGGCTATATCAAATTTTCCATTACTAACGGCTTCACGGGCACGCATGGCGTTTGCGGCCGAAGTTACATGATGGTTTGCACTCTCAAGTGATTCCTGAAGAGTAAACCGAAGTTCCTCTTCATCATCAACCAGTAGCATATATGCGGTTTTAGTCACTCGCTTACTCCCTTAAGCCCAATGCCCGTCTCTTTCGCGAAGATACCATGAAGCTCCATAAAGTCAAAATAATGACAGTTAACACAGCTCTGTAACTATTTGTTTTTAAAGAGAGCACCCAGATTACGTCAAAATCAAGTCGTTACAATCCGACATAAGCAATCATCATAATCGAGAGAGATATTTACATTTCAACGCTCACGAATAGTGCATCAAAGAAAAGTTAAGCATAAATGACATCTCATTATTCCCAGCTTCATGCTATAAATAGCCATATAGAGACTCAAAGGTAGGTGGATCGTGTCACAAGCGCTAAAACAGCAACTGCAGCGAGCGATGGAGATGGATGTCTCTGAAGTGGCCAGTCTGCCTGCGCTTAAACGATACGCATTGGGCCTGTTACGTTTCTTCTGGCGTGTCATCAATCGCTTTGTTGAGGACAAATGCATTCAGCGAGCTTCTGCACTTGGCTACGCTTCACTGTTGGCTATCGTGCCTCTGGTAGCCTTGGGGTTCTCAATTTTCTCCAGCTTTCAGGCATTCGATGTTGTTGCCGGCAATGTTCGCAACCTTCTTCTCGACTCTCTTCTGCCAACCAGCCAACTGGCTGTGCAGGACTATCTTGGACAAGTTGCAGATAAGGCGACCGCTCTATCCATCTTCGGAATTCTCGGCCTTCTGTTTACCGCTACAGCACTGCTGAACACCATGGAGGAGGCCTTTAACTTCATCTGGCGCATTTCAAGGTCCCGATCATGGCTATCAAAATTTATTACCTTCTGGTCCGTGCTGACCCTCTCACCCATTCTGATTGGCGCCTCTCTAACCATCACCTCCTATTTTGTAGCACTTCCCGTTATTCGCGATGTTGCAGAAGGGGCAAGTGTTGTCAGTCATGTTCCCTTTTTACTGCCATGGATCATCTCTTCAACCGCCCTGACAGCGCTCTACATGGTGCTGCCAAATTCATCGGTCCCCTTCCGATATGCCGTGATTGGCGGACTGGTTTCAGGTGCTCTGTTTGAGCTGACAAAACTGGCTTTTGCATTTTATGTCACGGAGCTGGCCAACTATGAAAAGCTCTATGGTGCACTGGGAACACTTCCCGTCTTTCTTATCTGGCTCTACCTGATCTGGGTAGTTGTTCTGATTGGTGCAGAAGTTGTTTTCTGTCTTCAGCACCCGGAACAGTCACACAAACAGGGACGCTATTTCTACCGCTCAGGTATTCAAAAATTCTACTCTCACCTGATCCTGCTCAGGGCAGCACAGGCCATGCATACCGGCAAGAGCCTGCACCTTAAAGAGCTGGTCTCCGAAACCTCCATTCCAGATAACCTCCTGCAGGAGATGATGGACAAGCTCTGTGAGCAATCACTACTCAAACAGGTGGTGAGCAGTGATCCTCAAGGGGCCTGGGTTCTTGGTCAGGATGCTGACTCTCTCTCATTGAACAGTATCCATCAGATACTCACGCCATGTCCGATGGAAGTGCCGGAAGAGTGGCAACAATCACCCATTGGACGCACACTGTCGGGCATCTATTTCCGCATGGGCCGGGAACAGGATGAACTTCTTGAGTCACTGAACATGCGTGATCTCATGGAGAAAGAGCAGAAAGAGATTGAAGACGAAGAGGAAGTTATAACTCCATGACCAGTGCTACCCTGATGATCGCCGCATCCGAAAATGATGCGGATATGCTCTATATTTCCGGGCTCTTTGTACCCGATGCCTTTATTGCCGTTGAATTAAACAACAGGTGGCACGGCCTCTTCTCGCCTCTTGAAGTAGACAGAGCGGGCAAGCAATCGAAATTTGATCATGTTCACCTCGACACTCCATGGCGGGAAAAAGCCAGAGCCAAGCAATGGGATGCAGGCCTTGCAAGTGCTGCCGCCGCATTTTTAAAGGAACATAATATTTCAAAGATCCGTGTCCCCGGGCACTTCCCGCTTCGTTATGCCGAGCAGCTTCGTGGCTGGGGTTTTCGTGTTGAAGCCAGCCCCGATGCACTTTTTGAAAGCCGCATCATCAAGAGCGAGCAGGAGATTCAACATCTGGCAAAAGCAGAACGGCTGACAAAAAATGCGATGCGTCAGGCAGAAAAATTTCTTGCTGAGTGCGGGATTGGCAATGACGGGATTTTATTACACCCTGATGTTCCCGGAAAAATAAAATCAAAACATCTGCGCTCTATCATTGAGACATACCTGATTCAAAACGGCGCCATGCCCGCTCATACCATTGTAGCCTGTGGCAAGGAGAGCGCTGATCCACACCATATCGGACATGGTTTTCTGCGAGCACATCAGCCCATTATTATCGATATTTTTCCACGTGTTCTAAGTTCAGGATACTGGGGTGATATGACTCGCACATACGTTAAAGGAAAGGCTTCCGGAGATATCAAAAAGCTCTATCAAACCGTGAAAGAGGGACAGGATATTGGCCTGAACATGGTAGCTGACAATGTGGCGGGAGCTGATATCCATCGTGCCATCTCGAATCACTTTGACAAACAGGGTTTTAAAACCGGAATGGTTCGTGGAAAACAGACGGGATTCTTTCATGGCACCGGCCACGGAGTCGGTCTTGAAATTCATGAAGCACCTAGGGTTTCAGCCAGTAACGACATACTGAAAAGCGGTCAGGTCATCACCATTGAACCCGGACTCTATTACCCGAAACTGGGGGGCGTTCGAATAGAAGATATGGTGGTTGTTCGCAATAATGGACACACCAATTTGACCAGGCACGTTCGAAAACTCGAGATCAAATAGATAAGCCAGTTGAAGATTGTAAAATATGTCGCGGCGCCATACCACTTTAGAGGCTATTATAAACCGATGAAACTGTGCTACAATTTGGATGCAGTAAGCAAGAGAGACATTCATCAGGAGATCGTGTGAGCGAAGAGTTTTTAGATTTATCGGGCATACATGGCGGCAGCGATATTCAGAGAGAAGTTCTCTCTGAAAAAGATTTCCCGATACTCAAAGGCATCTCCCCGCTGAGTATGCGCATTCTAAACAACGCCAGCCGGGTGATGCATGTCTCAAAAGATGTAGAGATGCTGCATGAAGGCGATACGCCTCATGATCTCTATTTCATCAAACAGGGAACCATGGCTATTGGTCGACAATCCGGGACTAAATTAAAGGTTATTGCCCATCTTAAATCCGGAGAGATTTATGGGGAGTTTGGCGCACTTCGTAAAAAGTCCCGCTATGCCTCAGTCTATACTGCCGAAACAAGCATCATTATTCGGGTTGAGCTCTCTGCCATTCAGCAGGTCCTTGAAGCTGACAGTAAATTTCATGAGCGGCTTGAATCACTTTTAACCAAACGCATGCTCGATAGCTTCTTTTTCAGCCATCCGGTTTTCCACGGGCTTCCTGACAAGGAACGTAAAGAACTCTCAAGAACACTTCCCATTCAATATTATGATCGGGATGTGCGAATTTTCACCCAGGGAAGAAAACCGCAGGGTGTCTACCTGATCCTCTCTGGAGAAGTGGAAGTTCGTTACACCAATCGTTCTGGAGATGAGCGTCTGCTTGAAATTCGCCGTGATAACGATCTGCTTGGTGAAGTGGCCAATAAAAACGGCACGGAGCTTGCCTATTCAGCGGTCACTGCAAGCGATGTAGATATGTTAATGCTGGATAACAGGGCCATGAAAGTAATGCATGATCAGCACCCGCAAACATTTAAAAACCTTGAAAGCTATATTAATAAACGTGCTGACCGGACGGTAATCCGCTTACGGGAGAATATGGCTTAGCTGATTACTGCTCTACCCATTTTTCTCTACTCAACCGCCCTATTCAGCTGATTCACTGTTTTCACGAACTGATCTTACTCCCCCCATCTGCCAAAACACCCAGGCCCCGGGCAGAGATGCAACGCCCAACACGATAATCCAAAGCGCTGCCATGGCGGTGGCCGCATCGCCACTGGCTCCAAAGTAGACTGCAAAACTGACATACCCTGCTTCTCGAACACCAAAGCCATTCAATGAGATCGGCAATGTTGCAACCAATGCAACCAGACCAACCATAATAGAGAAGGCGAACCAGCTCATCTCCAGACCGACTGCCATACCAAGAAAAAAATGTGCCTGCACAATCAAAATCTGGAACAGGAGCGAAACCGGGAGACTACGCCACCACATTTGCTGAAAGTTTTTTTCCATCAATGGCAATGATTTCAACTTCTCCAGTTTCTTTGGCAGACGGCCAACCAGATACCTGTCGATGAGTGGATAGAATAGCATGCCAGCCCATGCAGCGAGCACCACACCCAGCCAGGTCACCCACCAGATCAGTGACCAGTCAAAAAAGAACATCGAAATAGTCAGCAGCAACAGAAGAGCGTACATGCCATTCACACGATCCAGAATCACACTTGCACCTGCACTCAAGCCTATGCCTCTGCGACCTTCGGTTTTCGCAAGCAGCACCCCGCGAACAACGTCTCCGCCGATGGTTGATGGCAGAAAAAGGCTGGCAAACATGCCAAGAAAATAGAGTTTGATTTTTCTGCCTTTGGAAACGTGAATACCAAGCCCTTCTGCAATCCATGCCCAGCGAAGTCCGCACAAAACATAGCCTACAGCCAGACAGCTAAGCGATGCCAGCAGCCAGAGTGGATTCACATCCCGAATACGCTCCCAGACATCCGTCAGGTCAACATACTTGGCCACAGCTACCAGCAATGCCGTTGTTAACAGTAGTTTCAAAATAAAAAAGAGATGTTGTTTTTTCATATAAGGCCAGCAAAGTAGCACAGCTCTCAAAGCTGTGAAACAAACATGGATATTGGCGGGCAAGACTTTAGAGTTCACTGATTCAAACAGGGCGGCCATGAAACAATATTTATCCAGCATTTCTGAAGCACACT
>JBEQLD010000042.1:0-14214 GCA_040326115.1 Mariprofundaceae bacterium | reverse complement strand
GCCCAATGGTGAGCTGGTAATGCCAGATATATTTCTCCCTCTTGCAGAGGAGACCGGGCAGATCATCGATATTGGAGCCTGGGTGATCTCCACGGCATGTCACCAGCTAAGAGAGTGGCATGATCAGGGTTATCAGCACTCCATAGCTGTTAACCTCTCTGCTCGCCAGTTTGAATCCAACGATCTTATCTGGCAGCTGACACAGGCGCTGGAAGCATCGGGTGTGGATGCCTCTTTTCTGGATCTGGAGGTGACAGAGACCTGCGCCATGGCAGACCCCGAGAAAACTATCCGTGTTCTGACCAGCATGCGAGGGCTTGGTGTTAAGGTATCCATTGATGATTTTGGTACCGGATACTCTTCACTGAGCTATCTGAAGAAGTTGCCGGTGAACACGCTTAAAATTGACCGTGCCTTTGTTCGGGATATTCCAGAAGATAGTGACGATATTGCCATCACAACAGCCGTGACTCAGATGGCATCAAGCCTCGGCCTCTCTATTGTTGCCGAGGGCGTGGAGAATGAAGAGCAGAGAGCTTTTCTTGACGGGATAGGGTGTGAGCAGGCTCAGGGCTACTACTTCAGCAGGCCGCTACCCATTGGTGAATATATGACCTGGTTGAAAGAGCAGGAGTCTCAGGAGTTGGAGAAGTAGCCGGACTCTCGTCAGCGTGTTTAAGCCCGCTTGAAGCTGGTGATCAGCAGTAGAACAACAGCAATACTGATGCAGGCATCTGCGACATTAAATGCAGGCCAGTGATATTCGGTGCCGCCAATGCGAACGTACCAATCCACAAAATCAACCACATAACCCAGCTGCATACGATCCCAGATATTACCGACAGCACCGACCAGAATGAGCATCAGCAACCACGGTTCCAGCCCGCGCTTGTTGCGTTCACGCCACCACCAGATACTTACCACCAGAGCAATGCCAATGGTTACACCAAGTAGCGTATTGGTACGCCATGCTGAGTTCCAATCAGCAAACATCGAGAAGGCAACACCAAAATTGTGTGCCTTAACAAGATTGAAATAGCCATCTATCACCGAGTGATGAAAAAAGGGAAGCTGCTGTTCAATCCACCATTTGCTCAGCTGATCTGCCGTTAGCAGAAGGGTAAACAGAGCCAGTTGTTGCCAGGTTTTGCTCATCAGTGGCTAACAGCCTCAAAGCAGCGTGGGCAGAGTTCATTATGAGTGTCGTGAGCTGCATCGGCTGGTTCGGCGACATTCCAGCAGCGTGGACATTTGATCCCATTGGCTGCCTCAACCTTGATGGCATCACCATCAAGAACTTTGGCGACAATAAACAGCTGTTCATAGCTCTCGCCAAGCTTCTCTGCAAAAGCCTTGTCCAGACCGGGGATGGTTACTGCAGCGGCAATGGATGAACCAACGATCTTATCTTTCTTGGCCTGATCCAGCGCCGTGTTGACCTGTTCACGAAGGGCAAAGAACCGGTTCCATTCATTTTCATCAATGGAAATATCTGCCACAGGATGGAATGTTTGCAGATGAATGCTTTCGCTATCAGAGCCGGGCAGGAACTCCCACGCTTCTTCGGCCGTAAACGGCAGGATCGGTGCGATCAGGCGAATCAGGGTATCAGCGATGTCATAGAGCGTTGCCTGGGTAGAGGCGCGGCGAGCGGAATCTCTGTCATCGCAGTAGAGACGATCTTTCACCGCATCAAGATAGAAGCCTCCCAGATCAACCGAGCAGAAGTTATGCACTTCCTGATGAATTCGATGGAACTGATAGTGTTCATAGGCTTCGTTGACGTTGGAAACAACCTGTGAGAGTCGATGTGTGGCCCACTGATCCAGCGGCTGGCGATCTTTAAGCTCAACACCATCGGATGCAGGATCAAAGTTATCAAGGTTGCCAAGCAGGAAACGAACGGTATTGCGAATCCGGCGATAGGATTCGGCCAGCTGTTTTACAATCTCGTCGGAAATTCGGATATCTGCCGAGTAATCAGCCGATGCAATCCAGAGGCGCAGGATATCCGCGCCCATCTGCTGGATGATTTTCTGCGGGGCAATCACATTACCCTTGGACTTGGACATCTTGTTGCCGTTTTTATCGACCACGAAACCGTGAGTGAGCACGCCCTTGAAGGGAGCGACTCCACGAGTCCCAACGCTTTCCAATAGTGAAGACTGGAACCAGCCACGATGCTGATCAGAACCTTCAAGATAGAGGTCGGCAGGGCTGGAGAGCTCTTCACGCTGCTCAAGTACGCAGGCGTGCGTGGAGCCGGAATCAAACCAGACATCCAGGATATCGGTCTCTTTTTCAAAATCACTGCCGTTACAGTCCGGGCAGGTTGCGTCTTTCGGAAGGAATTCAGTTACGTCCTTAGCAAACCAGACATCAGCACCGCTCTCTTCAACCTGCTTGGCAATGCCTTCAACAATTTCCGGTGTAGTGACAGTGTGTGATTCACATGATGAGCATTTGATCGCCGTGATCGGTACGCCCCAGTTGCGTTGACGGGATACACACCAGTCAGGGCGCTGCTCCACCATGGCACGGATGCGGTTCTCACCCCACTCCGGTGTCCAGGCAGTTTTCTTGATCTCTTCCAAGGCTTTTTCACGCAGGTTGTTCTTCTCCATGGAGATGAACCACTGCGGTGTGGCGCGGAAAATCAGCGGTTTGTGGCAGCGCCAGCAGTGTGGGTAGGAGTGCGAAATCTGGCTGGTTTCCAGAAGTGCGCCGCAATTTTGCAAATGCTCAACCATCACCGCATTGGCTTTATAAACATGATGACCTTCAACCACAGGTGTAGCGGGTTCAAAAACACCGTGATCATTTACTGGGTTAAATGCCTTCAATCCATAACGTAAACCGATTTCATAATCTTCCTGACCATGGCCGGGCGCGGTATGAACTGATCCGGTACCAGCTTCGAGTGTTACATGATCGCCGACAAGGATTGGAGCATCCTGATCCAGATAGGGGTGGCGGAATTTGCGATTATCCAGTTTCTCGCCAGTGAATCGGGCAACAACCTCACCCTCTGCACCAATGGCACTCATAACACCGCTACGCAGCTCTTCTGCCAGAATAAGAATCTCGCCCATCTTCAGGTTGGCGTTGTCACCGGTTCCCGTGATCTTCACAGCCGAGTATTCAATGTTCGGGCCGACAGATACCGCCAGATTGGCCGGGATGGTCCACGGCGTGGTGGTCCAGATAACAATGGAGACGTCACCAGTCAGTTCAGGTGCCAAATCTGTTAGTGCTTCACCAGCTGCAAATTTCACATAGATCGAGTGGGAGGTGTGATCATCATACTCCACTTCCGCTTCTGCCAGAGCTGTTGCACAGGAGACGCACCAGTGTACAGGCTTGGCCCCTTTGTAGAGGCCGCCATTTTCAAGGAAACGGCCAATCTCGCGGACGGTATTGGCTTCAAAATGGTAATCCATGGTGACATAGGGATTATCCCAGTCTCCGGTAATGCCGAGGCGCTTGAACTCTTCACGCTGCACATCGATCTGTCCGGCTGCATATTCGCGGCACTCGCTGCGGAATTCCGAATCAGAGATGTCCTCTTTTTTACGCTTCTTCTTTTTGAATTTTTCTTCAACTTTCAGTTCAATCGGCAGTCCATGGCAATCCCAGCCCGGCACATAAGGCGCATCAAAGCCCATCATACTGCGTGAACGAACAACAATATCTTTTAGTACTTTGTTAACGGCATGCCCGATATGGATTGAACCATTTGCATAGGGAGGCCCATCATGAAGGTGGAACTTCGGAGCATCTTTTCGGGCTTCTCTTAGTTTTGCATAGAGATCAATCTCTTCCCACTGAGCAAGACGTTTCGGCTCATTGGTCGGGAGGTTTCCACGCATAGGGAAATCGGTCTTCGGTAAGAAGACGGTTGGGCGATAATCAAAGGGTTCCTGCTCAGACAAGGTCATGCTCCAATCAAAAGAAGTCGCTTAAAAGCGTGCGAAGCATAAGGAAATTTTCATACTTTGTCCTATTCTCTCAAGAAGCTCTAACAAGACCTCTTGAAAAGAGCGTTTAAACGTACTCTTAAAAGAGTTATTCAGTGAGAATTTTACGGGCGGCTTTGCAATCCTTGAAAATCTGGCTGGCCAGATCATCAGGCCCTGTAAAAGCACGATCTTCACGAATGCGTTTCACAAATTCAACTTCCAGGCGATCGTTATAGAGGTCAGGGCTTTCATCAAGAATATGGGCTTCGAGAATCAGTGTTCGCCCATCAAATGTAGGCCTGTAACCCAGATAAGCAGCACTGTTCCAGATGGCTGTTTTGTGGTGTGCCCGTACAGCATAGATGCCGGTAGGTGGATGAGAGAGATCCGCCACATCGAGGTTTGCGGTTGGAAAGCCGATCTTTCGACCTCGTTTCTCGCCATGCATCACATGACCCGAGACAGAGTAGGGACGGCCTAGAAGAGTTTTGGCGAGATCAAAATCCGCTGCTTCAATGGCTGATCGAATTCGACTGGATGATACCACGGCATCAAACATTTCAAATGCTGCAGCCTCACTGACGGTGAATGACTTTTCATCTCCCAGTTTGCGCAGATCATCCGAATGACCGGTTCGATCATGGCCGAAGGCAAAATCATAGCCGACATGAATATGTTTGAAGCTGAATGTGTCATGCAGGGTCTGCATGAATCTGTCAGCGCTCCAGCCTGCAAGTTCTTTGTTAAAAGCCAGGAGCAGCACCACATCGACTCCGGCATTACGAAGCAGCTCAAGGCGTTCATGCAGGTGACACAGTCTGCGGGGAGACTCATCGGGGAAGAGAACCGCTCGTGGGTGTGGCTCAAACGTGACAACAATGGATGGGCCGCTCACTGCCAGTGCATGACCAATCAGTTCAGCCAGCACCTGCTGATGGCCCAGATGCACACCATCAAAATTGCCGATGGTGACGGCACCACCCTTGGCATCGCTAAATGCTTTTGCATCATCCCATGAACGAAATACTTTCATCCGGCTGAAGCTACCTCCCTCTATTTCAAATAGATATGAAGCTGATAAGTTCTGTCGGACACGGTATTACAGTTTTTTCATGGCTCGATTGTGTGCTTTGGCCAGAAGAAGCTGGGCAGCTATGGCGCCCAACAGGGCAAGAAACATATCCCACTGTGTATCCCAGATATCACCCTGGGTGGCCAGAAATGCATCAGCAGCGGTTCCTGTGCCAACAGCAACCCACCACTCAATCAGCTCATAAAAAGCACTGATGGCAAGGCAGATAGCGATGACTATAAAAAAGAGCCATTTGTCAGACTTGGGCGCTGATTTAAGCGGAGAGAGCCTTAGCAGAATTTCGCGTGCAACAAGGGCTGGAAAGAAGCCCTGAGCAACATGGCCGAGTCGGTCATAGTAGTTTCTGGCCAGATCAAACTGCTGCTGTAGCCAGTCAAACAGCGGCATCTCTGCATAGGTGTAGTGTCCGCCAATCATCAGGATGATGCAGTGGATCAGAATGGCAATGTAGACGAAGGTGGTGAAGCGAAATAGATGGTATGTTGCGATCAGCAGCAGAAGCCCGAGAAGGGCAGGGATTACTTCCAGCACCCAGATAAAATAGTCGAATGGAGCAATAGCAGACCAGGTCAATACCACCATAAAAATGGTAAGTAGGCCAAGATGGCTGCCGGGGATATTAGTTGCTGTGGGCTCGTTCATAAATGATGAAACTGTAGGCATGATCGTTATCATCATCGGGATCATGGTACTCACATAGAGTCTGTTTCCACTCTTCTTTATCGAATTCGGGAAACCAGGCGTCACCTTCAAACAGACTATGAATGACGGTGCAGTAGAGCCGGTCTGCATCCTGCAGTAGCAGGGCATAGATTTCCGAGCCGCCAATCACCATGATCTCATCCGCATCAGGTACGACAGCTTTGGCTTCCGCAAGTGAGTGAACAACCGAGCAGCCCTCAATAGCGAGGTCAGTTTGACGTGTTAAGACAATATTCTCTCTTCCCGGGAGTGGCTTACCAATAGATTCAAAGGTTTTCCGCCCCATCAGGACAGGCTTGCCCATGGTCTGTTTGCGGAACCATTTCATATCTGCCGGCAGTTGCCATGGCAGGGCATTCTCTTTTCCAATGAGTTGCTTTTTGTCCATGGCCCAGATGAGCGAAAGCGTCGGAGCGGTGATTGTCATGAGGCTAAGCTTGCGAATCTTTGATGAGTTTGCAACGGTTCGCCGTATATGAGATCACCTATCCCTTTTCGCTGCTTTTGTAGTATATCACTATTGATGCTGTTAACGCTGCCTGTTGGCGCGGCCTCTGCAGCAAACTCTGAAATGCCGCTGCCCTTTTATTTGGAGAGCGGCACGATCCTTGAGAAGAAAAGGGTGTTTTTTGAATATTTGAAACCGATTGTTATGGATGAAAACAGGCGTGTTTCAGAGCAGCGCAATCAAATACTGGCATTAAAAAACATCTCCTGGACTGATGAACAGAGGGCATGGTTAGAAGCCATCTTTACAGCATATAAAGTATCGGTTCGCCTGTTTGATCATCAAGCGTGGAATCAGCTTCTGCGCAGGGTTGATGTTGTTCCGGTCGAGCTTGTTTTGGCTCAGGCAGCCAATGAATCAGCTTGGGGAAGCTCCCGCTTTGCCAGAGAGGGAAATAACCTGTTTGGCCAGTGGTGCTTTACTAAAGGGTGCGGCCTTGTACCCAAACACAGGATTCCGGGAGCAAAACATGAGGTGGCACTGTTTGAATCACATGCTGCCTCTGTTCGTGCTTATATACTGAATCTGAACCGTAACTCCGCCTATGAAAAACTTCGTAGAATTCGAGTTGGCCTGAAACGAATGAACAAGCCTCAGTCTGCGATTGTTCTTGCCGCCGGGCTTGAGAAGTATTCCGAGCGTGGAAAAGATTATATTCAATCCATCAGAGCAATTATCCGTAGTAATCAAAATTTAATGTGACCCACCCTAGTGTTTAAAGATAATTATTATTTATAAGGAGCCGCATGAAATGAAAAAACTAATTTTACCACTACTGATCACAGCTTTGGCACTGCCTGTTGCAGCGATGGCCTGCCCGGGTGAGGGCAAGGGCAAACATGGCGGCCATTTTGAGAAAATGGATGCCAATGGAGATGGCGCAATCAGTGCCGATGAGCATGCTGCGAGAGCATCCAAACGATTTTCCAGAATGGACACCAACAGTGATGGAAAAATTACGCGTGACGAGATGAAACAGCACAGAAAAGATAAGCGGAAACATCATGGTAAAAATTGCCCAATAGATAAAAAATCATAAAAATAGAGCTCTTATGAAAGAGGCTGTCATCTGACAGCCTCTTTTTTTATCAGTCGGGCAGTTTGATGCCCTCTTTAATAGCCAGCCTTTTTACCAGAATCATCCAGAAGGGGCTCAGCAGAAGCGTTAACGCAATGACCAGCACCAGCAGTTTATGCATGCCATGATCAAGAATGCCACCATGCAGACCGATGGCTGCCAGCAGGAAGGAAAACTCACCAATCTGACTTAGCAGCCATCATCGCACGTGGTGCAGACTTTCGGGCATCTCCAGTTGGTAATGCTAAAATCCTTCTTGTCTGCAACTTCCCCGCACTCATGCTCACAGGAGGGCGCTGACGATTCACAGAGGACTATGGTGTGGACGATTTGCATCAGCTTTTCAGGTTTGAATGGTTTGCTCAGGTACATGCAGGCTTTATGTTTATAAGGAGAGTGAATATGTGGCTCACCTGTCATCACTACAAATTTGAGATTGGGATTCAGCTCTGAAATCTGATTGATCAGTCCATAGCCATTCATGATGGGCATCGTGATATCAGTGATGACTGCCAGAGGCTTTTGAAATTCAGGGCTGCTGAGATAGCTCAGATACTCTGCGGGACAGGAGAAGCAGATGCTTTCATAACCGATACTATCAAGTACGGATGATACAAATTCATGGATGTGGGGTTGATCATCAATAACGTGAAACATGCAGTTTGTATACTCTCCCCATACAAATAGTAAGAGTAGTATAGCACAAAATCCGATATTGGGAGATTGATACTGGAAGGGGCTAGCCTTAAGGACTGTTTTTTAGTGAATAATCTGAGTTGTAAACGTGGATGGGTCGAGGCGAGTTAGCACTTGTCACTGTTGGAGAGTTTCTTTTCAAGCGTGTGGACAAAATCTGACATGGAAACACCACAAGCTCTGCAATATTCATGCAGTTCGAGAATATCCAGCCGCTTTTCACCTGACTCCACCTTGGAGACGTAGGAGTTCGGGCGTTGAAGACGGCGCTGAATTTCAGGTCCGGAAAGTCCAGCCTCAGCACGCATCTCTTTCAGATGTTTAAGTAGCACGGTTTCTGGTCCGCTCCATTTATACCTACCCATAGTGTGGACGTTAACGCGAACTCGTGGTTATCCCGTTTTAGGATAGTCCGCAACTGTTCTATAACTATGTTTATAGACCATTATGACGGCTTATGCCAAGTGGGTTGCCATATCATTTAAATGGCAATGGGGGCCCGGATGCCGGGATGGCATTCATAATCGATGAGTTCAAAATCATCAAATGTGAAATCGAAAATGTTTTTGATATCAGGATTGATCTTCATGGAGGGAAGGGCAAAAGGTTCACGCTCAAGCTGGGTCTGAACCTGTTCCATATGGTTGGAGTAGAGGTGTGCATCCCCAAAAGTGTGCACAAAATCGCCGGGCTCAAGATCACAGACCTGAGCCATCATCATGGTCAGCAGCGCATAGGATGCGATGTTGAATGGCACGCCCAGAAAAATATCCGCACTTCGTTGATAGAGCTGGCAGGAGAGTTTGCCATCTGCCACGTAAAACTGAAAAAATGCATGGCATGGTGCCAGTGCCATTTTACCATTTTCCACATTGGCCTGTGGTGAGATCGACTCATCAGGAAGGTCGGAAACATTCCATGCCGATACAATCAAACGGCGGGAGTTGGGCTTGGACTTGATCTGTTCAACCAGCTCGGAAATCTGATCTACATGTCTGCCGTCCGGCGTTGGCCAGTTGCGCCATTGATAGCCGTAGACAGGGCCAAGATCTCCATCTTCCGTAGCCCACTCATTCCAGATCGAGACACCATTCTCGGTCAGGTATTCGGTTTTGGTATCACCATTGAGAAACCATAGAAGCTCATGGATGATGGATTTCAGATGGACTTTTTTTGTTGTTGCCAATGGAAAGCCTTTGGATAGATCAAAACGCATCTGGTATCCGAAAACCGATTGAGTTCCGGTTCCGGTTCGGTCACCTTTTTGGGTACCGTTATCAAGTACATGTTGCATTAAATTCAGATACGTGCGCATTAAACACCCCTCGCCACTGCAAAGTCGGTCGGTTATGCTGCCGTCTGTTGAAGGCGATTAAAAGCCATTGGAGGGTTCCATGCATATCTTCAAGCTGATTATAGTTGTTTTGTCCGCGCTGATTTCCATGCCGGTCATGGCGGAAGAGCCTGTCCAGCCTGCAATTGAAGCGACTGCGGAGGTAGAGGCTGAACAGACCAGTGAGCCTCTGCTGTTCAAGTATGAGAGGCCTGAGCGGGAAGGCCCTGCCACAGCTACGGATAGAATTGTTGATCGTTTTTTGGAGTTGAACATTAATCCGGAAGAGTCTGCAGGCGTTGATTTTGAAGAGTACTTTACCATGGTTCAGCAGCGGGCGATGGATCGTTTTGAAAGCATGGATGCCAATCTGGATGATGAGGTGACAGAAGAGGAGTATCGTGAATTCTGGAAAGCCCAGAAGGCGCAGTATTACCGGTTGAAACGTTAACGTTCCTGCTTAAGGGCAATGAGCCCTGATCACTTACAACATGTCGGCAAGCGTATTGTCTTCCAGAACCTGCATAAAACCCTTGCGGGCCTTATAGAGAACACCGGTTAATTTGCAGTTGCCCATCAGGGGGCATGTGTTGGTCTCTTTGGAGAAGCACTCCTGAATATTCATATGTGGTTCTGTGAGCCTGACAACATCTGCCAGGATAATTTCTTCGGGATCTTTTGCCAGGCGAACGCCGCCTGACTTTCCGCGAACAGTTTGAATGAATCTGTTTTTGCCCAGGTTATGAACCACCTTCACCATATGATTCCGTGAAATCCCATGATATTCACTGATCTCTGAAATCGTCACAAGCCTATCCCGGTGGGTGCCAAGATAGAGCAGCGCCCGAAGCGAGTAGTCGGTATAGGAGGTGAGTTGCATGGCCTAACCATAAGCAGTCAGTAATATATTAAAAGATATATTTTGTTGACATGTTTCACGCTCTTTATAAGATGCATTTCTTTTACATCTTACTAGAGGAGGAGAGTATGCAAGAAATCGCGTGGAATATTTCGTTGTGGCTTATGCTTGTGCTAGCTGCAGCTTTTATTTATGTCGTTATGAAATCGGGTGAAAAGGCCGAAGCGGCAGAGGTTCAAAACAGTGCTGGAAAAATAAGGTCAGCTCTTTTTTGGATTCTTCTTGTTGCAGGTGTGCCGATCGCCATGGTGACCCTGACTGATCTGCCATATGCAGCACAGTCTGATGCGTCCGCACAGATTGTTAAGGCAGAAGGTTCTCAGTTTAACTGGGATATCAGTCCTACAACCATCGTTGCCGGACAGCCGGTAGAATTTCATGTGACAGCTATTGATGCTACACATGGTTTTGCTGTCTATGACGACACAATGACACTACTAACCCAGACTCAGGCTATGCCGGAGTATACCAATATATTGAAATACACTTTTGCCAAGGCCGGAACTTACAAAGTTCTCTGTCTTGAATATTGTGGATCAGGTCATCATGTGATGTCTGAAGAGATCACTGTAGTTGCGGGAGGTAACTAAAATGGAAAACGTAATCTCCAAAGGAGCCAAGCAGTCTGTTCTGGGTTATCTGGCAACAGCTGGCGTCGTTCTACTTCTTTTAATGGTCTTCGGATTTGTTATGCGTGCAGCTCAGGCTGGCGGATTGGATATCCCTGCTGAGATCTTTTATCAGCTAATGACAGCTCATGGTATTGGCATGGTCGGTATTGCCGGCATGTGTGGCGCTGCGATCATGTGGTACTTCCTGGGTCAATATGTGAAACTCAGTACACCTGTTTTTCTACTGAATATGGTGTTGTTCCTGATTGGCGTTGTGATGATTCTCGGCGCGGTCTTCATCGGTGGATTTGCCGGTGCATGGACATTCCTCTACCCGCTTCCTGCTAACTCAGCCGGTGCATGGGAAGATATGGCTGCAGTAATACATCTAAGTGGTGTGTTAATCATCGGTGTCGGCTTCCTGCTTTTCCATCTGGATACAGGTTGGGCGATTCTGAAGAAATACGGCAGCCTTGGTAAAGCACTGGGTTGGCCTCAACTCTTTGGCAACAGTACTGCTGATGCACCACCGCCAACAGTAGTGGCATCAACCATGGTATTGATCGTGAATGTGTTGGGTCTGGTTTCAGGCGCATCTATTCTGGTGATTAGTATCGTGAACATTCTGGTTCCGGAGTTCAGCATCGATCCGCTGCTAGGCAAAAACATGATCTTCTTCTTTGGCCATGTATTCATTAACGCTACGCTCTACATGAGTGTGATTGCGGTATATGAAATTCTGCCTCGTTATACAGGTCGTCCCTGGAAATCGACTAAACCGTTCCTGCTTGCCTGGACCTGTTCAACTGTGTTTGTTGTGATCGTATATCCACATCACCTGTTGATGGATATCAACATGCCAACATGGATGGCTGTGATGGGTCAGATTATCTCTTACTTGAGTGGTCTTCCTATTCTGGTTGTTACAGCGTTTGGTGCACTGGCTTATGTTCACCGTTCAGGTATGACATGGGGTATGCCGGCTAGCCTGCTATTCCTTGCTGTGTTCGGTTGGGCTGCAGGCGTGATTCCTGCGATTGTTGATGGAACCATCGTTGTGAACCTTGTACTACATAATACTCAGTGGGTGCCCGGACATTTCCACACCTATCTGCTTCTGGGTGTGATCCCAATGGCATTGGGCTTTATGTATCACATCACTGATAATGATGGTAACGGTCTTGATCGCGCTGCGTTCTGGGCATTTGTTGTCGGCGGCTTCGGTTTCATCTTCACCTTCCTCTGGGCAGGTAAAGAGAGTGTACCGCGTCGTTTCGCAGAACATCAGTCTGAATGGATGGGTGTTGATGCGCTGGGTGCAGTGTTTGCTGCGCTGACAATTCTTGGTGTAGCGATTTTCGCAATTCGCTTCCTGACCCGTTTGGGACAGACAGCTAAGGGTTAATCCGAATACCTCATGAGAACTGACAGTATGTCATTTGCGGTATATAGCTTGTTCAACTGCACCAGTTCGGAGGTTTCAGCCTCAAACCATAGCTATGGCTATGCTTTATCGGCTGAAATCTCCGCCTGGCACATCTGCTCTGCGCTATATATCCGCAATCCCATGAAGCATTCGGACTAAAATATGCGTGGTGCCATCACGATTATTGCCCTGTTGCTCGCTGGAATTGGAGTTTTATGGGCAGGAACTGATGGACTGCAGGTTCTAACTGCAGAAGGCGCCCGTCGCCTTGCCACTGAAGAGAAGCCAAAACCTCTTCCTGCTGTTCTCTTACGGGATCAGCGGGGAGAGGTTTTTCGCTTACAGGATTATGAGGGTAGAAACCTCCTGGTCGAGTTTATCTACACACGCTGCGCAACCCTCTGTACTTCACTCGGTGAAACCTTTGAACAGGTTGCCGGAAAACTTCCGGATGGAACGCTTGGCCGTGACGTCAACATGATCAGTATCAGTTTTGATCCCCGCGATAATCGAGCCGATCTAAAAGAGTATGGCGAACGTTACGATGCCAGGCCCGATCACTGGCGCATTGCCCGTGTCGAAAACCCTGAGGAGCTCAGACAACTTCTTGATGTTTTTGGTATCACTGTCATTCCTGACCAGTGGGGAAATTTCGAACATAATGCGGCCGTCCATTTTGTAAATCGGCAGGGTTATCTGGATAGAATCGTCGATCATGATCCAGCTAGCACAACATTGGAGGTTCTATGGAAGCGACTATGACGCTCATCCGCAGAATGAGCCTCACATGTGAACATGCCTGTTTTCAGGCTGGGCTCGGCATTGGCCTTATCATAGTTCTATCTCTGCCTGTGGGAAGGGCGCTGCTCGAATCGAGTCTGATTAACCATATGCTGGTGCAGATCCCACTACTGGCTCTGGCAGGCTGGATGATTGGCAAGAGTATGTTTGCCTCCCTGTTTCTGGAGTCGAACAGGAATGGCATTCCAGGATTGCTGATTGCTCTTTTTGTCATGCTCTTCTGGATGCTTCCACGCTGGCTTGATGCAGCGCTGAGTGAGCCACTGTGGGAAGCCATTAAATTTATTACTATCCCGCTATTGATTGGATTGCCACTTGGCATCAGCTGGCCACGCATGTCATCCTTTTCAAGGGCGGTTGTCTGGACCAATTCCATATCGATGCTGGTGATTCTTGGTTGGCTTTATGTGGCGGCACCGCTGCGAGTCTGTAATAATTATCTGGTGAATCAGCAGGAAGATTTTGGATATATGGCGATGGCTTTAGCCGTGGTCATTGCCGCCTATTGGGTTGGTATTGCCTTTTTCGGAAAGTGGGACAAACCGGAGTCATCAGATGTCATACGTTAAACCTGAAGATGTAGTTGAGAATATGTTGCAGGCAGGGGCAAAGAAAGCCGGCCTGACGATTAAGGATATGCTGATTCGTGGCGGGCTCTCCGGCGTGTTTCTGGGCTATGCCACAACGCTGGCGGTTACAGCAACCACACAGACGGGGTTTGGCATTGTCGGAGCAATTATTTTCCCGGTTGGCTTTGTGATGATTATTCTTTTGGGGCTTGAGCTGGCGACAGGAAATTTCGCCCTGATCCCGATTGCCGTGAAAGATGGAAGAGCCTCGCTGGGCCAGTTGGCATACAACTGGACGTGGGTACTCATTGGTAACCTGATCGGTGGTGTGTTCTACGCCTTTCTCTATTACGTTGTGATTACCAAGATGGGTCATATCGATCCCGCAACCATCGCAGTCGCAAAAAAGATTATTGCCATTACGGAACACAAAGTCCTCGATTACGCCAAGCTTGGATTTGATGGCACGATCTCCGCATTTACCAGTGCGATTCTTTGTAACTGGATGGTGACACTGGG
>JBEQLD010000041.1:0-14401 GCA_040326115.1 Mariprofundaceae bacterium | reverse complement strand
ATGGGTGGCGGCAAACATCGTGAGCCGTAAGTGGAGCAAAACGACGTTTTTGCGTAACGATTTAAGCAAAATATAGGACATATTTTGCGGGTATAAGGACTATATGGATAAGATTCTAATTCTCGATTTTGGTTCACAGTATACTCAGCTCATTGCACGCCGGGTGCGTGAGGCCGAGGTTTTCAGTGAGTTGCATCCGTGGGATATGACGGAGGCGGAGATTCGTGAGTTTGCTCCATCCGGCATTATTCTTTCCGGTGGTCCGAATTCCGTATTTGAAGATGAGACACCCAAGGCACCGCAGGTGGTGTTCGAGCTGGGCGTTCCTGTTCTCGGTATCTGCTACGGCATGCAGACAATGGCTTCCCAGCTCGGTGGCAGGGTAGAGACGGGTCACGTGGCTGAGTTCGGGTATGCTGAAATTTTCACCAGCGCAAATTCACTGCTTTTCAGAGATGTTCAGGATCGTGAGAATGGTGCGCTTGATGTCTGGATGAGCCACGGCGATAAAGTGACAGGCCTGCCGGATGGTTTTCATGTCACCTGCAGTAATGATTCCACACCGATTGCCGCGATGGCTGATGAAACACGTCATTTCTATGCGGTACAGTTTCACCCTGAAGTGACCCATACCCCTCAGGGTAAAGAGATTTTGAGCCGATTCGTACATGAAATATGTGGTTGTGGCCGTGACTGGACGATGCCGCACTATATCGATGAGGCGGTGGCACATATTCGTGAACAGGTTGGTGATGAAGATGTGATCCTCGGCCTCTCCGGAGGTGTGGATTCATCTGTAGCTGCCGCTCTGCTTCAGCGTGCCATTGGTGATCAGCTCACCTGTATCTTTGTGGATAACGGGCTGCTTCGTCTGAATGAAGGCGATCAGGTGATGGAGATGTTTGCCGGAAACCTTGGCGTCAAAGTGGATCGTGTAGATGCGGCTGACCAGTTTTTGGGTGAGCTGAAAGGTGTTGATGAGCCGGAAGCCAAGCGCAAGATCATCGGTCGTGAGTTTGTGCATATTTTTCAGGATGAAGCTGAGAAGATGCCCAATGCCAAGTGGCTGGCACAGGGAACCATCTACCCGGATGTGATTGAGTCTGCCGGTTCCAAAACGAAAAAAGCGCATACCATCAAGAGTCATCACAATGTAGGTGGTCTGCCTGACACACTGCATCTGAAGTTGTTGGAACCGCTGCGCGAACTGTTCAAGGATGAAGTACGTGAGCTGGGTGTGGCACTCGGCTTGCCGCGTGAGATGGTCTATCGCCACCCGTTCCCCGGTCCGGGTCTGGGCGTGCGTATTCTCGGAGAAGTGAAACAAGAGTATGCAGATCTGCTACGCCGTGCCGATGCGATATTTATTGAAGAGCTACGTGCTTCGGGCTGGTATGAAAAGACATCGCAGGCTTTTGTTGTGTTCCTGCCTGTAAAGTCAGTCGGTGTGATGGGTGATGGCAGAACCTATGAATGGGTTGTGGCACTGCGTGCTGTGGTGACAGAGGACTTCATGACTGCACACTGGGCAGAGTTGCCACATGCTCTGCTGGGCAAGGTTTCCAACCGTATTATTAATGAGGTGCGCGGTATTAACCGGGTGGTCTACGATGTGTCCGGCAAGCCGCCGGCAACCATCGAGTGGGAATAATTCACATCCGATACACGCATCTGTCGGGATGTCCTTCATCCTTTTTTAAGTAACTGGACATAGATTCTGGGTTTAAGTTTTATTGAATTTTAATTATTGAGGAGAAGGAATATGAAAAAGTTGGTTGTTTTAGCTGTGATGGTGTTGGGCCTTGCGGCATGTACGCAGGAGAAGGCGGATAAGCCTGTTGCACTTGAGTCTGATAAGGCGAAGTTCAGCTATGCCATGGGCATGGATGTGGGATCATCACTGGGTCAGGTGGGTGCTGACATCGATACAGATGTGTTTGTTGAGGCGTTCCGCACCAGTATCGCGAAAGGTGAAACACGACTGGACGCTGAAGAGGCAAAAAAGATACAGCAGGCATTCTTTATGAAGAAGCAGAAGGAGCAGCATGAGAAGATGCAGGCATCCGGGACTGCAAACAAAACAACAGGCGAAGCTTTTCTGGCTGCCAACAAGCAGAAAGATGGTATCACCACCACGGCAAGTGGATTGCAGTATGAAGTACTGACTCCTGCTGAAGGCGATAAGCCAACCGCAACCCAGACAGTGAAGGTGCACTATAGAGGTACATTGATTGACGGCACTGAATTTGACTCATCCTACAAGCGTAACGAGCCGGCTACATTTCCGTTGAATCGTGTCATTCGTGGCTGGACCGAGGGTGTGCAGCTGATGAGCGCGGGTAGTAAATATCGTTTTTACGTGCCATCTGAACTGGGTTATGGCGAACGTGGTGCAGGAGCCGATATTGGCCCGAATGCCACGTTGATTTTCGAAGTTGAACTTCTTGAGATCGTTAAGAAGTAGGAAGATAAATGTGTGCAGCCCATGGAAGGGCTGCCAAAATCAGAAATTTCTGATTTTGTGAGCAAATAAAAATCGCAATTTTAATTTGCGTAACCGAAACCTGCAGGATGCAGGATTTCAGGTTAAAATTTTGAGGATATAGAGAATGTTTGATCGTCTATCTGAAAAACTCGGGGGCATAGCCAACAAACTGCGTGGCTCCGCCCGTGTTTCCGAAGCGGATCTTGATGCAACGCTACGTGAAATGCGTATGGCCATGCTGGAGGCGGATGTTGCGCTGCCGGTAGCCCGTCATCTGATGGAAGAGGTGCGTGAACAGGCGCTCGGTGCGGATGTGGCCAAGAGCCTGAATCCGGGCCAGGTGATTGTGAAGATTCTGCACGATGTGCTTGCAGATATTCTCGGTGGTCAGCGACGTGATCTTGATACCTCGAAAATCCCATCGGTGATTCTGCTTTGTGGTCTGCAGGGTGCGGGTAAAACCACCACTGCGGGTAAACTGGCACGATTGCTGGTCTCACAGGGTAAAAAAGTTGCACTGACCAGTGTGGATTCAACCCGTCCTGCAGCTCGTGAACAGTTGCAGGTTCTGGCCGGGCAGGTGGATGTTCCCTATCTGATTGGAGAGGGCAGCTCTGCTGCGAAGATGGCAAAATCTGCATTGAAGCAGGCGAGAACCGGTGGTCATCATGTACTGATTCTTGATACGGCAGGTCGTCAGGTGGTTGATGATGATCTGATGGCGGAGATTCGTGAAGTCGGCGAAGTTGCCGAAGCCACCGAACGCTTGCTGGTGCTTGATTCGATGACAGGTCAGACAGCACTGACCATTGCCGAGCAGTTCCATGCCAGCCTCGACCTTTCCGGCTGTGTTTTGACCAAGACCGATGCGGATGTGCGTGGTGGTGCTGCCCTATCAGTAGCTCACAGTACCGGTGTTCCGATTCGTTATGTCGGTACAGGTGAGAAGATTGATGCATTTGAATTCTTTGATCCTGTCCGTATGGCAGGGCGCATTCTCGGGCAGGGCGACATTGTCGGTCTGGTTGAGAAGGTTCAGGCCTCGGTTGACCATGAGAAGGCCGAAAAGGTCGCCAGCAAGCTCAGGAAGGGCAAGTTTGATCTGATGGATTTTGCCGAGCAACTGGAGCAGATGCAGAACATGGGCGGTATGAGCTCGATGTTGAAGATGCTGCCGGGTGTGAAGCTGCCATCGGAGGCGCTTTCTCAAATGGATGACAAGCCGATGAAGCGGATGCAGGCGATGGTCTACTCGATGACAGGCAAAGAGCGCCAGTATCCCAAATTGATTAATGGCAGCCGTAAAAGGCGTATTGCTACCGGATCCGGAACATCGGTTCCTGAATTGAACAAAATGCTCAAACAATTCACCCAGATGCAGAAGATGATGAAGAAGATGAAGGGTGGTAAAGGCAAGCGGATGATGGCTCAGATGATGGGTAAGCTTGGCGGCCCCGGTGGTGGAATGCCGCCGGGCATGCCGAAGATGTGAATTGAGGGATGCTGAATAAACAGGTACATCTGTTTTTCAGCTAATGCTGAGGCAAAAATGTGATTTTTCCTCAGCTCACAAAATCAGCTATTAATATAGCCTGATTTTGCAACCCGTCCCTGGGTTGATGCGTTGATATAATTAAACGCAAATAAACAGATGACTTTTTATTGGCGGGCGTTATAGTCCGCCGCCTGATTTTCGGAGGTATTGTAATTATGGCGACAGTGATTCGGTTGCAGCGTGGCGGACGTAAGAAACGCCCTTTCTATTCAGTAGTTGTACTGGATTCTCGTAAACGTCGTGATGGTGCTTTCATCGAAAAGCTTGGTTTTTATGATCCTTGCACAGAACCTGAAGTGGTTGAACTGGACCTTGATCGTGTGAAAGCATGGACAGATCTGGGCGCACAGGTATCCCCTCGTGTAGCAAGTATCGTTAAACTGGCACAGATTGATCCTGAAGTTCGCGCTAAAGCTGCTGCAGATAAGAAAGCCGCTGCTGATAAGGCTGCCGCTGCCAAGGTTGCTGCTGAGAAGAAAGCCGCTGCTGATGCCAAGGCTGCTGAAGAAGCAGAAGCCAAAGCTGCTGAAGATGCCGCTGCTGCTGAAGCCAAAGCTGCTGAAGATGCCGCTGCTGCTGAAGCCAAGGCCGCTGAAGAAGCCGCTGCTGCTGAAGAGGCTCCCGCTGAGGAAGCTCCTGTAGAGGCTGCTGCTGAAGAAGCTCCTGTAGAGGTTGCTGCTGAAGAAGCTCCTGCAGAGGCTGCTGCTGAAGAAGCTCCTGTAGAGGCTGCTGCTGAAGAAGCCCCTGTAGAGGCTGCTGCTGAAGAAGCTCCTGCAAAAAAAGCGCCAGCTAAGAAAGCTGCTGCTAAAAAAGATGAGGAGAAAGCTGACAGCTGATCACTTTCTCGAAGTTGGTGTCATCACAGGGTCTCATGCCCTGAAAGGTGCACTAACTGTGTTTTCGTATACCCGGCCTACCATTGGTATCGCCGGGTATTCTTTTTGGTGGGTTGGGGATTCTCCCGAAACTGCCGTCTCCTATAAAGTAAATCGATGTTGGGCTCATGGCGGTGGCAAAAAGCTACTTGCCGAGCTTGAAGGTGTGATCGACTGTAACGCTGCTGATGCCCTGAAGAAATCCACTATCTGGGTTGATGCATCGGAAGTGGATGTTGATGAGGGTGAGTATCTCTGGGAAGAGCTGACCGGATTCAAGGTGTTCACCACAGCTGGTGTGCTTCTTGGTACGGTGGCAGGCCTGCTTGAGTTTGGTGCGCAGGATAACCTCTCTGTTGTCACGTCGGCCGATGCCGGGCAACCCGGTGAATGGCTATTGCCATTTATTGATGATGTTGTGGTCTCTGTTGATGAAGAGGCTCAAACCATTGAAGTGAACCTGTTAGAAGGAATGGATGCATGTTTTACGCCCAGATCCTGACCCTGTTTCCGGAGTTCTTTGATTCTCCACTGACCTGCTCCATTCCGAAAAGAGCGATTGAGGCCGGTATTGCCAAAGTTGATGCCATCCAGATTCGTGATTTCTCTACGGATAAACACCGCACGGTTGATGATTCTCCGTATGGCGGAGGTCCGGGCATGCTGATGAAGCCCGAACCTGTGGTGGCTGCGATCCGTGAGGCTCGCAAGCGCGATCCTGATACCCATGTGGTGATGTTGACCCCGTCCGGCAGACCGTTCACGCAGGAGAAAGCACTCGAGTACACCAATAGGCCGGGTATTACCCTGCTCTGTGGTCGCTATGAGGGCTTTGACGAGCGAATTTGCGACTATGTCGATGAAGAGCTCTCTCTGGGTGATTACGTGCTCTCAGGCGGCGAGCCTGCGGCACTCTCTGTTCTTGATGCCGTAATCCGGCTGCTGCCCGGTGTGCTTGGCTCACCCGAATCGGCTCTGCTCGACTCTTTTACCGAAGCGGGCATTCTCGATTGGCCGCACTACACCCGCCCCGAAGAGTTTGAAGGTAAACGGGTGCCGGATGTTCTTCTTTCGGGAAATCATAAGAAGATTGAATCCTGGCGGCGTGAGCAGGCCCTCCTTAAAACAAGCTTAAGGTCTAAAGAGAAAACCGGGAAAAACTGACCCTCTCTCTGATCTGATATATAGCGAACAGCTGTACTTTCATGGTTAATTGAATATAGTCCACAAACTTTAAATGGTTAATATTCGCGGAACTTCTTTTTTGAGCACGATTGTCGTGTTGATTGATAGGGATGATTAAGAGTAAAAAGGGGTGAATCAAGGACGATAGTTGTGGATGTTATCCGGAGGTTCAGGAATGAAAAACCGCATACATATCATCCTCGTACTTTTGTTGATCTCTATCCTTACGTTTTATGGGTATGTCAGATTAAACACAGCAGCTTCTGAGAGTCGTGCTCAACTTAATCAGGAAGTATCCCTCTCCATCCATGCGATCGCTCTGGACATCGAAGTTGATCTCAAACATCTGGTCTACTCCATGCTGTTTATTGTCGATCAGGTCTACGGCCATGATCCTTTTTCCAATGAAGAGAGCAGAGATGTTCTCTCCGAGGATTTTCTCTCCTTTCTGAACACCTCAGCATATTTTGACCAGATTCGACTGCTAGACCCGGATGGCCTTGAGATCACACGAGCCGAGTATGGCGATGGCTCTCCCTCTCTGGCCGATCCCGGTGGACTGCAGAACAAGGGCAGTCGCTACTATTTTCAGGAAGCCATGAAACTGGGTAAGCGGCAGGTTTATCTCTCACCGCTGGATTTGAATGTGGAGCACGGAGAGATCGATATACCAATCAAACCGACCCTGCGTCTTGCGATGCCATCATTTGACACGCCGGAGCGTAAGAGCGGTGTTGCGGTTATCAATGCGCTTGGTCAGCCCATTCTCGATCACTTCTCCCAGCGTGTGAGTGAAGTTCCTGTCCCCAGAGTCTATTGGCTCAACGAAAATGGCTACTGGCTGGCCGGAGAGGAGCCGGAGAAGCTTTGGGGGTTTATGTATCCGGACAGACAGGATCAGACTCTTGCCGTTCGAGATCCTCAGGCGTGGAAAACGATTGCAGCAGAGAAGCGTGGTAGTGTGACCGGAGCGGATGGTGTCTACGTCTTTTCAACGATTATCCCGCAACAGGCGGCTGCCGGGGTAAACACGATCCTCTCAATCGAAGATACCTCACAATGGAAAATTGTCGCCTTCTATACCGATGACGAGTTTCAAACCTATTTTGCCGAAAAGCATAACAACCAGATTACCATTCTGGTGCTTTTGGGGATCAGTCTGCTGGCGCTGTTCTGGATTGTGATTATTTATCATAACCAGCGAATAATGAAACAACAATACAGACAGCGGGAAGTTGAAATGACCCGGGAGCATGAACGCATGAAATCGACAGGTATTATTGCCGGTGGAATCGCGCATGAGTTCAATAACATTCTGTCAGGCATGACAGGGAACATCTTCCTGTTGAAAAGGGATTTGATACAAGCTGGTGATAACCAATATCTGAGCTCTATGAATCATCAGATTAAGCGGGCAGCCAAGTTAATACGTTATCTTCTCACCTTTTCGCGTCAGGGATTTGTCAGGATGAAACAGCTTGATATTTCAAAGCTGGTCAGACAACAGTGTGAAGATTTTCTGGCTCAGCTTTCAAACAACATAGAGCTGACTGTTGATTGTGAATCCGGAGTCCGGATTGAAGCGGATAAAGAGAAGATAAACTCTATTGTCTGGGAGCTGCTAGCCAATAGTGCTGAGGCGATGGTGGATGGTGTAAGCAGTAAAATATTTGTTGCTTTGAAGCCGGCAGATTATGAGTTCAGCAATGAAAGTGGTGAAGTTTGTCAGGGCCCGTTTGTATGCTTGAGCGTTAGCGACAGCGGCTGTGGAATTGCTGCCGATGTATTGCCATATATTTATGATCCTTTTTATACCAATAAACCCATTGGTGAAGGAGTCGGCTTGGGCCTCTCATCGGTCTATGGAGCAGTGAAAATTCATCATGGTGATATCAAGGTGACAAGCAAGGCGGGAGAGGGCGCACGATTTGATATCTACCTGCCCATTACTCAACCCGATAAAAAATGATAAAAAAGATCGATTCCTGGCAATGTGAACAGGTGTTTAAACGAAGCAGGGAACGATCTGAATCCTGAGCCGGTTTCCTACACACTTTTCTTTGGTCTACACTCAATGGATAAAGGGAAAGTAAAACGGAAGGGACATCATGGCAAAAAATATAATCATCTGTGCTGATGGCACAGGCAATAAAGGCGGCTCCACGCCGGACAGTAATGTTTATAAAATTTATAAGTCGGTAAACAAACATTTTGAAGGTGAAACTCAGGATGGTTTTAAAGTCGAAGAGCAGCTTGTTTTTTACGACAATGGCGTAGGCACGGAGAAAAACAAATATCTCAAGGCGCTGGGCGGAGGGCTTGGCTTTGGTTTTGAAGATAATGTCTGTGATCTATATAAATTTCTGGCACGAAATTATGAGCCCGATGATCGGGTCTACTTCTTTGGATTCAGCCGGGGCGCATCGACGGTAAGAGCCTGTAATGGATTTATCTACCGGTGTGGTTTGGCTAAGGGTGCTGGCCTTCGCCACCGTGAACTTGATGAGCTGGTGGATGAGGCCTTTGATGCTTATAAAGTGTATGAAAAGAATCCCGAACCAGCTGATGATCTAAAGAGAGATTCGGCAAAATCGCACGGCGTGATTCCGATCCATTTCATTGGCATCTGGGATACAGTGGTTGCACTGGGTTTCCCAAAAAGAACGGATATCACTGGCCCTGTGACTGCAATTCTTAATGCGGTTTCCAGCGTAGCTGAGAAGCTACTTGATCTCCTCTGGCCACATAATTTCTACTACTATCGGCTGACTGAGAATGTGAATCGTGCCTGTCAGGCGCTGGCTATTGATGATGAGCGGACTGCCTTCTGGCCTTATGTATGGCGTGAGCAGGGGCGAAAGAGTGATTCGGTTGAGCAGGTCTGGTTTTCCGGCATGCATTCCAATGTCGGCGGCGGTTATCCACGTTCCGGTATGGCCAGTGTGCCGCTCTACTGGATGATGTTGCGGGCAGAGAGAGATGGATTGAAATTTGAGAATGATGTCGTTCAGAGAGCCTTTGATGATAGCAATGCTCATGGCCGTATGTATGACTCAAGATCCGGTTTTGGGGCTCTCTACAGATATCACCCCAGAGAGATAGAGGCGCTTTGTAAAGACAAGGTGGAAGGGAAGATCAAGCTCCATCGAAGCGTGATTGAGCGGATGAATCATCGCACGGATAACTATGCACCGGGGCAGATTCCAGGAAAGTTTGATGTGGTCGAGAGTGATACAGAAGCTGCACCCGTACCCAGGAATCCGGAGCGTGATCCGAAGTGGGCGAAGATTCGAGCCCGAATTGATCGGCTGGTACTATGGCGTAAACGGCTCTATGGCGTGCTGCTCACCTTTTCACTGGCCGTGGTTGGTATCGCTTACAGATTTTGGGTGTGCCCGCCTCAGCCTGTCATTCGGGAAGGCTTCTGGGGTGATCTGGCAGATATTCTTGATTATATCCTGCCCGATTTCTTTGCCGGTCTGATTGAGCTGGCCGTAGTGCAAAATCCTCAGATATTTGTTTCAGCAGTGGCTGGTATCTTTGTCTATATCATTGTCAGGAGCGTGTTTCGCGAGAAGACCATTGATGCATGTGAGAGCCTTCGTCATCTGATCATTCATGAAAAGAGTGAGAATGAAGAAGAGATAATGCCAGAGTGAAAAAGTAGGCTATACTGATTATATGGGTAAGGAAGTTACTAACGCCCGGATTGCTCAAAGGTTCATTCTTTCATTTATCTTAATGTCTGCTGCACTGTTCGGTTCGGCAGGCACCGTGCTCTGGCCTGAGGCCTGGCTCTATATTGTTGTGCATCTCGGCTTCTCCTTTTTCATGACTTCCTGGTTGAAAACCCATGATCCCGATCTGTTGAAGAGTCGGATGCAGTTTATCAATCCCTCAGCCAGAGATTGGGACAAACGTTTTTTATGGATATTTTTCCTTCTCTTCATCCCGTTTCTTGTGGTTATCGGCCTTGATGCCATCCGCTTTGGTTGGACCTCGGTTTGGATGCCTTTCAAAATTGCTGCAGTTCCCGTGTTGGTCTGGGGCCTCTGGATGATCTACCGCGTGATGAAGGTAAACAGCTTTGCTTCACCCTTCGTTGAGGTGCAGGAGGATCGCGGTCACAGGGTGGTACAGACCGGTCCCTATGCCTATGTGCGTCATCCCATGTACCTGAGCACTATTGTGATGCTCTTTGCGCTACCCGTCTGGCTGGGTTCGATCTGTGCATTGTTGTTGGCAGCGATGATGTCCGCGGTGCTTGTGGTGCGAATCTTTTCCGAGGAGGAGGTGCTCTGTGCCGAGCTTGAGGGTTACACGGAATATACCGGACGGGTTCACTATCGTCTGATTCCCAAAATCTGGTAAATCAAAAATCATATTCAATAAGTGGCTGTCATCATTTTGATCCCGGAAGGGAAAAAAGTGTCAAAACTATATATTCAAAATGGAAACAATTGCCGGTTGTTCAACGATGGTGAGTGAGCGGTTGTGAGAAATTCATCTTCCCCGGAGTAAACGTAAAAGGCCTGCCAACGGGGAGGGGAGGGGGAGTTGGCAGGCCTTCGTTCGTATGTTCTCTCTGCACTGGCGTTGTGATCTATAATCAACTGAACCCTTAATGCTAAGGTGGGCGCCGCGTTCCGGTATCAGGTATCCCAAAAGAGGGATTCACAACAACTGGACATAAAGCTCCCATTCAGTGCGTATCGGCCCAGACTTATAAACCACAACGCCAGTGCAACGAGTAACAGTAGAATAATCCTTTTAAAAAACTATTTCAACTGTAATTAACAATAAGCATACCCCGTGCCAAAGTCTGTGTTTTCGGTCACAAAACCCGTTTCAATGGCTGGTCACGGTAGTTGCCTGTCAGCAGAGCAGTTTGGCACTTTTTATGCTGCCAACCTCAGGATGGACTTTTAGGAGCTGCTTATGACTAACCTTTCTACAGCCGAACCGACAGATATTGCCCATTTCTTTGAGGCAGTCGGGGCCGGAATTGTTGTTTTTGATGTTAATGAGACCAATGCGCTGCGGCTTGTTTGCACCAATAGAATTTATCGTTCCATGTACGGCATTGAGCGCGAGCCCGATGCGGGTTGCTCGATCCATGATTTTCTTCCCCGTTATATCCAGAAACATTATCGCCAGCAGTTTCAGGATTGCAGTGAACTTAAAGAGACCGTCGATTATGAGTTACCGCTTGAGTTTTCCGGCAAGAGTTACTGGTTCCGGGTACGTATGGTGCCTGTGTTTGCAGATGATTCGGATGTCATTACCCGTATTTTTGCCACCAACGTGGATATCACCCAGCAGAAAGTGCTTGAAGAGGAGCTGGCTATCTTAAGTACCCGATTGGAGGCGATTGTCGATTCAACCTATGATGCCATTGTCTCTATTGATGATAAACACGATATCAAGACCTTCAATCAGGCGGCTGAGGAGCTGTTTGGTTTTGACCGCGAAGAGGTGGTGGGCAAAAACATGGAGATGCTTCTGCCGCAGGGTTCGCGTGCCCCGCATGCCGGACATATCGATAGCTTCAGGAAATCGCCGGTAAATGCACGTCCCATGGAGACACGGGTGGAGGTGACCGGCCTGCGCAGCGATGGAACCTCATTTCCCGCCGAGGTGGCGATTGCGAAAATCAGTGTGCATGGCGAGATGGAGTTTACAGCCGTTGTACGCGACATCTCGGTTCAGGTGCGTCTTCTCGAGGAGCTTAAACAGCGTGCAACCACCGATCCGCTGACAGGGATTTCAAATCGCAGGCATCTGGTTGAAGTGGCCGAGATGGAGATTGAACGATGCGAGCGATACGAGCATCCACTGTCGCTGCTGCTGTTGGATATTGATGATTTCAAATCGGTTAACGATACCTATGGTCATTCAGTTGGCGATTCGGTGCTCAGGGAGCTCGGAGCTGTTCTGAAGAAGCACTCCAGGAAGCTGGATGTTCCGGCGAGGTGGGGTGGAGAGGAGTTCTGTCTGCTGATTCCCGAGACCAAGACCGAGGGCGCACTGGAGTTGTGTAACCGGTTGCTGGAAGATATTCGCGGTGTTCACCACAACATTCCCGAGCTTAAGGATCGTGTGGTGACCGCCAGTATCGGCCTGGCCGCTTATCACAAGGGTGATGCCGATGTGGATAAGTTTGTGACTCGTGCCGATGAGGCGATGTATGAGGCGAAAAACTCGGGCAAGAACAAAGTCTGCCTCGCCCCGTAGCAGGAAAATATCTAAAACGTTAAATTCTAAAAAAATATTTTATCGGATTTTTAGTCTGCGATGGGCTGTCATTTATGCCTGATGGTCAAAAAGAAAAGGCCTGCCATCTAAGAGGATAAGAGTGGCAGGCCTGTTTACATTCTTTCTGCTGAATAATTTGACCGTTGCACTGGCGTTATGACCTGTAACGCTCTGAACCCTTAAAGCTAAGGTGGGCGCCGCTTTCCGGTATCAGGCATCCCAAAAGAGGGAATCACAACAACTGGAAAATATAGCTCCCGTTCAGTGTGTCTCGGCCCAAACTTACAGACCACAACGCCAGTGCAACGAGCTTGAATCGAAAAATGCACTTCCAGGAACATGATCGACTCACCAGATAGTTAGCATGGGCTGTGCCAAACATGTGAACCTGCCCGGATGCTTTCAGGATTTGCTGTCGTCGTCGGCGTTCAGAAGTTTCTCCAGCCCGGCAAAAGCGTTGTAAGTGCCCTGATGCTCTTCACGCTCATTATCGCCCGATAGCCAGCTCGCATCCTCCATTTTGGAATGCTCATGATCATGGCAGTAGACGCAGAGCAGCTCCCAGTTGCTGCCGTCGGGTGGATTGTTGTCGTGGTTGTGATCCTTGTGATGCACTGTCAGTTCCTTGAGCTGCTTACCACCGAAATCACGCCCGCAATGGCCACAGACCCACGGAAACAGCTTCAGTGCCTGTTCACGATAGTTACTTGGCTTGATGGGCATGGTGGTGCTCCTCCGCTGATGATCTGTTTCTCTTTCATAATAGTACGCCCACATGAATTTTGCCAATGATGGCCAGTAGAATCTCTTCTATTATTACGCTATAATAAAAGAAATATTAACAAAGGAGTATTAAGTGAAAACAACTATCAAAACATTGATCCTCATGGCAGCTGTGAGCTTCATGGCTGTCCCTATCGTGGCTGCTGATTCCATTGATGGAGCCAAGCTATTCAATAAGAAATGTAAGATGTGTCATGCAGTAGATAAGAAGAAGTCCGGCCCGGCAATCAAAGCGATGAGTCAGGATGCGGATCAGCTGCGTGATGTAATTACCAATGGTGGTAAGAAGAGAATGATGAAGGCCTATGGGAAGAAATTCTCAGCGGATGAGATAGATGCACTGGTCAGTTATCTGCGTTCCACTCAGGGTGATAAATAGGAGCACGATAAGAAAAAGAAAAGCAAAAAAGACTGTGATTAATTCATCGTCTTGATGAGCTTATAAAGCGCCTCTGGTCTGAACTCAATCCAGGGGCGCTTTTTTTTATGTGCGGTTCATGGTCTATACTAATACCAACATGGGAGAGGGGTTGCTCGAATATCTTCAGCGCATGGCGCGATAAGTTAGCAGGAGCAGTTATGAGCAGAGTCAGTTACGATGGATTCCGGCACTGCACGGTCACAGATCACGTTACTGTGTGGGTGCTGTTCATTGCAACGCTGTTTGCCCTGATCAGCAATATTCCGCTGGTACAGGCAGAAGAGGCGGCAAAAAAGGCTTACCCGGAAACAGTTGCGGTGCTGCAGATGTTGCATGTCAGTGAAATCCGGGCACGCGATCATTATCTGGCTTTTGCAGATAAGGCGCTGAAAGAGGGCCATACCAATATCGCTCATCTGTTCATAGCCATTGCCGATTCTGAAAAAGTGCATGCTGGAAATTTCAGGCGAATCCTGAAGGGGTTCGGGGTTCAGCCAGCAGGAGTTAAACCTGCTTCAGTGGAAGTCTCGACAACGAAGAATAACCTCAAATATGCCACCAAGATCGAACTTGCAGAAATCGACAAGGATTACCCCCGATACATCAAGCGCATCAAACCTGAGATGCATGATGAGGCTTTGGAATACATCACTTACGCCTGGCAGGCGGAGCAACAACATCGTGACCTGATTAAGGAGATCCAGAGTGGCACCGGCATGTTCTATAGTATGCTGCTCAAATATTTCCGTTCCAATCCCAGCAAGTTTTACGTCAATCAGAACTGTGGCACTACCGTCAGGGAACTGCCCGAGGATGCTTGCCCCATCTGCCACCAGCCATTG
>JBEQLD010000040.1:0-14416 GCA_040326115.1 Mariprofundaceae bacterium | reverse complement strand
GCCAAAATATGAGTGGCAGTTTGTAAATGCCTTCAGTGAAGGGAATCGCTATACGCTCACTTTTTTGAAATCGAACCGTTCATGCTCCATATCTATCGAAGAGGGCTCTCTGTCTACCAGAGTCGTGGTTCGCGTGGGACCAACCTCAGGAGGTTAACTGGACTTTCAGTTCGGATTTAAAGCGCCTTCTGCTGCAGATAGTCCAGTAGCTTGTCTGCATTCTCACAGAGCATCAGATAGGCATCTTCAAAGCCGCCCGAACCACCATAATAGGGATCAGGCACATCTGGGATCAGATCACCAGCTGTCTCAAATTGGCGCATCATCAATATCCGCTCTTCCGGAACACCCATCGCCTGAAGGTCTGAGCGATTATTCCAGTCCATAGCAATAAACCAGTCCCAACCATCAACATTACGGGCAGTAATCTGTTGAGCAGCATGCCTGCTCAGATCAAGTCCATGCTCACGGGCTGTCTGTGCAGACCTGTGATCCGCGCCATTACCAATATGCCAGCTGCCCGTACCCGCAGATTCAAAATGAAACCTATTATCCAGACCACGTCTATCTGCCCTGTCGCAGACAACCACTTCTGCCAGAGGGGAGCGGCAGATATTTCCCAGGCAGACAAAAAGTACCCGAACACTATCCATCAAATTTCTGTTCCCTGGCACGAAGCGTGCGTTCCGCCTGAGAGATCTGAAGATAAGCAGGCTGAACATATATTGGCAGGTTTGATAGCGCCCCCTCTCTTACTTCCCGTTCCATGGCTTCTCTCACCAGCATAGCCATCGCTTCTCCCCGATGCAGGGCAGGCTCAAGCCTCTGCCAGCCGGAAAGATCAACAGGAGGTGTAGTGACTGAGGTATAGCTGCATGGCTCGACACTGCTAAATTCATCCCAACTGATACAGTGGTCAGCCTGAACAGGGGCACCAGCGCAATAACGACCTACAAACACTTCTCCGGCTCTGGCATCTTCCAGCACATAGAGCGGCTCTTCAGAATCTGCCTGAACAGACGTGATGGCCAGTGATGAAACCGAAAGCACAGGCAGTTGAAGCGAGGCATTGATACCAGCCAGTGCAGCAGCTGCAATACGGAGCCCCGTAAATGAACCGGGGCCTATTCCAAGAGCCAGTATATTCAAATCCTGCCACTCTAAATCGGCTTTTTTCAGCAGCCCTTCCAGCATGGGAACAAGCGTCTGCGAGTGACCACGACTCCCTTCACTCTCTGCAAACAGTGTTTCGGTATCAGATAGAATCAGGCAGCCATAACTTTTACCAACGGCAGCATCGAGCGCAAGAACAGGAAAATTCAAAGGTTCTTAATGGCAGCGCGAAGTGAATCGCCATAGTCCGGATGTTTTAGACCCAGAATTGTATTGGCAATCAAAAAGCCCAATGGATTACCGGCATCGAATCGATCGCCTTCAATCAGAACACCATAAACAGGCTCTTCTTTGGCCAGTCTGGCTATTGCATCGGTAAGTTGAATTTCACCACCAGCACCGCGCTTGGTCGACTCAAGCAGTTCAAAGAGCCGGGGCGTAAATATATATCGGCCTACCATGGCCAGATCGGAAGGTGCCTCACCCACGGCAGGCTTCTCAACCATTTCATTTAACCGCAACAGGCCATTCTCTTCTACGGCATCAACCATGCCGTAACGATCAACCTCATCTTCAGAAACGCGCGCCAGACCAATGACGGAAGCCCCGGTCTGTTCATGTATCTGACGCAGCTGCTGCATCGCTGGAACATCGCCAACAATCAGTTCATCTGCCAGAGAGACGCCAAAACACTCATCTCCCACCCACGGCGCAGCACAAAGAACGGCATGGCCAAGACCCAGTGCATGCTTCTGACGAATATAGGAGACATTCACCATGCGCGACACTGCAGAGACCCTTTCATAAAGGTCATGTTTACCTGTTTCGTTGAGATTGGATTCCAGCTCTGCAGAAATATCAAAGTGATCTTCAATAGCGCGCTTGCCCCGGCCTGTCACCATGATCACTTCGCTCATACCGGCAGCCAACGCCTCTTCCACCCCATATTGAATCAGGGGCTTATCAACAATCGGCATCATCTCTTTCGGTGTGGCCTTGGTTGCAGGGAGGAAGCGGGTTCCCAACCCTGCGGCCGGAAAAATAACTTTACGAAGAGAATGCGTCATCCTTCAGGCCTGTTCAGGCAAGCTTTCCATAAGAGTGCAGGCCAGAGAGATACATATTTACACCAACGAAGCAGAAGAGGGTGACCAAAAAGCCTACCACTGCCCACCAGGCAAGTGTTTTACCACTCCAGCCATGCGAGATGCGCACATGCAGATAGGCACCATAAAACATCCATACAATCAGTGCCCAGGTCTCTTTCGGATCCCATGACCAATAACCGCCCCAGGCCTCTGCTGCCCATGCAGCGCCAAGAATCGTTGCCAGCGTAAATGCCGGGAAGCCAACAGCAACGGACTTGTATGCAAGCTGATCAAGCTGATCAAGCGTCGGGAAAACCTTCAACAGTTTGGATGTACCTTTCTGTTCAAGGCCACTTCTTACCAGCCATGCCATGCCCGCAGCGCAGGCAACGGCAAAAGCACCATAACCGACAAAGTTCAGAGGTACATGAATCTTCATCCAGTATGACTGCAGTGCCGGAACCAGCGGTTTGATATCTGCCTGGCCGATTGAATCAAGCCAGACGCCAAAAAAGACCCCGGCAGCAATAATCACCATCACAAATGCACCCAGGGCTTTGGCTTGATAACGACGTTCAAATGCCAGATAGATACAGCCGGTAACACAGAAAAGCAGAATAAAAACTTCGTAAAGATTGGATACCGGTGCATGGCCAATATCACCATCAAGCAGAAGGTAGGACTCATACCATCTGAGTAGCAGAGATGTACCGCCTGCATAGACACCGCCCCAGGCGGTCATAGTAGCCATCTTGCCAATGAATGAATCAGGCGCGAACAGATACATGATGTAACAGACAGCGGAGAAGATGAACAACAGGTTCATTGCCATAACAATTCTGCCGGAGAAAAGATTGGACTGATCCTCATAGGAGATCAGAGCAGCATGTGGCTCCAGCAGTGTGAAGGCCCCCATGAGAAGCAGCATTAGAATCAGGCCATCAAACCATGGAACACTACTTGTTACAGCAGAAGCTCTTCCATCTCCCAATAGCATGGAAGCTGCCGCTCCCAGAAGTGCGCCAACACCGCCCCAGATCACACCCTGCATACTCAGGAGACGGAAAATATAAGCATCTTCGTCGTAACCACTGCCGCCAAAGAAGGCCAAAAGCGATGCCCCGACAATAAAGCCCATATAGAGCCAGAAGCGGGTATGGACTATACGACCCTGATAAATTCCTCTGAAAAAAGTGCTCTCAACAGCTGCGGTCATACTGACTCTCCTTGTCTGGAAATACTGAAATCTCTCTCCAGCTCGGTTAAAAACAGATTAAATTCCTGCTCAAAAGCCATTGTATTTCGATTGGTCATACCGGCCATACGAACGTAAACACCTTTACCCTTTGTCTCAAACACCAGCCATACTTTCCTATGCGCCACATAAAGCATGATACAGAGGCCGAAGGTGAGAAGTGCGCTACCAAGCCAGACCACATTCATGCCCGGATCCCGTGCAAGTTGAAGGCCTGTGTAGTAAACCTGTTCGTACTCTTCCAGCACTGGAATAAATGGCCATGGCAGGCTGGTAAGCACATTCATGCCCTGCAAGGTTCGTATGCCAAGATCCTTGAAGTCTTTCGGGGCTTTATCGCCATAGACTTCACTGACAGAAGCCTTGAACGCTTCAACAGCAGCGCCTTCAGCAGTGTCAGAATTCCCCGACAACTTGCCGGCAAAGGCGTGGAAAAGATCCCACTCCTTGGGATCGCTCAGGTCAGGTCCGAGGAAGAAAGATTCAAAATCACGATTATCCCCGCTCATCGAAACCATCATCAAAGAGCCCTGATTCTGGTCGCCAACTATAAACGGGTTGAGGAAACTGCGAACCTTCACCGGCTTTAATCCAGGGCCACGCAGAATAAAGTCTACCGCCGGACCAATATCCCGAAACTGCTTCGGAGCACCGGGTTCGGCCATATTTTCAACGTTGTACGGTTTGAAATCGGTGAATTCCATGGAGATACCGGTTTTGGTATCTGTGTAAGTCTTGTATATTTCACCCTCTACGACATCGACCCGTTTGGAGCCATCAAGATGGAAAAGTTTCAGGCCGATCTTTGATCCACCATCGCCAAAAGATGCCTGATAGATTCTAACGCCTTTATAGTAGAGCGGTTCATTCACGATAATGTCGGAAGTCAAAACTTCCTTGCCATTATCAATAATGGTTAGATTACTGCGAAACAACTTCGGCATGCCATTGGGGAAAAAATCGATCTCAAAACTATTGCAACGCACATCAAACGGCATATCCAGATACTCTACACCGGTTCCCTTCACATAGCTGATTTCACTCTCTGAGGCTCCCTCGGGTACCGCCATATTGCCACGAAAGCCAAACTGCACACTCATCCAGCCGCCAATCAGTATCACAAGCAGAGCACTGTGAACCAGAATATAGCCCCATTTATGATAACGCCCTTTGTCACCACGCAGATGAGTGCGCCCACCCTGCTGCTCTGAAAGCCATTTCCACTCTGCAACAGACTGAGCCTTCTCCTGTAGCTGTTCGACAGTGGTATCTGCAACTGTCCATTCATGGGTATGCTGCATCCGCTTCCAGGCATGATCCGCAAGTGTTATTTTACGGGAACGCATCTCTTTGAGCATGCGGGGAATATTGTGCCAGAGGCAAAATGAGAGAGAGACCATCAAAAAACCAAGCAGGCCGATAAACCACCATGAATGGTACATATCGAACAGGCCCAGGCTTCTGAAAACCCAGTACCAGACCGGTCCGAACTGAGAGAGATAATCTGCCTGTCCCTGATTCTGCAATAGTACTGTGCCGATCATGGATGCAAGGGCCAGAACCATCAGCAGAACAATGGCTAAAGGCATGGAGGCAAAACGTAGAAAAAGAGGCTTTATACTCTTATGATAATAAGACATCAGAAATTCCTATAGGTGGTAAAAATAAAGATTCCAAGCAGTTGATGTCGTTAATCAACCGCGATTCTTACAAAGTCTTCAGAAAATCAATCACTGCCTGACGTTTGTCGGCATCCTGCATAGGACCATATTTAGGCATGCGAGTCTTGGGCTTTAAAGATTTTGGACTCTGCAACCACTCGTGCAATTTAGCTTCGGTCAGCACGCCTACACCACTCTCGGACTCACGACCATAAACCCCTTGCAGACCCGGACCAATCTTGCGTTTATGAGTCAATGGGTTGTGGCAAACCTTGCAACGCTTATTGAATATTTTTTCGCCAAGCTCTGCATCTGCAGCAAACCCGGAAAGAGGCAGTGCAAAACAGATAGCTACTAAACCTAAAAGTAAATTACGCATCATTTTTCTCCTCGTCATACCCGTCAACGATGCGCATCATGACATAACAGCAGTAAAATATTAAGGCGTGGTTTTTACGTCTATTTAGCGGACTTTATACATGCCCCGGTGATCAACCCTATAGATAGCTGATGCCGCACATCCGCTTAAGCCCAGGTTCGCCCTTCCGGAAAGAAACCGACTCCAGCGCATCTGTACAGCATAACAGGGATTGCGAACCGGCCCGCCTTTTCGATTCAGGCTGCTGGAGAGCAGCAGGCCACCACATGCACCGGCCAGCCGTCGACAAACAGGATCTGCATCCACACGAATGGCCAGCATCCCTTTTTGATAACAGAAAGAGGGTAGCCCCGGCCTGCCGGGAACAATCAACGTAGTCCGCCCCGGCCATGCTGACTTGATTAGTTTTCGCAGTCCCTGTGGATACCAGCGAATAAGCTGCCGGGCCGTCCGTATTGAATCCGCCAGAAGAATGAAAGGGCCTCTGCGCTTCTTAAAGCGCTGTATTTTTTGAACGCCACGTCTGTTTTTTGGCAGACAGGCCACCCCGGGAAGGGTGGAAGTATAGTGCCCAATGACTCCTCCCCGTTTTAAAAGCGGGGCTAAGCGAAGTGAATTCAGCTTCCGGCTAGTCTTGAGGTATTGCGAGGGCTGCACGGGTCTCTTTCAGCTTTTTAGCCAGTGATCCATCGCTCTGGGCCAGTATCTGGACAGCCAGAATCCCTGCATTCTTAGCACCATTGATGCCCACAGTCGCAACAGGAATATCAGGCGGCATCATCACGGTAGACAGAAGCGCATCCTGCCCCTGCAGCGGTCCGGATGCGATCGGAACTCCGATGACCGGCTTGGTGGTTTTGGAGGCCACAACACCAGCGAGATGTGCCGCCATGCCTGCAGCACAGATAAATACCTGACAGCCTGCCGCTTCAGCATCCCTGACGGTTTTCACAGTTGCTTCAGGTGTGCGGTGAGCAGAGCGGATCAATGTCTTGTTCAGAACACCATAAGAATCCAGCAACGCAGTCGTCTTCTCCATAATTGGCAGATCGGACTTGCTACCCATCAATATTAAAACCTTAATGTTTTCCATTCTTCACCTCTTTTATCTGAAAAGACTTAAATTTGTCAGGGTGCCACTCTGAATGCTGTTGCTGACGAATCAAGGGAATGGCGTAAACAATGTTCCAGATATCCCATTTTGAAAGCTCATCATGCATCTGGGGCATGCCGCCACCGCCATGATATATCTGCTCAAAATAACGCTTTGGCGTAGCCTTTTTATCTTCAAGAAAAACCGGCATGTTCGGATTGATATCCTCACGTGCAACGCTGCTTCCACTGCCATCATCTCCATGGCAGGCAATGCAGTAATTGCTATAAAGCTGTAGTCCGCGCCCTCGATCCAGCTCAATAAACTCAAACCGATCCTGTTCAAACCCAAACGCCTGAGCCGGAAGCATCAAACCGAACATCAGACCTAACAACAGGCCTGATGCCAAACAGGGGAAATTACGACTCTCTCGCAACCGCTCTGTAACCAATGTCCTTGCGATAAAAGCCGCCCGGCCAATCAAGTTTCTCCAATGCCTTGTAAACCACAACTTGTGCTTCGGAGACGGTTGCACCCAATGCGGTCACGCCCAATACACGGCCGCCACTGTTAACAATTACACCATCTTTTTCAGCAGTGCCGGCATGGAAAACGGTTGTTCCGGCTGCCTCCACATCATCCAATCCGCCAATCGGCTGGCCTTTTTCAAAAGATGATGGATAACCATCAGAGCTAACCACCACGCAAAGTGCCATGCGATCATCCCACTCAAGCGTTACGCCATCGAGTCGTCTCTCGGCAGCAGCAAGCAACAACTCACCCAGATCAGACTTCAACCGGCTCATCAGTGGCTGACACTCCGGATCGCCGAAACGCACATTAAACTCCAGTGCCTTCGGCCCATCTTTGGTCAGCATCACGCCCGCATAGAGCGTGCCGATAAACTCAGCACCCTGCTTTTTCAATGCGTCAATAATCGGGCGGGCAATGGTTTCCAGCACTTCATTGGCAACCTCATCGGTTACACAAGGAGCTGGAGAATATGCGCCCATACCACCCGTATTCGGGCCTTTGTCACCATCAAGCAGTGCTTTATGATCCTGAGAAGAGGCCAGCGGAAGAATTGTATCTCCTGAAACAATGAACAGGCATGAAGCCTCTTCACCGATCAGACACTCCTCAATCACCACCTGAGAACCGGCATCACCAAAGCTGTTCCCAGCCAGCATATCACGGGCAGCATGTACCGCCTCTACAACAGTCTGGGCAACAATCACGCCTTTACCGGCTGCAAGGCCCGAAGCCTTGACCACGATCGGAGCTCCCCAGGCACGAATCGCCTCTTCAGCAGCATCGGCATCGGTATGTACTTCAAAACTCGCTGTCGGCACACCCGCTTCATGCATCAACCGTTTGGAGAATGTTTTACTGCCCTCAAGCTCTGCCGCTGCCTGATCCGGCCCGTAAACTGCAAAGCCCTCCGCACGCAGCTGATCCGCAAGACCAAGCACCAGTGGCACCTCCGGCCCGACCACCACCAACTTCGGCTGCTCAGCCCGTGCCAGCTCCATCAAGCCGGCAACATCTTCTGCACCCACTGCCACGCAGCGTGCTTCACGTGCAATACCGGGATTCCCGGGCGCACAGACCACTTCGGATACAGATGCGGAGCGTTTCAGCTTCCAGCAAAGGGCATGTTCACGACCGCCACCACCGACTACCAATACTTTCATTTCAACCTCTCAAAACTTTTGGGAACCAACACTTTAAAACTTAACAAGTTATTCAAACTATAGATCATGATGATGATTGTTCCGAGGCAAGGCGTCTGCTTTTCGAGGCGCGCAGCGTATTAATAATACGTGAGCAGCCAAGAACAGGCAGGCAACGCTGTATCGGGTTAATCAGCGCATGATCAGTGGCGGAAATGGCGAATGCCGGTAAAGATCATCGCCAGACCATACTCATCCGCAGCTGCAATCACTTCCTCATCGCGTACCGAACCACCCGGTTGAATCACCGCTTTTGCTCCTGCTTCAGCCAATGCCTCTACGCCATCACGGAACGGGAAGAATGCATCGGAAGCCACAGCCGATCCCTTGATCGCTTCACCGCCATGGTGTGCTGCGATTCGTGTCGAATTCACGCGGTTCATCTGGCCTGCACCAATACCCAGTGTCACGCCGCCTTTGGCGAACACAATCGCATTGGACTTCACATGCTTGGCCACTGACCATGCAAAGAGCATGTCCTGCCACTCCTCTTCAGTCGGTTCACGTTTGGTCACTACTTTGCATGCATCACGATCAAGAATATGAGCATCACGCTCCTGAACTAGTAATCCACCATTCACACGTTTGAATTCAAGGCCGCCTGTTACAGGCGCCGCTGAAGGTGCCAGTAGCAGGCGAAGATTTTTCTTCTCTTTCAACGCTTCACGTGCCTCATCACTAAAGCCCGGTGCAATCACGACTTCCATGAATGTTTCAGCGATCAATTTGGCTGTGTCGCCTTCCAGAGGATTGTTAAAAGCTGCGATACCACCAAAGGCAGATGTGGAATCAGCAGCGCGGGCACGTTCATAAATGACTGACTGCTCCCCATCAACTGCCACACCGCACGGATTGGCATGTTTAACAATCACGGCAGCATTATCTTTGAAATCACGCACGCAGGTAAATGCTGCGTCTGCATCGGCAATATTATTATAAGAGAGGGCCTTACCCTGCAAAACTTCACAATCTGCCAGAGAGAGTCCTGAATCTTCAGGGTCGGCATAAAACACACCGTCCTGATGTGGATTCTCACCATATCTCAGTTCATCCGCAGTCTTGATAAACTGGCGAGTGAAGATATCCGGGAATTTCCGTTTGGAATCATCCGCATTCAGAGAAGAGAAGTGATTGGCAATCGCACCATCGTAGGAAGCAGTATGAGCAAATGCCTTTACAGCCAGCATACGACGAACATTCTCTCCAACCGAACCATTGGAAGACTCAACCTCTTTCAGAACCAGTGCATAATCAGCCGGATCAACAACAACGGTTACAAACTTGTGATTCTTGGCAGACGCACGAATCATGCACGGGCCACCAATATCAATATTCTCAATTGCATCATCTACCGTGCAATCATCTTTAGCTACAGTCTCACGGAACGGGTAGAGATTCACACAGACCAGATCGATACGATCAATGCCGTGCTCTTTCATCGAGGCAAGATCACCCTCGTTATCACGGCGAGCCAGAATGCCACCATGCACTTTTGGATTCAGTGTCTTGATGCGGCCATCCATCATTTCCGGAAAATTGGTGTAATCGGAAACATCACGAACCGGAATGTTTGACTCTCTGAGAAGTTTGGCAGTACCACCGGTTGAAAGCAGTTCAATACCACGATCAGTCAGTGCTCGTGCAAAATCTTCAACGCCTGTTTTGTCTGATACACTGATCAGCGCTCGGGTAATGGATGGCATAAATGTCTCCGGAATATAAAATTGGAAGGGGTGGCAAGCTACGCATTGGCGCAGGGCACGCAAGAATTCAGCGACTATATAATAACTCATTCTATTCAAAACCTGAGTTTTCCCGTCATTTAATCATCTATTAACCTACAATCGGTTTGATTCCATCGCTGAGTCAACGCATCATCACGGATCCCATCATGGATCACTTAGCTGAAGGAGAAACCATGCACCTATTTCAATTGTTGATTGCCGGCCTGTTGGCGATGTTTTTGTCTGTTTCGGGAGCCAATGCTGCCGACCTTAAACAGGCTGAATTTAGAAATGGTGTGAAGCTGATTGTCGAGGAGGATCACTCCGCACCTGTTGCCATGGTTCAGGTCTGGCTGAAAGTCGGCGGGCGTGATGAGCTGCCGGGCAAGACCGGGCTGGCACATGTATTCGAGCACATGATGTTCAAAGGCTCCAAACAACTCGCTCCCGGTGAATACTCAAAGCAAATCTCCGCCATGGGTGGCAGTGACAACGCTTTTACCAGCCATGATTACACCGCCTATTTTGAAACCGTGCCTGCCAGCAAAGTTAATAAAGTACTGCAGATGGAGGCAGAACGTTTCGCCAATCTAAAACTGAGAGACAAAGACTTTCAGAAAGAGATCAAGGTGATCATGGAAGAGCGGCGTATGCGCACCGAAGATGATCCCAACAGCCATATGTTTGAAGAGCTCTCTGCCGCTGCCCTTCGTCTGCACCCGTACCGTAACCCGGTGATCGGCTGGATGCAGGACCTGAAACGCCTCACCATTGAAGATGTACGTGCCTTTTATAAAAAACACTATGTACCCGGCAGTGTAACCGTTGTTGTGGTTGGTGATGTTGATTTCAAAGAGGTGAAACAGACCGTAAAACGGACATTTGGACGCATGAAAGTCCGCGCTGTGCCTGAGCGTTTCAATCCAACAGAACCGGCACCCTTCGGCCCTAAACGCATTGATGTTTCACTGCCTGCACAGCTGCCCCTGTTTGCCGTCACACTTCCGGTTCCCGTCTGGAATCCCGGTAGCAATGATAGAGAGGCCGCAGCCATCGCCATGGCAACCCAGCTACTCGCCGGTGGCCGTTCTGCAAAAATGACCCATGAACTGGTGGATAACAAGAGAGTCGCATTCTCTGCAGCTGCCGGATATGACCCGTTTGGTATGGGGCTTGATCTCTGGTATGCATACGGAGCTCTAGGCCCTGAACAGACACCTGAAAAATTCGAAACAGCTTTTTGGAAGATGATGCAAAAAATGGGGAAAGTCCCGCCTCTGGAAAAGGAGCTGGCCGCCGCTAAAAGGCAGATGATTGCTTCCGAAGTCTTTGCCAGAGACTCTCTCTACCTCAGAGCCAAACATATCGGTATTCTTGAAACGGTGGGTATTGGGGCCAAGCATCAGGACGAGTGGTTAACAGCCATCAGGAACGTTACCGCCGCTGATGTTCAGAATGTTTTCAGAGAGTGGATCAGGTTTGATCGCTCAACCACGGGGCTGCTCTTACCTGAACAAACACCTGAACAAACACCCAAACAAGCACCTGAACAGGCTCCCAAACCAACCCCGGAGAAAAAATCATGAGCAGACTATCTCCGACACATATCACCCTGTTGATACTCTGTTTCTTTCTGGTCATCTCACCAGCCCATGCTGTGCCGCCGATTCAGGAGAAGCAGATGGAAAATGGTCTGCGCATTCTGTTGATGGAGGCCCATGCTGTACCCATGGTCTCCATGCAGCTGATCATGCCGGCCGGAAGTCGTTTTGATGCCGCAAACAAAGCCGGTACGGCAACACTGCTTGCTTCCATGCTTACCGATCACACGGCAAAACATCATCATGAAGCGTGGGCAACGCTGCTCGATTCTGAAGCCATTCGTCTCGGTGCGGGAGCAGATCGGGATGGCATGAACCTCTCCATGACTGTTCTGAAAGAGGCACTGCCGACAGGTATCAAAGCATTCTCGGAATCGCTGCTGAACCCCGGCTGGGACAAAAAGCGATTCAAACTCATTAAAGAGAATGCAATCTCTTCAGCCCAAAAAGATCAGGAAGAACCCGGCATCAGAGCTTCCGAAGCATCAGGCAAACTGCTCTTCCAATCGAAAATCGGACTACACCCTTACGGACACCGTCCGGCAGGAAGCCTTGCGACACTGAAAAACATTCAACTGGCTGATCTGAAAAAGCTCTACCAGACTCAAAACAGACCACAAGGCTCTGTACTGGCAGTTAGTGGTGACATCACCATGCCTGAGCTTCTTGCCCTGTTTGAACCCGCCATCAAAACATGGAAAGGAAGCCCATCGATCAAACTGTTTGAAATCAACAGTGCAGGCCACGTTCAGGGAAAAACAGTAGAGATCGAAATGCCAACATCTCAAACGCTTTCTCAACTGATTCGTTTGGGTCCTGCACGAAAGGACGCTGACTTTTTCCCGGCATTTGTTCTGAATCAGATGCTGGGCGGTGGTGGTTTTGGCTCCAGACTGATGGAAGAGGTGCGTGAGAAACGCGGACTGGTCTACGGTGTTTACTCCTACTTTATTCCGCTAGCCGCTCCCGGCCCGTTTATCATTACCCTGCAGACCCGTGCAAATCAGGCTGAAGATGCAGAAGAAGTTGTCCGCACAGTGATGCAGAGTCTTTTTGAAGGAAACATCACCCGCAAACAGTTGAAAGAAGTGAAAGCCAATCTAACCGGCAGTTTTGCCCAGAGAATGGATTCCAATCGTGAACGCATTGGACTGATGGCCATGATAGGATTTTACCGGATGCCGCTTGATTATCTACAGGTCTGGACTGAAAAGGTCGAATCCGTCACGCTTGCTGACATCAAGGTTGCAGCCACAACATATATGAATCCTGAGCAATGGAATCTTGTTCGTGTCGGGCCACAACTATCAAAGAAGGGGAAAACAGCGCCATGAAAACGGTTTTAGTTGTTGAAGATTCAAGTACAAGCCGGGATATCACCAGCCATTTTCTACAGCAGGGTGGGTTTCGGGTACTCGAAGCATCCGATGGTGCCGATGCACTCAATATTCTTAAACAGCGCCATGTTGATCTGATCCTGACCGACATCATGATGCCGAACATGGATGGCTGGGCCTTCTATAAAGAGGTTCGTAAAGACAAAAGCTACAACCTGACTCCATTTGTTTTCTTAAGTGTTCTTGACGAACTGGATGACCAGATTAAAGGACTGACACTGGGTGTGGATGATTACATCACCAAGCCAGTGACCCCGCCTCAGCTTATTGCACGGGTGAACACTGCCCTGATGCGAAGCGAGCGGCTGGAGCAATATTTCTTCCGCAACCCTGTCACCGAGCTTGAAACCCAGAACTACTTCCGCCACAGGCTTCCTCTGGAAGCGAAACGTTGCAGAGAGAGCAAACAGGCGCTGAGCCTGGTGGTCTTCGGTATCGGCAACTATGTTTCACTGGTGCGCGGTCATGCCACATGGTTTGCAGAATCTGCAGCCAGAAAAGCCGGCCAGAAGCTACGTGAACGAACCCGTGAATTTGATGTCGTGGCAGATATGGGTGTGGGGCGTTTTGCCGTGCTGATGCCCAATGCAACGGCGGATGGTGTAAAACAGTGGGCGGAAAAAGTTATCGCAAACTGGAAGCTTTCACTCACATGGCCTGAGACCGAGCAGAATATCGGTGTTGATATCGCCTACACCTGTGATGTGATCGCACCCGGTGATTTCGATGCGCTTGAACTACTGGATAAGCAGCTCGCCACATTTGATCGTAAGTGGTAATCACAGACTGCATCTGATCCAACAACTGCTATGCGAATAACTGCGGGAACCCACCGTGGCCGGGTTTTAAATGCCCCCGATCTTCCGGGGCTTCGCCCTACACCATCCAGAGTTCGTGAAGCCCTCTACAATATTCTGGGTGACATCAATGGCTGGAATATTCTCGATCTCTTTTCCGGCAGCGGCATCATGTCCATTGAATCACTTTCACGCGGAGCTGCATCCGCGACCTCTATTGAACAGCATCCCAAGGCCTGCCAGTTAATGAAAGAGAGCCGCTCTCTACTGGAGTTGGAACCATGGAATATTGTAAAAGGCACGCTACCCACAGCATTGAATCGACTTGAAAACAACAACTTTGACCTGATCTTTGCCGACCCGCCTTATGACCAGAGAATCGCCGAACAGATTCCTGAATGGCTGGATGAAAACGGACTCATATGTCGCCAACTGGTGATTGAAGAGTTCTCCAAAGTCACACCCGTCTGGCCAGAAAGCTGGACGCTGACCCAGTCTAGGCGCTACGGTGACACCACATTGCATTTTTTGAAGAAGGAAAACTGATGAAACGGACTGCGATCTACCCCGGAACT
>JBEQLD010000003.1:12926-47466 GCA_040326115.1 Mariprofundaceae bacterium | reverse complement strand
GGTTGAAGATGGAGCCATTATTGGCGGAATGTCTGCCATTCATCAATTTTTGAGAATTGGGAAACACTCCATGATTGGTGGTATGAGTGGCGTGGTGAAGGATATTCCTCCCTATTGCCTGACAGCCGGTGGTTATCGTCCTGCTCTGGCCGGACTTAATCTCATCGGCCTTCGAAGACGGGGCTTTAGCAATGATCGAATTAAGGTTCTGAAAGAGATCTATCGCATTCTTCTACAGGGAAGTGGTAAAATTGATGAGCGCATGGTTGAAGCTGAATCATTCGCTGACAGTGATGAAGATGCACTTTACCTGATTGAGTTTGTGCGCAGTGCCGAACGAGGCATGACCATTCACCGCCGGGATTAACGGCTAATCCTCTTGAAAGTATATTCTGTAGGCAACTCTCCTAAAATAGGTCTGATTGCCGGCTATGGCTCGTTTCCTCTGGAGATGGGTGTTGAATTAAACAGGCTGGGTTATGAGATTCATGTTGTGGCCGTACGAGAAGAGACTTCACCGGACATCGAGAGAGTTGCGGCTTCGGTCTGCTGGCTTCATGTGGGGCAGATCGGCGCCATGATCAAGGCCTTTAATAACGCAGGTGTCAGTGAAGTAGTCATGGCAGGCAAGGTGAAGAAACTCCATCTGTTTCGTAATTTCAGGCCCGATTTTGTTGCATTGAAAGGATTACTGAAACTCTCTGACCGCAGGGATGATTCCATTATGTTGGCCGTAACTGAAATTCTTGATGAAGCAGGTATCACGGTGCTATCCCAGGTCGCTCATGCAGGTGAAATGATTGCATCCAGGGGACTCCTGTTTGGTTCCAAGCTGGATCAGCAGGCGATGAAAGATGCTCATTTCGGATTTCACCAGGCAAAGGCCATTGCCGGCATGGACATTGGTCAGACGGTTGTTGTGCAGGATCAGGCTATGCTTGCTGTTGAAGCTATTGAAGGTACGGATGAGGCGATTAAACGAGGCGGGGGCCTTGGCAATGGCAAGGCCGTTGTCATAAAAGTTGCCAAGCCCGATCAGGATTTACGTTTTGATGTGCCGGCTTTTGGCCCGGATACCCTTGAAGTGATGCATGAATCCGGCTGTAAAACATTGGTGGTTGAAGCGGATGCGACCCTGATGCTTGAGCGTCAGAAAATAGGTGATCTGGCAAAAAAACATGGCATATCGATTTACGGCATGGACAGGGATGAGCCAGAGGCCAAATAAGATATTTATCAGTGCAGGTGAGGCATCAGGTGATTTGCATGCCGCTGCAGTGATTCGTGCCATTCAGGAAACTAATCCTCAATTAGATTTTTTCGGTGTGTCTGGACCAGCAATGGATAAGTCGGGCTGCATCGCAATTCACCCAATGAACGAACTGAATGTCATGGGCATTGGTGATGTGATTAGAGCGCTTCCCCGAATTCGCCGTGTCGAGGCATCTCTATGTGAGTGGGTAGAGATCAACCAGCCTGACGTTGCCATCCTTGTTGATTTTTCCAGCTTTCATATGCGTCTTGGAAAGAAGCTCAGGCAGATGGGTGTTCCTGTTATTCACTATATTGCTCCGAAACTGTGGGCTTGGGGTGGTTGGCGTTCAAACAAACTGAAGAACTCTCAGGATCTGTTGGCATCTATCCTTCCATTTGAGGTGGAGTGGTTTAAAAAACGTGGTATTAAAGCACACTATGTTGGAAATCCCAGTGTCATAGCATGCCGAGGTGGCTGGAGCAGAGATGACCTGAATCAGCAGCTTGGACTGAATAAGGATGATTTTCTGTTGGCTCTGTTGCCTGGAAGCCGACCGGGAGAGCTTTTAAGGCATACACAGCTATTAGCAGATGTAAATGAGCGTCTAAAAGCTGAGTTTCCTCACTTGAAAGTTGTGACCACCCGAGCTCCAGGAGTCACTGATGAACAGCTGAAGCCATTGATTGATTCAGGTGTTCAGCTCGTTGACAGAATGATTGATGGCTATGCCATGCGTGCAGATGCTGCTGTGGCGGTGTCAGGCACTGCAACACTTGAACTGGCTCTTTGGGATGTTCCAACCGTGCTTGTCTATCGGGGCTCTGCCGGAATGGTCTGGATGGCACGCAGACTGGCTCAGATAAAATGTGCGGGACTGGCAAATATACTTCTGGGTGATCAGTCAGTGATGCCTGAACTCATTCAGGAAGATGCAACAGTGGAAAATGTCGTAAATGCACTTATTCCGATAATATCAGGCAGTGCCGCTGAGGTTCAACGGCATAAATTTAGCGAACTTAGAACGTTGTTAGGAGAACAGAATCCTGCCGAAGGAGTAGCAAAACTCACCATGGAATTGATCGAAAAGAGAAAGATCAGTCACCCGTAGCGATCCTGTCTACCAGCTCCTTAACGGTTGGAATATAACCGTTGGCATAAAACGGATCTTCACCAAAGCGGTAGGCGGCATGTCCGGCAAACATCAGATGAGAATCCGGATTGCCTTCGTGGGCAATTTCCTGAAGCGCTTTCTGAATACAGAAGCTTCTTGGATCGGCTTTACGGCCGGTGGTTCCCTGTTCATTGGCTGCCCAGTTAGAGAAGGCACATTGAGAGAGACAACCCATACAATCGAGCTGGTCCTGGCGAATCTCTTTTGCTTTTTCGGGATCAACAAATATCAGTGTAGAATCAGGTGTTTGCAGTGGCTTGCTAAAGCCTTCCTTGATCCATTCTTCGGCAAGTTTGCGACCGTTTCTGGTGACAAACACTTCTCTGTTACGCACACCGTAAACAAACGGTTCTGTATGATCTTCTGCTGCATGATCCATATATGCGATTTCACGATCTGAACGCTCATAAAGTTCATGTAGAAAACGGTTATAGACTGCAGAGGAGTAAAATCCGGTAGGTGAAAATTTATTCAATTTAATATCGCCGTCTTTGAGCTGAAGAAGACGCTGCTTCCATGCATCGGAGATCGGGCTCTCCTGTGTCAGCATTGGACGGGTACCAAACTGGAAGGTAATCGGGCCAATTTCGGGGTTGTCGATCCAGCTACTCCATTCACGCAGGAACCATACGCCGCCAGCCATAACAATCGGAGTATTCTCCAATCCGAAGCTGTTCATGGTCTTGCGTAGTTCAGCAACACGTGGATAAGGATCCTGAGGTTTTTCAGGGTCTTCGGAATTGGAAAGACCATTATGACCGCCTGCCAACCATGGGTCTTCATAGACCACGCCGCCCAGCCATTCAGGTGCTTTGCGATAAGAGCGGAGCCACAGTGCACGGAATGCACGGGCAGATGAAATGATAGGGTAGTAATGAACTTTGTGCTTTGCAGCCAGAGGAGCCAGTTTAAATGGCATACCTGCACCACAGGTGACACCGTGAATCATGCCTTTTGCGCCCTCAAGAACACCTTCAAGAACCTGTTCTGCACCGCCCATCTCCCAGAGTACATTCATATGAATGCGGCCATTGCCACCGGAAACTTCATGTGCAACTTTGGCTTGAGCTATGCCGCCGGCAATGCCCTGCGCGACCAGCTCCGAGAAGCGGGCGATCCGGCTTTTGCCATGATAGACCGTGCGAATAATATTGCCGTCTTCATCTATACTGTCGGCGTTCACAGCCGAAAAGGTTCCAACACCACCGGCTGCAGCCCATGCACCAGTTGTTTCACCGTTTGATACGGCTACGCCTTTACCACCTTCAATAAGTGGTAATACTTCTTTGCCTGAGATGTTCATGGATTCGAGCGAAAACGACATGTTGATCCTTTTGGGGGTTGCCCTTTCAATATAATATAGCTCTTTTGTCCAGTCAGAAAAGCCCTAAATCAGCTTAGGGAAATCTGTTGAAACAGAGCCAGATGTTAGACAAATACTATGAGATGCCAGCGGCCGCGGCAAGCATCCTCTGTGAAGCGAATGGTGTGAATAGATACAGATTCGAATAAGCTTGGCGGATGTCATATCCATATCGTTTTTACGCAGTTGTTATTCCCGGGCTTGAAGAGGTGGCGGCTAAAGAGCTTGAGGCTCTTTCTGCTCATGAAATTCAGAAAGAGAGCGGGGGCGTCCACTTTTCCGGAACAATGGATACCATGTTCAGGGTGAATTTAAGGAGCCGCACTGTTACCCGTGTGCTTCTTCGATTGAAACGTTTCACTGCATTATCCTTAAACGATATCCAGAAAAAGGTTCAGCAGGTTGAGTGGGCACAATTTCTTGACGGGCAGGGCACGCTTCGTGTCCATGTAAGCTGTCACTCATCAAAACTGATGCATACGGGAAAAATTGAGAATGAAATCATTGAAGCGGTAAAAAAAGCGGGTTTTCCAGTAGGTTCATCAGATATTGAGCAACAGGTTTTTATTCGCATTGAGAACAATCGATGTCTGCTCAGTATTGATACATCCGGAGAGAGACTCGATCGCAGGGGATACAGACTGGAGAGTGGAAAGGCACCGATTCGTGAGACGCTTGCAGCAGGGGTTTTGGAGTGGATGGAGTGGTCATCAAATGAACCGCTTATGGTTCCAATGTGTGGCTCCGGAACTTTTGCTATTGAAGCTGCGTTGATCGGTCAGAAACAGGCCTCCGGGCTGACTCATGAGTTTCCCTTTCTCAAATGGCCACAGTTGAAGATAAAGAGTTGGGAGCGTCTGTTGAAGCGTGCTCAAGCCATGAAGAAAGATAATGTCATGCCTTCGATTTATGCATCGGACATTAATCAGGATGCTATTGAAATATCGAAAAGAAATGCTGAACGTGCCGGGGCAGAGAGCCTTATTCGTATATGCAAACAGGATGTGCTTCAGTTGAGTTGTCCCGATGGTTTGGATTCAGGACTTATTATCTGTAATCCTCCATATGGCAGGCGGATAGATGCTGATGTGAAAAAACTCTATTCTGCGCTCGGAAGAGTGTTTGAAAGAGAGTTTAAAGGCTGGCGCATGGCAATTTTTTCACCGGATTACCATTGTGAAAAAGCATTGGGGCTTCCGGTAAAGGATCGACTTAAGATTAAACATGGTGGACGCCATATAGACATTCTTCATATCTGATTTTCAGAGTGCTTTTTAAGACTGTGTAGATTGTATTAATAGGCCGCTGAAATCTGTCCGAAGTACTTTCTCGATTCATAAGTAAGTGAAGCTGTGTTTGAACTGCTTCGGGTCTGCTCATACCCTAAGGAGCCAGTCAGTCCAAATTTGCTCCATAACGAAACTTGAGCTTTCACGCCCCAGATGAGCATGTTTACATCAACTTTTTTGCTAACCACATCAGTGTAGAGCTGTCTGTTCTGTACATTGTCGTAGTTTTTCCTGGAATAATTCACGTTACCCAACAGGGAAAGCCTTGATAGCACTCCTGTGAAGGGGATGGTTACATCCGCTGTGACGGCGTGCTCTGTAGATGCACTCTCCTGAGCCTTGATTGATTCGGTATTAACTGTTTCGTTATCAATAGTTCGCTCAAGATTAAACGTGTAATCCAGAGTTAGGCTTACAGGCCATTCTTTACCAGTATAGCTGCCTCCAGCACCTACGCTCCAAGTATTTGCATCAAGGTATGTTAGGGATTGAGTCGTTCCACTGCTTGTGAAAACATCTGTATAGCTCTTTTTCAGGTAGGCAGCATGAAGATTGGCTGATCCCTGCCTGGATTCCAGATGGCGGGTTGCCGTGAGTGTGGCGCCATAGTTATTGCTTAGCTTCTGATGTCCAAAATTAAAAAACTGAAGGTCTCCCTTTAGCTTGAAGTTCATCTTCCGGTTTGGATGAAAGCTGATCTCGGGATTGATAAAGTGCCCGATAAAATCATTGTTTTTGGCCCCGTTGTTCTGCGTGTGAAGGATGCCGTAATAGAGATAACCAAGTTTCAACCTGAATCTGCTACTAATCTCAAACTGTCTGGAATTTACTGCGCCGATCAGTGTTGTTCCCTGACTGCCAAGAGAGTCGACAGGCGCTGTTCCCAATCTTTGAGCACCTCCGGAATTTACATTGTCATTATAAAAATATTCAGTCGACAGGTATACATTGAGAGGGCGGGTAACAGGTTTAAGAGCATCAATATATGCCTTCGCTGCATCACCATAGGGTGAGTTGGGATCGATCGCTTCAAACTCTTTGACCGCCGACACGTATGCGCCTTCGTTATAAAGCATTTCACCTATCTGATATCGGGCAACGGCAGCATAGCTGGAGTTTCTACTGATGATCTGTCTATAGAGAGCCTTGGCATCTTCGCCAGCTCCTGTCTTTTGAAGAGTGAGAGCATATTGAAATGCATGGGGATCACTTTCAGGGTTGGACTCATATAGCTTTTTGTTGAGCGGCAGTGCCATTTTAAACTGATTGGCACCGGTATAAGCCTGTGCGAGAGCCTGATCAATGCCCGCGATAGATACGGGGGCATTTGCGACATGTTCCAGATATTTGATTGCTTCATCAAACTTTCCAGCCCGAGTTAATATGACACCCAGATAATAGTGAGCTGAGACATTGCCGGGTGCCTGATTGATAATGGACCTGAACTTTGTCTCTGCAATATCAAAGTCCTGAAACTGGTAGTCCTGAATGGCTTCATCAAGAAGCTCTTTGATTGGTTGTGCATAAAGCGTGGATGTTGATAATAAAATCATAAAACTGATTGATAGGAGTAGACGAAACATATTTACCATTCCCCCAAAAAAAGTGTGTTTTGCAATCATGATGGCTGTCAGGTGAGTTGAAAAGAGTTATTTATGGCATTGTGAAATATATAACAGACACCCCTGCTGCCCCTGTGTTGAATGTCTGCATGCTCAAAAGGATTTGAGTAAATAGGGATTAGCAGGGGTTCCTTTTGAGTTTTCGTAATATAGCAGTTGGTTTATTGATTATAATTTTTCCGCTCATTGCTCAGGCAGCAGTAGCAGGGAAAGTAGAGTATGTGTCCGGAGATGCATGGACTCTGCGACAGGCAGATAAAATCACACTATTTCGTAATTCAATTATTCATGCTGAAGATGTCATTGTAACCGGCAGTGTAGGCCGCATAAAACTTGTCATGAATGATAAGAGTATTATCTATGTTGGTCGTCAAAGCCGTATCAGTATTGATCGTTACGATATGAAAGATAACTCACTTCTCTTTGGCTCATTTAATATGCTTTGGGGAAAAGTACGATTTCTTGTTCATAAGTTGAAAGTTGGTATGGGCAATTTCTCCGTCCAAACCAAAACAGCAACGATTGGAGTACGTGGGACTGATTTTTCTGTAGTGCTGGATAAGCCAGAAACATTCGGTGCAATAAAACCTACTACGGTCATGCTTTTTGAAGGTGCGGTAGTTGGCACCTCTATCAGGGGACGAGTCATAGACATAAAGCCGGGAAGATTGGTGAAGTTTAAGCCTGATGGAACTTTTTTAGCACGAAACATCCGGAGCATGGATGTAGAGAAGCTGGGAGTTCATCCTTTAGAGACAAAATGGAAGGGGATTCCCGAATCTAAACCTGAGCCTCTAAGCAGGCAAAGTGAGCCTGCAACATCACTCCCTGTAAAATCACCAAAAAAACGTGGTATGACCCACTTGCCTGCTGAAATCCCTGTGAAGAAAAAGAGCAGTGTTTCCAAGGTCTTTAGACCTTCTAAAACTGCTGGAAAGGGATTGGGCCCTAAAGTAGATTTACCAACGAACAATCCGACTATGCCGAGGATCAAGCCGACTGTGCCACTGATCAAGCCGACTGTGCCACTGATCAAGCCGACTGTGCCACTGATCAAGCCGACTGTGCCACTGATCAAGCCAACTGTGCCACTGATCAAGCCAACTGTGCCACTGATCAAGCCAACCGTGCCACTGATCAATCCAACCGTGCCACTGATCAATCCAACCGTGCCACTGATCAATCCAACCGTGCCACTGATCAATCCAACGCCGCCGGCAGTGAAAAAACCACCATCACCGGCAATTAAAAAACCAAAATTACCGGCAGTGAAAAAACCACCATCACCGGCAGTGAAAAAACCAAAATCACCAGTGGTGTAGATCGATCAGTCAGAGAAAGAGTTTAAAGGCAGGGTTGTTATCTTCATTGACATAGGAGTATCCAAGCTGATCCAGGAAAGTTTGGAACTCCTGTTTGTCCTCTTTTTCAACTTCTATTGCAGTAAGAACGCGGCCAAATGCTGCGCCATGATTGCGATAGTGGAAGAGTGAGATATTCCATCGACCGGCGAGTTGTGTAAGAAAGTCGAGCAGGGCACCGGGTCGCTCAGGAAACTCAAACCGATAGAGTGATTCATGTTCAACCAGATGACTTTTTCCACCCACCATATGCCGGATATGGAGCTTTGCCAGTTCATTATCCAGCAGATTGATCACAGCATAACCATGTGCTTCAAGCGTAGATTGAATCTGCTCACTCTCATCGCTGCAGGAGATGCTGACACCAACAAAAACATGGGCCTCACTGCGGCTTGAGATGCGATAGTTAAACTCGGTAATACCACGATCCTCCAGTAATTTGCAGAAGGTAAGGAAAGAACCGGGTTTTTCAGGAATAGTTACTGCAAACAGTGCTTCACGCCGTTCACCGACTTCGGCACGTTCGGCAACATGACGAAGCCTGTCAAAGTTCATGTTGGCTCCACTATTAATGCAGGCAAGAACCTTTCCACTAAGTTGATGTTGCTGGACATATTTTTTCATGGCTGCGACAGCCAGTGCACCGGCAGGCTCTACGATGGTTCTTGAATCATCGTAGATGTCTTTGATGGCTGCGCAGATCTCATCGGTATCAACCAGTATGATCTCATCGACATACTGTTTTACCAGTTCAAAGGTATGCTTCCCGACCTGTTTTACGGCCACGCCATCGGCAAAAATACCGACCTGCTCAAGTGTGATGCGCTTGCCTGCCTTGATAGAGTCATGCATGGCGGCGGAATCAACAGGTTCAACACCAATAATCTTTGTGCCGGGAGAGTAGTGTTTGAGATAGACCGCCATGCCTGCAGCCAGACCGCCACCACCAATAGGGATAAAAACAGCATCCATGTCAGCTGGTGTCTGTCTTAGAATCTCTTCTGCAATGGTTCCCTGTCCTGCAATCACTTGTGGATCATCATATGGATGAATAAAAACCGCGCCCGATTGATCGCGAAGCTTATAGGCATGAGCACTGGCATCTGAATAGCTGTCTCCAGCCAGAATTACATCCGCGCCCATTGATTCAACGGCTTTCACTTTAATGTCCGGGGTGGTTCTTGGCATGACAATCGTGGCATCAATACCAAGTTTGTTTGCGCTTAGCGCAACGCCCTGGGCATGGTTACCAGCCGATGCGCAGATTACGCCACGTTTGCGCTCTTCATCACTGAGCTGCGCAATTTTGTTGTATGCTCCCCTGAGTTTAAACGAGAAAACAGGTTGCAAATCCTCACGTTTGAAGAGAACTTTATTATGCAGGCGAGCGGAGAGTTTGGGTGCAAACTCCAACGGAGTTTCACGGGCAACTTCATAGACACGTGCGTGTTCGATAGCATCAAGGTATAACTTCGGCATGCGGCGTTATATCATGAAGAAAACCTCTGCACCATGCTTCCTTTGTCCTGCATCGGCGTTGAAAAATAGAATGCAATCCTCATTTGCAATAAGCAAACTGCGGGTTGCTTCTGTTTTTCGCCTTGATTCGCTTCAAAATAAACATGGTTCAGAGGCTTTCTAAAAGGTGGGTGTGTGACCAAGACAGAATTGAATATTCATTACTCAGAGAGCCTGGATCGAGGCCTTGCATACGGGGAAGCTTGCTTTGAAACTTTCCGGGTTGTTGATGGGGAAGTGTTTGGCTGGAACCGGCATATGAGTCGGCTTTCTATCGGGCTGAGAAGCTTTGGTATCTCATTGTCCAAATCAAATTCGGATTCGATTAGAGCACATGTCTTAAAAAAGGCCGGGGATGTTGCCGCTGATGCACTGGTCAGAGTGACAGTGACTGGTGGTGTGGCTGAGTGGGGCCTGCCCAGAAGTCATGATCTTCTGCCCGAAGTCCATATTCAGACCATGCCCTATGTTTTGCCTCATCAGGATTTGATTCTATCAACGGCAGAGTGGCCATTTTCAGTTCAGTCAAAATGTGCAAAGTTCAGCAGTGATTATGCTTTGACCCTGCGTGCGATGCAGCTGTGGCAGCAGGATGGTTTAAGCGTGCAGGAAACAGCGCTAATATGTAAAGAGGGTAGGGTTCTTTCAACCTCAACTTCCAATGTTTTAATTTACCGGGAAGACAGATGGTTTACACCGGATGAAACCGGCGGAGGTGTGCTTCCAGGAGTGATCAGAGATGAACTCATATCCGATGCTCTGGTGGAGTCCTACAACTGCCCTGTGGACTGGCTTAGTGATTGTGAAGCGATCGCGCTTACCAACAGTGGTTTCTTTATTCGCCCTGCCAGTATGGTGAATGGTCGGACAGTGAACAGTAAGCATCAGGCATTTGATATGCTGTGTCAGGCATTGAGAGGGAAGCCGGGAGTGGCAGAGCTATGAGTGCAGCGTGGAAAAAAGATTGGAAACTGGTGGGAGTATTGCTTCCACTTCTGTTGATCTTTATCGGTTTTCAGAAGGTGACAACCAAGCATGACATTCCACCCGTTGATGTAACTGTCGAGTCAGGAGCCGCTAGCTCACATATTGCCCGGAAACTTGCAGCTTCCAATGTGATTACCTCTGAGTTGCAGTTCAAGCTGCTGGTTCGCCTGACAGGCAAAGCAGGGGCCCTGAAAGTGGGGCAGTACCATTTTGAAGGTGAGATGAGCCTCTGGGATGTGCTGAAAAAGGTTGAAGCGGGTGATGTGATGCGTTTTCAGGTGACCGTGCCTGAAGGTCTGCGTACATTGGACATTCTTCTGCTACTGGCTGAAAAGACAGGTACGGATGAGAAAGATTGGCGTCTGGCTACAGAGGAACTTATGCATGGTGAAGAGTGGGAGGGCCGATTGCTTCCCGAGAGTTATAGTTATTCCAAGCCAATCAATCCAAAGCAGGTTTTGTCACAGATGATTTCAGCGCAACAGAGAGTCATTTCTTCGATCACAAAAGACTCATTGAATGCTGAAAGGTTGCGTATCATCGCCTCCATTATTGAAAAGGAGACGGGTGTGGACAGTGAGCGACCACTGGTATCTGCAGCGATCAGAAACAGGATTGAGATTGGAATGCCTCTGCAGATGGATCCGACCGTGATCTATGGTATCTGGCGGCGTGATGGCTCTTTCTCAGGCAATATCAGAAGAAAAGATCTCTCTTCCGATACGCCATGGAACAGTTACACGCGCAGAGGCCTTCCTCCGACACCGATCTGTAACCCTGGGACTGCCAGCCTTCGGGCTGCAGCAAGCCCTGCAGATGTCTCCTATCTCTATTTTGTTGCAGATGGCACAGGCGGGCATGCGTTTGCTTCTACGCTTGAAGGGCATCAGGCCAATGTAAAGAGGTGGATTAAGATAGAGCGTGAACAGAATCGGAATCGGAATATCAACAGGGATCGCAAACAGAAATGAGCAGTGACGTGATCATTGTTGAATTTCTAGTGCCAGCGTCACAGGCTGTACGGCTGCAGAGCATTTTGCAGGGAGAGGATGGGCTGGCAACGATTCGTTGTTTTGATCCTGAAAAGAGGCGGCAACAGTTCTGGACAACACCGGAGCAGTTGAGTGATCTTTATGCTTGGATTGAGTCTCTCCCGGATACTTTTGGTGTTGAGATCACTGGTGAGTGGAGATGGCGGAGTGATGCGGTGACAGATGTGCAAGGAGCGGTTGAATGAGTGGCGCAGACAGTAGTGCGGGTAGGTTGATTACATTCGAGGGCGGGGATGGCTCAGGCAAAAGCACCCAGTTGCGGATGACCCAGGCGTGGTTGTGTGAGCAGGGTCATGAGGTTCTGGTAACGCATGAGCCTGGAGATACAGCACTGGGTGCGGAAATTCGTAGCCTGCTGTTGGAAGGTGAGTATATACCAGTTCCTGAGTGTGAGTTGCTGATGTTTCTGGCAGATCGTGCCCAGCATGTGCGTGAAGTGATTTCACCTGCACTTCATGCTGGAAAATGGGTTTTGTGTGACCGCTATTCTGATTCGACCATGGCCTATCAGCTGGCTGGCCGAAAACTATCTGATCTGAATGATCTTGATTCAATGCTTAAATTTGCCGAACTGGGTGTTTCACCCGATCTGACGCTCTGGTTTGACCTCCCTGTCACCGAAGCAATGCATCGCATTAGAAGCCGCAGCAGTTTAGGTGAGGAGAGCACCCGCCTTGATGAAGAGGCGCAGTCATTTCACGAGTCTGTGCACGCTGCCTTCGCAGAGCTCCATAAAACACATAGTGATCGTATCGCCCGTATTGATGCTTCAGAAGCTATTGAGGATGTTCAGAAGCAGATTCGGACCCTGTTTTCAGAGCGAGGTCTGGCTTGAGCTTTATGCCTGCACTGGGGCACGAAGCGCTTCATGGTCGTTTTTCCGACCTGCTTGAGAAGCAGAAACTTCACCACGCGTGGTTACTGTATGGCGTAAAGGGAATTGGCAAGGCGACTGAAGCTATGGCCATGGCAGCACTCTATCTGTGCGAGAACAGGGGCGAGGTTGATCAGATAGGGGGACAAGCTTGCGGAGAGTGTCACGGCTGCTGCATGTTAAGAGCCGGTTCTCATCCTGATTTTATTCAAGTGGAACGATTGGAAAAAAAACGGGATATCAACGTAGAGCAGATTCGTGATGTGCTATCGTTTCTATCACTGAGCGGTATGGAGAGCGAGAAACGTGTCGTGCTGCTCAATGATGCGGAGCTGATGAATCTTCAGGCTGCTAACGCACTGCTAAAAGGATTGGAAGAGCCATCACCGGGAAGTCTGCTGTTGATTGTTTCTCATGATCTGATGCGTCTGCCTGCTACGATTCGTTCTCGTTGTATGCTGGGCCATTGTGCACCCCTGAATGATGTTCAGATGGATAGCGTGCTCTCTGATATGGAATTCAGTGATTCGGCCAGAAAGATGGCTCTGGAGATCGCTGGTGGACGCCCGGGACATGTAACCTGTCTACAGGATAGTGCAGTGGTTAAGGGGCTGACTCACTGGCGCGAACTGCTTAAGAATGTTCAGCAGGCTGATGTTGGCGAGCTTCAGGGATGGCTGGATAGTCATCTGAACCTGATTCCTCATACACTGATTATCGATGTTGTACTGCATGAGGCTCAATCTCAACTACAGAAAATCTCTTCATTCTCTCTGCGCGAACAACTTCTGAATACTATGTGGTCATTGGCGGCGTGGCCGCGTGAAGTGGTGCGCCACAGTCTGCGTGCAAGTCCGGCCTTGATGTCGTTGCTGCTGGAGTTTCGCTCCGTTCTAAAAGAGAAAACTACCGTTTAATCAAAGAAGCTCATATTTCACATTGTAAGTAAGCCATTTCTTCTACGGACTAAATAACATGATCAATGTGCTATTTATTGAAATGGAGGCTAAATGATGAATCTCGTGCATCTGTTGCGTGAAAAGCTTATTGCCTGGCTGACGGGTATCTCCCCGCACTACAGAGCTGATCACTTTGCTGATTTTGAGGCGCTAAAGGCAACACTGAAACCTGGTGATGTGCTGCTAGTGGAGGGGGAGACTCGTGTTGCACGGATTATTCAGTTGTTAACACGCTCAAACTGGAGCCATGCAGCGTTATATGTAGGAGATAGAGCGATCATGCATCCGGATGCTGAAGTGAGGCAGCATGCTGAGGAGTTTGGCGAAGAGGCTGGAGAGTTGCTGCTAGAGGCAGATATTGAGACCGGTGTCGCGCTTGTGCCTCTATCACGCTATCGCACTCACCCTGTGCGGGTCTGTAGACCGGTAGGGATCGAGAAATCTGATTGGGAAATGCTTCTTAACTCACTTTTTGTGCGGCTATGTGAAAAATATGATACTGCACAGATGCTTGACCTGCTTCGATACCTGCTCCCGTTTGGCCATCTTCCGGCCAGATTGGCGCAAAAATTGTGGATGTACCGGGCAGGCACCGATAGCCGAACGATATGCTCAACGATGATTGTCGAAGCGTTTCAGGCAGTGCGTTATCCTGTATTGCCTGAGATTCCTGAGGTCTGTTTTGATAAGGGCCTCTGTTATCGGGTTCGAAATGCACGCCTTTTTGTGCCGGCAGACTTTGATCACTCCCCGTTCTTCCGTGTTATCAAACATCAGGGGGTGGATCATCCGCGTTTTAATGAAGAGCCGTTTAAACCCGAACTGATCCATTGGGCATAAAACCTGAGTGGTTGATATGCCACCTGCACTATGTGCTAAACTATTCGTATTAGTTTGTTTACAGGAAGTGATGAGATGATGAAACAGATCATGGCAGCAGGGTTTACAGTTCTACTACTGAGCGGGTGTTCCGATGCTGTTTATTTTAAAGGTATTGATGATGGTGACACTGTCTCCAGCCCTTTGACAGTGAAGATGGGCGTCTGCGGTCTGGATGTTCAGAAGGCCGGTGAAGTGGTGGAAGGTGCAGGGCATCATCACCTGATTATTGATGGCAATTGCATTGCGAAAGGGGAGACCGTTCCCAAAGATGCAAATCACAAACACTTCGGTAAAGGTCAGACAGAAACAGTCCTGAATCTTGAGCCGGGCGAACACACACTGGCACTGCAATTTGCCAATGGAGTGCATGCCTCCTATGGCGAAGGGATGTGTGAGCTCATACATGTTCATGTGGAGTGAAATCCTTCACAGATAGAGAAAACCTTCGAGAGAGGTGATAATCGTCAATTGAGGACTGTTTTTCAGCGTCCGGCTCGTTAGAGTCAGGCGAAATATTTAAGCAGGTTACTCTATCCATGCAGTCATACTACATTACGACGCCGATCTACTATGTGAATGATGAGCCGCATCTGGGCCATATTTACACCACTATTGCTGCAGATGTGCTGGCACGCCATCAACGCATGTCGAGCTTTGATACCTTTTTTCTTACCGGTGTGGATGAGCATGGGCAGAAGGTGCAGCAGGCTGCTGAAGCCAAGGGTATCAACCCTATTGAACTGGCTGATTCCGTTGTTGAACGCTACGAAAGCCTCTGGCCTCAGTTTGGAGTCACACACGACGACTTTATCCGTACCAGTTCCGAGCGACATAAAACAGCTGTGCAGGCGATGTGGCGCAGGCTTGAAAATGCCGGCACGATCTACAAAGGCTTTTATGAGGATTGGTACTGTGTGCCATGTGAGACCTATTGGAAAGAGACACAGCTGAAAGAGGCCGAGTGTTGGGAATCCAAAACCTGCCCTGATTGTAAGCGTGCTGTTGAGAAGGTGCAGGAGGAGTCCTACTTCTTCCGTCTGAGTGGATTTCAGGATCGTCTGATTGAACATATCAAGGCCAATCCGGACTTTATTGCACCGGAATCACGTAAAAATGAAGTACTCCGGTTTATTGAATCGGGCCTGCACGATCTCTCTGTATCACGAACCACCTTTTCATGGGGTGTGCCGGTACCCGGTGATGAGAAGCATGTGATTTATGTCTGGATTGATGCACTGACCAACTATCTGAGTGCGCTGGGCTTTCCGGAACATGAACTACCAAAAGAGTGGCCTGCTGATCTGCATCTGATTGGTAAAGATATTCTGCGTTTCCACGCCATTTACTGGCCTGCCATGCTGATGGCTGTAGATATGCCGCTCCCTAAACGTATTTTTGCCCATGGCTGGTGGACTGTTGAAGGCGAAAAGATGAGTAAGTCATTAGGCAACGCACTGCGTCCGGCCGATCTTCTGGCTGATTATGATGCCGATGCGATCCGCTACTTCCTGCTTCGTGAAGTGCCGTTCGGTCAGGATGGTGATTTCTCTTTTGATGCACTGAAGCAGCGATATAACAGTGAACTTGCCAATGATATCGGCAACCTTCTGAATCGAAGTCTGGCTATGCTGAACAAGTATAACGGTGGCGTGCTTGGTGAGGTTGGTGAAGAGATAGAGTGTGACAGGGCACTGATCGCCGATGCAGTCGGGATGCAGAGTGATGTGGATGAACTGCTGAATCGTCAGGCATTTCATCTGGCACTGGAGAGGATCTCCGTGGTGGTTCGTCATGGAAATCGCTATGTGGAAGATAATGCTCCATGGGCCCTGGCCAAAGCGGGTGACCAGGCACGTCTGAATACCGTGCTCTACAACCTGGTGGAGACACTGCGACTGGTGGCTCTGCAACTGGCACCATTCATGCCGACAAAAGTTGAGGCGATGCTCTCACAGATTATGTCAGCTGATGTGAATGCCTCCGAGCTGATGTTCCATGATCTTGGTGGTTGGGGATATTTGAAGCCCGGCCATCAATGTAAAAAACCTGAACCCGTTTTCCCTCGAATGGACTAAACTAAGAATATGCCCAGGAAGTTTCTAAAGGGACTCATGCCGAATCATAAAAAGATTCGTGAACACAAGCACTTACAGTGTTTTGGTAAACTATTGCATAATCCCGCGTTGTGGCATTTAAACCGTCATTCGGTGGCCAAGGCCTTTGCAGTGGGGCTCTTCTTTGCCTGGATGCCCGTACCGTTTCAGATGGTTCTGGGAGCTGCCGGGGCGATTCTGTTTCATGCCAACCTGCCTCTCTCTGTGCTGCTGGTCTGGCTGACCAACCCGATCACCATGGCGCCGATGTTTTATGGTGCTTATAAATTTGGTGCAATGCTGCTTGGTGAAGAGCTTCAGCACTTTGAAATGCAGCTCTCATTTGAGTGGCTGATGCATGAAATGAGTCTTGTCTGGGAACCGTTTCTGCTCGGCTGCGTTGCTCTTGGTGCTATTTCAGCACTGCTTGGCTACCTCGGCATCCAGTGCGCATGGCGGGCGATGGTGATGCACAAGTGGCGCAATCGTCATGCTGTTTCAAAAGACGCCTGAGGCTGCCTGGGCAGAGATTTCAGCGTCACTGCAGCAATCGGCGGGCAGTGGAAAAATCATCAATAGAAGTTCAGTCAGTGGTGGCAGCATTAACTCTGCTTTTAGAGTAGATACCGAGCGCCACTCCTATTTCGTAAAACTTAATCAAGAAAGCCTGCTTCCCATGTTTGAGGCAGAGGCAGAAGGTCTGGATGAACTTCGTAAGCCATCGGCTATTCGTGTGCCTGAACCGGTTTTGTCTGGCGCAGGCCACGGCTACGCATGGATTGTAACGGAGTATATCCCGTTTGGCCGAGGTGGTGGCGATAGTGAAGCGCTGTTTGGTCAACAGTTCGCTGCCTTACACAGGTATAGCTCTGACCGTTTCGGCTGGCATCGGGATAATACCATCGGCTCCACGCCTCAGATCAACCCGTGGGGCAGTGATTGGGTTGAGTTCTATCGTGATCACCGGCTTGGCTTTCAACTCGGACTGGCTGCATCCAACGGTTTCAAAGGTTCGCTGCAAACCAAGGGTGAGCGCCTAATGGCCGATCTGGGTAGTTATTTTGATTCATATAGCCCTGAACCATCCCTGATGCATGGTGACCTCTGGGGCGGGAACAAGGGCGTTGATGAGGATGGTAATCCGGTGATATTTGATCCGGCAGTCTACTATGGTGATCGTGAGGCCGACTTGGCCATGACAAGCCTCTTTGGCGGCTTCTCATCGCATTTTTATGGTGCCTATGATGAGGCATGGCCGCTCGATCCCGGTTATCAAACCCGCAAAACCCTCTACAACCTCTACCACATCCTCAATCACGCCAATCTGTTTGGTGGTGGTTATGCGACGCAGGCTGAAGGCATGATGGATCAACTTCTGGCCGAACTCTGACGTTTCACTCATTGAGGAATCGTCACAAACGGGCTATCTTCCTCGCGCTTAAGAAAGCTGGAGGGAAACAGATCATCTCTCCCCCCAAATTTACTCAGGAAAAGGATAGGTAATCATGGCAAGAAAGTTTAATTTCAGTGCAGGCCCGGCAATGTTGCCGACAGCCGTGATTGAGCGCGCGCAGCAGGAGATGCTTGAGTGGAATGACTCGGGCATGTCCACAATGGAGATGAGCCATCGCGGCAAAGAGTACATGTCCATTGCTTCAAAAGCTGAGAAAGATCTACGCGAAGTCATGTCGATCCCTGATAACTATAAAGTCCTGTTTTTGCAGGGTGGTGCCTCTTCCCAGTTTGCCATGATCCCGTTGAATCTGCTGGGCGATAAAGATAGCGCGGACTATTTGAATACCGGCATGTGGTCGAAAAAAGCTATCGCAGAAGCCAAGCGCTACTGCAATGTGAATATCGCTGCAGACACCTCGGACAACGGTTTTACGACCGTTCCTGCACAGGAAGAGCTGAAACTGAATCCTGATGCAGCCTATGTGCACTACACACCGAACGAGACCATCGGCGGGGTTGAGTTTGATTATATTCCTGAGACCAATGGTGTGCCTCTTATAGCGGACATGTCTTCCACCATTCTTTCGCGTCCGATTGATGTTTCCAAATTCGCCATGATCTATGCCGGCGCACAGAAGAACATTGGCCCTGCCGGTCTGACCATCGTGATTATCCGTGAGGATTTGATTGGCAATGCATCGGAGCAAACTCCTGCCATGTTCAACTACGAAATCCACGCAAGTAATGACTCGATGTACAACACACCGGCGACCTACAGCTGGTATATGGCCGGGCTGGTCTTCGAATGGATCAAGGAGAAGGGCGGTCTTGAAGCCATGGGCGAGATCAACAAGCGCAAAGCCGATAAAATCTATGCTGTAATAGATAACAGTGACTTCTACGGTAGTCCTGTAGCAATCAATGGCCGCTCATGGATGAACGTACCATTCACGCTGGCTGATGCTGACCTGGATGCTGATTTCCTCGCAGGTGCTGCAGAGAGCGGACTGATAACCCTAAAGGGCCATCGCTCAGTAGGCGGCATGCGTGCCAGTATCTACAATGCAATGCCGGAAGAGGGCGTAGATGCACTGGTTGCCTTTATGAAGGAGTTCGAAAGCAACCAGAACTGACATCATTGTTACCGGTGTAATGATTAAAAAAGCGACTCTTTCAGGGTCGCTTTTTTTATTGTCGCGAATGACCGCTTTCGGCCAAAAGCGGTCATTCATCGTATTTCCCTACATAGCATATTCATGCGATTTATATATCTATTAAATCCTGCAGAGTATGTGTTCATGTTGTAACACCCCTCTGACAAGCCCTGATGCAGATCAGGGCTTGTTTCGTATTCAGAGGCTAGTCATTAGAGTTGAAAATAATATCTGGTTTTAGCTGGAGCTATGGTTGTATGAATGTCTGCTTTCGGCCAAAAGCGGACATTTAGATTTATGCTATAATTATGCATAGCAAAGTCAGATCAAGGAGGACCTACACAATGTCGTTCTTGGAACAGCCCGTAAAACAATTGGCCACGAAAGACATTGTTTCAGTAACTCCTGAAACATCCGTTTTGGATACTATGAAGCTTATGACTCAAAAGAGAGTGACAAGTGTTTTGGTATGCCAAGCTGGAGTTCTAAGAGGCATTATAACTTCCAGAGACTTACCAAGGATTTTTATGAACGGTGAGTCTTTCTTGGATATGTCGGTTATCAATGTAATGACACATCCACTAGATACATGCGATGAAGACGAAACTGTTTTAAATGCTTTAGATATGATGATCAATGGTGGGTATCGTCATATTCCTGTTACTGATGCTAGTAATAATCTATTCGGCATTATTTCAGAGACAGATATCCTTAATTCGATGGGTATTTATGATCCCGCTCGGTTGCGATTGGTTGAAGATATGATATCGAGTAATCCAACCAGTATCAATGAGGATGCTTCCCTTTCTGAAGTTGTGAATCTTTTTAATAATAACCATGTGGAATGCCTGATTATAAAAAAGGATGCTCAAGCCGTTGGCATTATAACTGAACGTGACCTCTCTGGCTTACTCTCTAGCGGAATAAGCTCTGACACCCCTGCAAAGAATTTCATGTCACAGCCAATATTTACAATTTCTATCAAAAGTAATGTTCAGGAAGCGATCAGTGCAATGCATAGCTACAAGGTACACCATATAATTGCAGTGGATGATAATGGCGACATTAAAGGAATTATCAGTAGAGATAGCTTCTTACTTGATTTTACCCGATTCCTTGTTCGGCAACTTGTGAAGATGACAAGACAAGCGTTAGACTGAAGCTGCAAAATAAGCTTGGCCAATAATCACTAGCAAATGTCCGCTTTTGGCCGAAAGCGGACGTTCAGGATTTATAGATTTTCAGGTTTCCAGTTCTGGATACGATCAGCGTAAAAAGACTCTTCTTTCAGCTTCTCTGCGTTAGGGATGAATACGGACATCTGTGAGGTCTGGAGATGTTCATCCCAGCCGGCAAGAAACTGATGGTAGAGGGTGTTCATCATATGTTCATTCTCAGCTGCTTTCGGGCCGATGTAATCTTCACTTGAGGCGATCTCGCCGCGCACGGCAATATCGAGGTTTCCGATGATCTTGTCGTTGTTGCTATCGAGAGAAGCAAACTGACCGGCGACGTTCAGGTAGAGAAGCCAGGCCGTTCCCGGTTTTAGAGAGCTCATCTCGGCGAGCATCTGTTCTTTGTCCGGTAGGGGAGCTGCACTTAAGCGATGTAAAACCGCATGGGCAAAAATGCCGCGCATGAGGAAATCAAACTTTCCTGCTTTCGCTTTGGCAACAAGGCCAAGCTCTTTGTCTTTGATAAGTCGCCTGCCTGTCCAGCTATCAGCTTCTTCACGCTGGCTAACTTCTGCATCACCATCCTGAACTGCTTCGGAATAGATGGATGTGCGCCATGTTTCCATGTCACTCTGAAGTCGCCATGCCTTGTCGCCACGGGCTGAGAGTGCATCAATGGTGAAAAAGAGTTTCATTATCGCTCCTCAATCACCGGTAGTGATGTTTCAGGGTTAATGTGCAGTGAGATCTCACCATGCAGAAGGCGAAGCATATCATTGCCTACCAGCTCTCTTCTCCAGCCATGCAGAAGAGAGAGCTCCGGTGGTTCACCGCTTCGATTCTTACCCCATGATGCCAATGCACCGAGCTCCTGCTTGCTTGCAAGAATGGTTGAGGCAATGGACTCCTCATCGGCTCTTAAACGCAGCAGGGTATCGAGCAGCTCCTGCCGCAGATCTGTTCCGGAGGTGTGATGATGGCGGGCATGCAGTTTAGGCCACTGATCTTCAGGGCATTGAACACCTTTTTCCCAGACTGATATTAACTTCTCACCAAAACGTCTGATGACGCCATCATTGAGGCCGCGCATTCTTTGCATCACATCAAGATTCAGGGTGTCCCGCTTGGCCAGTTCAATTAGCGGATCATCACCAATCATGCGTCTGCGGGGAATGTCCCGATTCTGAGCCTGCTCTTCCCGCCATGCAGCGAGTTCCCGGAGGATGGCCAGCTGACGGGGCTTGAGCTTATTGACGCCTTTAACGCGCCAGTAGGTCTCCTGTTTATCGATCAGGTAGGTTTTATCGGAAGAGAGTGTCTCCTGTTCTTCGAGTAGCCACTCCCGTCTGCCTGTAGCCTGAAGCTGCTCTTCCAGATGTTGATAGATCGGCATCAGATAGATGACATCATCGGCAGCGTAGATGAGCTGTTTGGAGGTTAGTGGCCTGGCCAGCCAATCGCTGAATGACTCCTGCTTGGCCAGGGCTTTTTTCAGAATGCGCTGAACCAGATTGCCAAAGCCGATCTGCTGGCCATAACCGAGAAGGGCGGCTGCGACTTGGGTATCAAATAGCGGGGTGGGCAGGCCACCTGACTCAAGCATGATGATTTCAAGGTCCTGTCTGGCGGCATGAAACACCTTCATAATTGATTCATTGTGCATCAGTTTCCAGACAGGTGTGAGATCATCAATGGCTGTGGGATCAATAACGAAACACTTCTCGCGGCTGGCAATTTGCAGAAGGGCAAATTGGGCGAAATAGGTCTTCTCCCTGTGAAACTCCGTGTCTACACAGAGTACGGATGCTTTTGCCAGTTCATCGCACGCCTCTTTTAGAGCGTCGGCAGTGTCGATATAGGTATAATTTTCGGACATGTGCGGAATCTATCAGCGGCGATGATGAATGACAGTGCTGTTAATTTTAGAGCCATCATTTGACCTATCAGATGGTGCATATAGTATTCCTGCGCACTCCGGTTGTTGGGTGTGAAGTCCCAGATTTGGAGTCCCCCTCAGTGTTCTTGAGATTGCTTTGAATCGTTTCGGCTACCTTGCCGGGATGGGCATTTATACTGTCATAGTTAATAAGAGGGAGTCCCATGCCTAAAGTCTGGATTGCAGATAAGATGAGTGAACGCGCAGTGGAAGTATTCCGTACGCGTGGCATTGATGTTGATTATAAGCCGGGCCTCTCTGATGATGAGAAGCTCGCGATAGCCGGTGATTATGACGGCATTGCGGTTCGCTCTTCCACAACACTAAAAGATGGTCTTCTTGACGCTGCCGAACGGGTAAAAGTGATCGGCCGCGCAGGCATTGGTGTTGATAATATCGATGTGAACCACTGCTCACGCCGCGGCGTGGTGGTGATGAATACGCCATTCGGTAATACCATTACCACAGCAGAGCTTGCTATCTCCCATCTTCTTTCAGCGGCCAGACAGATTCCAGCGGCCAGTGCTTCAACCAAAGCCGGCAAGTGGGAAAAGAGCCGTTTTATGGGTATGGAGCTGACCGGTAAGAAGGCCGGTGTGATCGGTGCGGGGAATATTGGCGCGATTGTTTGTGACAGGCTTAAAGGGCTGCACATGAGCGTCTATGTTTATGATCCGTTTATCAGTGATGAGCGTGCATCTGCCATTGGTGTGACCAAGGTGGAGAGTGTGGCCGAGCTGGTGGAGCTGGTGGATGTGTTGACCATTCATGTGCCGCTTCTTGATGCGACTAGAAATTTGATCGATGCCGAAATGATTCAGCGAATGAAGCCGGGCTCTATTCTGGTGAACTGTGCACGTGGTGGCATTGTTGATGAGAAGGCGTTGTTTGATGCCTGTAAATCGGGGCATCTACGTGCTGCTGCACTGGATGTGTATGAATCCGAGCCTGCACGTGAAAACCCGCTGTTTGATTTGGATAATATCAGCTGCACACCGCATATCGGCGCTTCAACGGATGAAGCTCAGGAGAATGTTGCGGTTCAGGTGGCTGAGCAGATGGCTGATTTCCTGCTGCTTGGAACGGTTTCCAATGCGGTGAATGTACCATCACTCTCAGAAGAGGAGGGCAGGCAACTGGCTCCTTATCTCAAGATGGCCAAGCAGCTGGGCCAGTTTATGGGGCAATTGATGAAGCCCGGCTACAATAAAGTCGCCATTCATTTTGAAGGAGAGCTCTCCAAACTCAATCGCAAGCCGATGGTGAACACCATTCTTCAGGGGCTCCTATCCCAGAGCTTTGATGAAGTGAATGCCGTGAATGCGGCGATGCTGGCCAAAGAGCGCGGCATCGATATCGCAGAGGTTTCCAGAGATGCCTCCGATCACTTTAACAACCTGATTCGCCTTGAAGTCGAGGGTGATGATGGATATCACTGTCTGGAAGGGACGCTGTTTGACGCCACGCGTGCACGATTGGTGAGTATTGATACGTGTGACATTGAACTGGCTCCGGAAGGAAGCATCATCTACCTGCAGAACCTGAACAAGCCGGGCGTGGTCGCCGCCGTTGGTGCTGTTCTGGCCGAGGCAGATATCAATATCGCCGATTTCCGTCTGGGACGTCGCGGTGATGATGAAGCCATTGCACTGGTCTGTGTCGATTCAGCGCCTTCAGAAGAGGTTCTTGAGCAATTGATGGAGCTGCCGAATATGGTTGATGTCCGTTACATCGAGGTAGAATCATGATGTTGGAACTTTCACTATGACAGGGTTGTTATCATGACAGAGCTGAAGCCAGTGATTGGCCTTGAAGATGCCTTTGGAGCGCGGGCACGTGAACTTCGCCGTCTGCAGAACAAGCTGTTTGATACCTTTAATGATGCCGGTTACGAAGAGGTCATTCCTCCACTGGTAGAGCGTCCGCAGACTTTGAGTACCGGTGCCGGCCGTTTTCTGGCTGACCAGACTCTGGTCTTTTCCGATCCTGCCGATGCGGGCCTGCTGGCCATCAGGCCGGACATTACACCCCAGATTGCACGCATCGCGGCAACACGCATGCAGGATCGTGATGAGCTGAAGCTCTGCTATTCAGGACAGGTCATGCTGGCACGCCCTGATGTGCGAACCGGCTCCAGACAGCAGTGGCAGACAGGCGTCGAGTGTCTTGGCCTGGCTGGAGAAGAGGGCGATGTCGAGGTGATGCATCTGGCAGCACTCTCCATGCATGCAGCTGGATTTGATGCGCCGGTGCTGCAGGTAGGCCATATGGGCCTGCTTCAAGCGATTGTATCGGATAGCTCCACTGCCATGGAAGTATGGGCAAAACTTCTGTCACGTCGTTCACCTGAAGATATGAAGGCTCACCTGAAGAACGAATCGATGAGTCAGGATCATAAGGATGCGCTGATCGCCATGGTCTCAGGACAGGCAGACAGAGCATGGCTTGAAGCTGAGAAGGCGATTCTGGGTGATGATTTTAATCACGCCGCAACAGAGCTGATGCATCTGGTAGATAGCGTACAGACCCGTTTGAGTGGTGAAGTGGCGGTCAATATTGATGCTGCGGTTATGCCCCGATTCCTTTATCACAGTGGGATTGTCTTCTCCGGTTTTGCTGCAGGAGCTTCACAGGCACTGCTTCATGGCGGTCGTTACGATGCGATGATGGCTCTGCATGGAAGAGATATGGCTGCTACAGGATTTTCGTTCGATCTATGGGCCTGGTTAGATACAATCTAAATTGATTGATCCGTCATAAACCATCCGTGGTTTATGACTCTTATGGCAGCAAAAAGTGCGATTTTAGCTACCATGCAAATTTATCTCGGCCGATAAATTTGGTCGCCCATCCATGGGCTCCATGAGTGATCATGGATAATATTTGAGAGGAACAACATGACAAACACAGTTGCGATTGGAATTCAGTGGGGTGATGAAGGTAAAGGCAAGATTGTCGACCTTCTGGCACCAAAAATGGATGTGGTAGCACGTTTTCAGGGTGGTCCGAATGCTGGCCATACACTGGTTATCGGTGATGAGACCACCGTTCTGAATCATATTCCATCCGGCATCCTGCATGCGGATACACTGAGCCTGATTGGTAATGGCACGGTGGTTGATCCATTCCGTCTGGTTGAAGAGATGGATATGCTTCTGGAAGCTAAGATTCCTGTTCATGACCGTCTTCGTATCTCTGATCGTTGCCAGCTTATCCTTCCATATCACCGTGCGCTTGATGCCGCACGTGAAGCTGCAAAAGGCGATGGCAAGATTGGCACTACAGGCCGTGGAATCGGCCCCTGTTATGAAGATAAGACGGCCAGACGTGGTATTCGTCTGGTAGATCTGACATCTGAAGATCTGGATGCCCGTCTTGATGAAAATCTTCGTTACGTCAACTTCATGCTGACTGAGTTCCTTGGTGCTGACCCTGTATCCCGTTCAGATGTAGTCGAAGCACTTGATCTGGCCCGTGATCGCCTCTTGCCACTGGCTGCTGATGTTCCTCTGATCCTGCATCAAAGAAGCAAGGCAGGTGATCGTATTCTGTTTGAAGGTGCACAGGGTTCCATGTTGGACGTGGATCATGGCACATACCCGTTTGTAACCTCATCCAATACCGTTTCAGGTGCTGCACTTGCAGGGCTGGGTGTTGGCCCGGGTCAGGTGGATGAAGTGCTTGGTATCTGCAAGGCCTATACAACGCGTGTAGGGGCAGGGCCATTTCCTACCGAGCTTTATAATGCTGAAGGCATGTGTGATAGCGAAAACGCCGGTAAACATTTGGCTGAAAAAGGCCATGAGTTTGGCGCAACAACGGGCCGTCCTCGTCGAACAGGTTGGTTTGATGCGGTCGTTGTACAACATGCAGTGCGTATTAATGGCGTTACAGGTCTGGCTATCACCAAGTTGGACGTTCTTGATGGTTTGGAAGAGGTAAAGCTTTGCGTTGCCTATGAGTGTAACGGCGAACGGTTGGAATCTATTCCGGCTGACTGCAGGGTTCTTGATACATGCATACCGATCTATGAAACACTGCCTGGATGGAGCGAAAACACGTTTGGTGCCACGTCACTTGAACAACTGCCCGAAAATGCAAAGGCACTGCTTAAGCAGATAGAGAAGATATGTGAATGCCCGGTTACGATGTTATCTACCGGACCGGATAGAGGGCACATCATCCATTTGAAATAGTATTAAAGAATGCTTTGAAAAGCCTGGAGTGTTTGTAATAACCCGATAGGAGTGTGTCAGAATCATGCATAAGCACAGAAATTCTGTAGATAAAAAATAGATTTTTTACTGTTTATGGAAAGCAAAAAGTATATAAAAAACTTTTACTTAGGCCGCATAAAAAAATCTGGCCGTGCATTGCTACACGGCCAGATAAATTGTTTTGCTTATAGAGGAGTAACGTTCTCTGCCTGAGGGCCTTTCTCGCCCTGAGTTACTTCCAAAGTAACTTTTTGTCCTTCATGCAGTGACTTGCGTCCGCCAGTTTCAACGATTGCGCTGAAGTGAACAAAAACATCTTTGCCGCCTTCCTGCTCGATAAAACCGAAACCTTTCTCGTCATTAAACCACTTAACTGTACCTGTAACTTCGCTCATATTGCTTTTAATCTCTCTTAATATTTATAAAATTTACCGCTTTAACGGGTGTAACAATTCATAATTCCACAGTAAAGCGAAGATGAAAGCAATCTATTTGATGAAAAGTGCTACTGTAAGAGTCAATGAATAGCGCATCAGTAGTGAAAAAGAGGGGTCATTCTGCTAACTTCTCTGCATGATTTCTGAATTCTTTTTCTCATCAACACCTCATATTCATTTTGGTGCCGGCAGACGATCAAAGTTAAATGAGTTGATTGGAAGTTATGGAAAAAAAGTACTTCTGGTGACGGGTGCAAGCTCATTCGACAGCTCTGCAGCGTGTCAGAAACTATTCAAAGAATTAAGTGATCAATTTGATCTGAAACAGGTAAGGATATCAGGTGAACCTTCACCAGAAGTTGTGGATGGTGCAGTCGCTCAGTTTAAAGGCTTCTCTCCGGATTGTGTTGTGGCGGTGGGCGGTGGAAGTGCCGTTGATGCTGCCAAGGCCATTGCAGGGCTTCTACCAGGCGGTGATTCAGTTCTGGAGTATCTGGAAGGGGTCGGTAAGGGAAGGGTGTACCAAGGGCCTTCCACGCCATTCATTGCTGTTCCAACCACGGCCGGTACTGGTGGTGAGACGAGTAAAAATGCTGTAATTTCTGTTGTGGGCGAGCAGGGATTCAAGAAATCATTTCGTCATGAAACACTGGTGGCAAAGCATATCATTCTTGATCCTGAGCTCACCCTTGATTGCCCTGCTGATATCACCGCTGCATGCGGTATGGATGCCCTGACACAGCTTCTTGAATCATTTGTCTCATCAAATTCCAGCCCTATGAGTGATGCATTGGCATTGAGTGGGCTGGAAAGAGTAAGGGACACTTTGTTGACCGCGGTTGAAGATGGTGATGATGCCGATGCCCGGGCAGGTATGCTCTACGCCTCATCACTTTCAGGACTGACACTGGCCAATGCCGGACTGGGCTCTGTTCATGGCCTGGCTTCTCCGCTGGGAGCCTATTTTCCCATTCCGCACGGTGTGGTGTGCGGTACGCTTCTCTTTGAGGCAACCCAGATCAACATTGCAGCTATGTATGAAAGAGCGCCTGAGCATCCATCTCTTGAGAAATATGCGGTTGTAGGGCGTCTTTTTGCCGGAGAGGTCGCGCTGGACTCTTATGCTGCCCGTGAAGCGCTGCTTGGCATCCTGCAGGCATGGAGCGGGCGACTAAAGATGCCCCGGCTCTCTCAGTTTGGAATCTGTGAAGGGGATATTGATCGAATCGTTGCAGGCAGTCGTGGCAACAGTATGCAGACGAATCCGATAAAACTTACTGATCAGGAGATTGCTGAGATTGTTCGTCGTCGCTTGTAGGCCTATCTCTACCCATTAGTTCGGGCAGGGCGTCGCGAATATATTCATAGGCAGACCACAAAGTAAGGATGACAGCCACCCAGAGAAGAAACAGTCCAACCGAGTGCATATCGATTCCACCCACTTCCATATGCAGGAGCAGGGCGACAATTGAGGTCATCTGAGCAGCGGTCTTCATCTTACCAAGCATGGATACATGTACGATGGTGGCTTGCTCTGCCAACCACTCCCGTAGCGCACTGATGGCAATTTCTCGACCTATGATAATCACCGCAAGCATCGCCGGAACACGTTCTGCCTCAACCAGCACCACCAGAGCAGCTGCAACCAGCAGTTTGTCCGCGACTGGATCAAGAAAGCGCCCAAAGGCAGTTACTTCACCCCGGGTTCTTGCCAGATAACCATCAAGCCAGTCCGTTGCCGAGGCGAAAGCAAAGATGGATGCAGCCAAAACATACCCCAGAAACCCGGGAAGATAGAAGGCAATCATGAAAAGAGGGATGAGTAAAACCCGTCCAACTGTTAACTGATTCGAGAGTGTCCATTGCATGGGCTTATTTATGACGGATAGAAGCAAATTGGTAAAGTTATTTTATTCTCACTATGAAGTGATATCTGACTTATGCGTAGGGTTATTAGAGCTAAGTTGTTGCTGTTAAAGGGCTTGTAAATTCATTCACAGAAGCTGTGGATAACTTCGTGGATAACTTTGCCTGTTTATTGCAGAAATATAACAAAATGATAACCCGCAACCTCGTGCCTAAATATTAAGCATTCATAATATCGCATATAAATCATACGGTTATGGCGACACGTGAGAGTCGATTTATTAAATCGTTGACTAATTAAACAATTTTAATAATCAGGCAGTTTATCGGTGGATAAAGATCATCATTTGGTAATATTGATCTGCCTGAGTGCTTCATAGACAACAGCAGAGCAGGCAGAGGAAAGATTAAGCGAACGAACGGGTGCATCACTGCGCATAGCCAGCTTTATCGGTGTTATCTCCTGACGGATAAAGTCGGGAAGACCTCTCGTTTCAGGCCCCAGAACCAGCACATCACCCGCCCTGAATTCTACATCCCATGTCAACGTGGTTGCCTTGGTGGATAGAGCGTACCAGTTTCGATTCTCTCCAAGCGCATCTCTAACACTCTGCCAGTCCGGATACTCCTTCACCTCGAGATGCTCCCAGTAGTCCAGCCCGGCCCGCCGCACCTGTTTTTCATCCAGGCTGAACCCCAGAGGGTGGACCAGATGCAGCTGGCAGCCCGTGCAGGCGCAGAGACGGGCAATATTGCCGGTGTTGGGAGGTATCTCTGGCTGATAGAGCACGATGTGAAGTGGGGGGGTCATATGAGAATACTGGTCAGGTTGTTCAAATCAGTCTATCGCTATTTATAATTGTCATCTTGGCTTCATTGCTTTTTATGTTCAGGTTACGGGGTGTCGTTGATAGATGTGAATTGTAAGGCTTTGTTACACCTGTATGAATCAATTGGCTCTTAAGGAAGGAAGCAAACATGTATACTGATGAAGACCTCGACCTGGCTGTTAAGAAAGGAATTTTTACAGAATCTTCAGTTTCAACTTTTCGTACTCAGTTAGAGCTATCTCATAATGCTCCTGCAGTAGATGAGGAAAATTTCAGACTGATTTCAGGATTCAATGATATATTCGTTGTCATAGCCTGCTCCTTACTGCTGTTCTCTGCTGTTGCTGCGCTACGCGTTGTTGATGAACTACTGGCTTTGACTGTGTTTTCCTTGCTGGCATGGGGTTTGGCTGAGTTTTTTATTATAAAAAGAAAAATGGCTCTGCCGGCAATCGTTTTATTGCTCTCTTTTGTTGGGGGCGTATTTACTTTAAGCATGTATCTTTTTGAATCTGTATCGACTTACGCCTATGTTATATCTACAGCTCTATCAGCTTTAGCGGCGTATATTCACTATTTGCGTTTTCAGGTTCCTATTACAGTTGCTGCCGGTACAGCAGCAGTTGCCGGCTTTTTTATTGCTTCAGTTTTGTCCATCTTTCCCGATTCAAAAGATTGGGTTTTAGCCATTGTTTTTGTTTGTGGTGTAGCCACTTTTTTTATTGCTATGTATTGGGACACTTCAGATCTTGATAGGCAAACACGTCGATCAGACGTGGCCTTTTGGCTTCACCTTCTATCAGCGCCGCTGATTGTTCATCCTGTATTTACTTATCTCGGCATCCTGGATGGAAAGGAGAGTATCATCAGCATGGTCATTATAGCGTTGTTATACGTACTGATGACACTGATCTCTATAGTCATAGATAGACGTGCATTTATGGTTTCTTCATTGATTTATGTTCTGTATGCCATATCAAACCTGTTAAAGGCCTATGGTGCTGTTGGCTATAGCTTTGCAGTGACAGGTGTATGCATCGGTTCGGCGCTGTTATTGCTGTCTGCCTTCTGGCATCCGGTACGAAAAACTCTGGTGCAAAATCTCTCTTCTACCCTGCAAAATTACCTGCCTAAGCTTCATTAAGCCTGGGTATTGTCAGTCTGTTTCCTGAAGTTAATAGAGACTAAATCCGCTCAGCCAGGCGGGTGAGGACCTTTGAGGTAAGCTTCATTGCTTCCTGAACAGCCTGAGGGAGCTCTGCAGCGCCAAGATTGTGGGCCAGATCAGCATGACCCTGCTCATCGATCTTCATCTGTTCAATGATAGCCCTGCTGCGACTGTCTGACTCGGGAATACGTTCAAGGTGACTGTCCAGATGGCGTACCACCTGTTTCTCAGTCTCCTCCAAAAAGCCAAGATTCCAGCGATCACCGGCGATACCGGCTGTAATTCCAATGGCAAACGAGCCCGCGTACCAGAGCGGATCAAAGATTGAGGGGCGCTCGCCCAACTCATCCAATCTACGACGGCACCAGTTCAGATGATCGCTCTCCTCAACCGATGCATTGTACAGCTTATCTTTAAGTGATGGATCACGAGCAGTAAGGCTCTGTCCGTGATAGAGCGCCTGCGCAGCCATCTCTCCAGCATGGTTCACTCGCATCAGGCCTGCAGCCTTCTGTTTTTCCTCTGCTGAAAGCGCAGTGTCATCGGCTGATTCTTCTGCGGGGTAGGGACGTTGAGTCGGCTGTTTGCAAAAGATGTTGTTCAGGGCCTTGTCAACGTGGCCAATAAGGGAATCGGCGAGTGCAAAATGGCGAATTTCAGAGTTGCTCATGGAGTGAAATCTACGCTCCTGACTTCTCTCTGCAACCCCTAAATGCTGATAAAATAAAGAGTTAGAAGATGCATCCACAGAGGCTGTGGATAACCTGGTGGATAACTTTCAGTTTTTATTGCAGGAATATGGCAAAATGAATAACCCCAATGCAGTGACTAAATAATAGGCAATCATATTACCTTATTAATATCAATAAGTTATGTGATTTTTATTTTACTCTTCATGCACTGAATGCCAAAAGTAACCTGTTTGTGTTATTTATTACCTGAACGGTGGATAACCTGTCATCATTGTTGAAAACAAAGGGATTTTGCTACCGCTTCTCCACGCAGGACTGCTGCCTCAATGGTTGCAGGAAAATCGCCGGGAAGAGGCGCTTCGGAGGCATCAATTATCATGCCAACATTCATACGCTTGTGTTCAGCGTTTACCAGCACCGTTGCACGCTGTTCCGTGATGATTTTACTATGCATTGGCTGCAATGTTTTGACACCCGCCAGCATGGCCAGCTCTTCACAGATATTCTGAATCAGTGCTGCTTTGTCGCCAGCCTCTTTAATACAGGAAGCGGCACTGATCACGGCGCAGATATGGCGGGCTCCGTCTTTTCCTGTTTGCGATGAGACATCAAAATACCACTGTCCCCGGGTGCCGATGCCACCGACCAATGAATCAGGAAGTGAAATATCAGTATCAAACCAGAGGTGAACGTTAGTAATGGGACTTGTCTCAACTGGCTCGTCTATACCCATAAGCCGGTTTCGAGCATATGCAGGCAGTGCGATTACCACTTTTTGGTATGGCCCCAACTCCTGTTGCCCTGTCAGCAACAGGCAGGCGTCTTCTTTCTGTTCAATACTTCGAATGGATGTTCGGGTATATATTGATGCGCCCAGACTCTCCAGGCGCTGCTCCAGTGGCTTAATTAACGCTTCAGAGAGCGGTTTGTTAAACCAGCCAAGCTTTGCATGGTTGTGATTGGCAAACGCCTCACGCAGAACAGAGGCAAAGCTGCTGTAGTCTGCACTCTCCATCGGCTCATTCATGACGCCCAGACAGAGAGGCTCGATCATATCGCGTTGCAGCGCAGGAGAGACATTCGCTGCATCCATCCAGGCTTCAACCGTTGCCAGATCATCTCTTTTCATGCTCCTGTCAATGCGGAGAAGACTTGAAAGGCTATCCATATTGTGCTCAGGAAGGCGGTAAAGCGCTGCCATAAGCGCCAGTGGAAAGGGTAGATATGGCGAAGGAGAGAGTGAGAAGTGTCCGCGCTTTTCATCCCAGAGCGAAAGCTTCAGTGAACGTTGCCAGCTGATGTTGTTATCTGCACCTACGCTCTCCAGCAGTTTTCGGGTGCTCTTGTATGCACCGATAAGCAGATGAGGACCGTTATCGACCCACTCATTCACTGTGGTGTCATAAAAAGAGCGTGTACGGCCACCCAGCGCAGGAGCGGCTTCGTAGAGATGCACCTGATGACCCTTTTCAGCTAGTCGAATCGCAGATGTCAGGCCGCAGAGGCCGCCTCCGATGATTGCAATGGGATATTTCACAGGTTGAGGCCTGTTAACATCTCTTAAAATGCCAGTCGGACAGGTAGCGCAGATTTCACTGCCTTCTTTTCATAGCGCCAGGTACGCCACGCGATCCAGATTTTTCGCAGCGGCGATATACGTGCGGAGTGATGCCAGGAATCAAATCCGGAATCTTTCAGGCGCCTGAATTGTGCATAATAGATCGATGCCATGAGCAGTGACGGGCGAAGTGATTGTCTGTCTCCATCGGGAAGTTTTTCAAGCGCATCTTTGTAGGCCGCTTCAGCCTTCTCCCCGTAAAATTGAAGCAGTGCCTGCATGCCTTCACTCATTCTGCCATCTTTAAAATCCTGATCGGCAACTTTAAAACGGATGCGCTCATCCTGAGGTAGGTAGATACGGCCGATCTCTGCATCGGATTTGAGATCACGAAGAATATTGGTTAACTGCAATGCTTCACCCAGTGAGGTGGCAAAATCACGGGCATCTCTTGACTGATATCCGAATATTTCAATCGACAGCAGACCTACCGCTCCGGCAACGCGATAGCAGTAGAGTGACAGGTCAGAGGCTTTGGCTATCGGTTTACCACTGATATCCATCAGCATGCCATCCAGAATCTCAACAAAGAGCTCTTCATCAAGGGAAAAGTGTTCTTTTGCCCACTGAAGCTCTCTGCCAACCGGATGCTGAGGTTTGTTCTTAAATGCGGCATGAAGCTCTTCACGCCAGAATTGGATTTTCTGCATGGCTATGGATTGATCACTGATCTCATCAGCAACATCATCCACCTCTCTGCAGAACGCATAGAGCGCCATCATGGCCCTGCGTTGATCTTCCTTGAGAAAGAGAAAGGCGTAGAAAAAAGATGAGCCTGAACCACGGGTTTTGGCTTCGCAATATTGCTCAGGCGTCATACAGACCCCATGTTGATGCCTTGTTTTGGCCAGAGCGTGGATTTCAGAACGTTTGCAGCCAGCCCGTACCACGCTTTTTTTGTCAAAGCAGGGCGGTTATTCACCGGGTCTGATAGTTCGGATGTGGCTTTAAGAATGGCCATGCCGCCATGCAGGGTGGCAGCAATTTGAAGGCGAAGACGAAATGGCAGATGAGGAAGTATGTTAAATCCTTCCTGATAGAGGGCTTCGGTTTTGGCAATCGCGAGCCTGAGTGCCGGCCATAGCTGTTCTGAGGTTAGGCTTGAATTCGAATTCAAAACCTCCTCACTGCTCAACCCGCTCTCTTTTAACCACGCTTCAGCCAGATAACAGCGCCCGTTGGGAATATCGATTTTCAGGTCCTGCCAGAAGTTCGTCAGCTGAAGTGCTGTACACACGGCGTCAGAATATCGCTCCACCTCACTTCCCGATACGCCATGCAGGCTCAGCATCAGACGCCCAACAGGGTTGGCAGAGTGTTTGCAGTAAAACATCAGCTCATCCACTGTCGCATAGGAGTGAATGCTCACATCCATTCTGAACGCAATCAGCAGGTTATGCAGCTCTTCAATCGGCAGCTCAAATTTTTGAATCGCATCACCGAGTGCCAGAAATACCGGCTGGTCCAGATTTTCATTCGGGCAGCGCTCCAGCAGGCTCTCCCAGGCATCAATCTGTTTCAGGCGTTTGGATGCCGGTGCATCTCCCTCATCGGCCATATCATCGG
>JBEQLD010000003.1:0-12916 GCA_040326115.1 Mariprofundaceae bacterium | reverse complement strand
AGGCATAGATGGCAGCTACAGCAGGACGAAGTTTGCTTTTGATCAGACGTGATGCAGTCGGGAAATTTTCATAATGCTGCTGGGCTATACCCATGCAGTACTGATATGCTTCTGCTGTTGTTAGTTTGGGAGCTCTGGAATTTGCTGCGGGCATGGGCAAGCATAGTAAGGCTTCCCGTGTTGCAGGCAAGAGAATGCATCAATTGACCATGTTTTGAGGCATGTTGAGCTATAAATGAGAGGGTAATATGCATGTAGCAGTTGTGGGTGGCGGTATTATCGGATGTCTGACCGCCTGTAACCTGAAGCAGCTTGATCTGGATATTGACGTGACTGTCATTGAACGGGGAAATACCGGAGAGGAGTCTTCATGGGCCGGGGCCGGGATTCTCTGTCCCATTCATCCCTGGCTCTACCCTGATGCGTTCAGTCACCTTATTAATGAAAGCCTGGCTATGTATCCCGCGTTTCAGGCAGATATCGAAGCAAAAACGGGCATCTCCATCGAGTGGATAAAATCAGGACTGTTGATTCCGTTTTTTGATGATGACAAAAGCGATCACTGGCAACCTGCACTGGATTGGTCTCAAAAGTTCGGTTGGCAGGTTGAACAGCTTGATTCGGCCCAGAGCATGGAACACGAACCAACGCTTTCGCCACGTATTCAAAAATCACTTCTCTGGCCTGAAGTGGGGCAGCTGCGTAATCCACGCCTGTTAAGCGCTGTCAGGGTTCTGATGGAGAGCCTTGGCGTTAAAATCATTGAACATGCCAAAGTCACTTCACTGATGACAGAAAAAGGCAGAGTTTCCGGCGTCATGTGTGCCGATGGACGTCAAATTTCATCTGATCAGGTGCTGCTGGCCGGTGGCAGTTGGAGTGGTGATGTTGCCCGGCAGATGGGTTTTGAACTGCCTGTAGAGCCTGTGAAAGGCCAGATTGTGCTGCTTAAGGGTGAGCCGGGATTGATGCGCTCCATTGTGAAGCATGATGATGCCTATTTTGTACCGAGAGCAGATGGACGAGTTCTTGTAGGTGCCAGTATGGAACACGTTGGATTTGAACGTGGCAATACCGCTGAGGTGATCAATAGCCTGATGGATTCCATGCTGAAGATTGCTCCCGGGCTTAAAAGTGCAGAAGTTGAGCAGCAGTGGATGGGATTCAGGCCGGGAAGCCCTGACGGGATGCCGTTTCTCGGCCCTGTGGAGTCTATTCCGGGGCTCTGGGTGGCTTCAGGTCATTATCGAAATGGTGTTGCACTGGCACCGATTACTGCAAAAAACATGAGTCAGTGGATTGTTGGAAATGAGCCAGCGATGGATATCTCTGCGTTTGCCGTTGGAAGGCATGTAGAGAACTCAAACAGTGTCGGCTACCCAGTTTAACCAAACTGTGTCATTTATAAATCTATAATGCTAAAATCAGCTATCGCATATTTATGCGATACCCATGCTGAATTTATGGTATTAGATTGCGCTTAGGAATAGGGATGTACCGTTTTACATAGAAGGCTTTATTACAGCAGTGATAGGAGATTATCATGCAGGAATCGCTTTTTAGGGACACGACACTTTCCGGCTACTCGGCCAAAGCCTTTATTATTCTGGGAGCACTTACTCTAAGCCTGCTCTTTTATAGCTACTACTCATGGCGGCTCATTGTTGTTCAGCAGGCACCACTGCTTGATACCATCATGCAGGTGAAGGTCGATCTCGTTGATAGCCATTCAAAGCTGATGGAGCTGACGGAAAACACCCATCTTGAGCTGGATAAGGATGATATTATCACGCTTTTAGCCAAGGCAGAGATACTCACTCACAATGCATTGACCGGTGATACAATTGTAGGGGAGCTGAGCGGCGAACTTCTCGATGATTCCATACTCCACACTCGACTAAACGGACTCTATGCATCCATTCAACACCTGCAGGAGCACCTGCAACCCTGGCTAATGTCTGAACACCTCTATGTTTCCGATCTTGGGGAAGCGCATGACCAAATCTATGAATCAGTCATGCAGCACGCTGAGTTGTGTGATGATCGTATTCATGAAGTGATTCATGAGACCCTGAACCGACAACAGAATATTTTTATGTTGCTGTTGATGGTCTGGGCAGGCTCTCTCTCTCTGATCTGGTGGAAATGGCTTGCAATACAACGCCTGCACATGGGCGCTACAGAAAAACTCCGTAAGCTTTCCAGTGCTGTTGAACAGGCAGGCGAGTTCATGATGATCACTGATGCCAGGGGTATGGTTGAGTATGTGAATCCGGCGTTCAGTCGAATCAGCGGATATGATCATGCTGATATCGTAGGTCAACATGTATCTCTTCTTGGAAATACAGCTGAGGATAAATCGACCATTGCGGAGCTTAAAAGCACCATCCTTAATGGTGAGGAGTGGCACGGTGAATTCACAGGCAAGCGAAAAAGCGGAGATCATTACCCCTCACTGATGTCTATTTCACCTATCAGGAACAGTGAAAACATAGTGACGCATTACGTGGTGATTCAGCAGGACATCAGTGAGCATGAACTGCTTGAAGAGCAGCTCAGGCAGTCGATGAAGATGGAGTCGATTGGAACACTTGTTGGCGGCATTGCCCATGATTTCAATAACATACTGGCTGGTTTTATGGGGAACCTGTTCCTGATCGGAAAACGTGCGGATGACAAAGAGTATGTACAGACGAAGGTTGCTCTGCTGGAGCAGTTAAGCCAGAGCGCAGCCAGGATGATTGCACAGCTCCTCACCTTTGCGCGTAAGGATATTGTGCGTATGAAGCCGTTTAAATTTACGCATTTTTTCCATAGCGCAATTGAACTTGCCCGCTCTGCAGTACCATCAAGTGTCGAGTTTACCTATCAGAGCTGCAGTGAAGATCTTCAGATCACTGGCAGTGACAACCAGCTTCAGCAGGTACTGATCAATCTGGTTGCGAATGCCAGCCATGCTGTCAAAAAGGTCACTCATCCGGCCATTCACATCAGTGCAACGTCATATATGGCAGATGATGCATTCCTTGAACGACATCCCGATATGACTGCTAATGAATTTGTTCATCTTGCGGTCAGTGATAATGGCTATGGAATTCCTAAGGATCAGGTTGGAAAAATCTTCGAACCCTTCTTTACCACCAAAGAGGTTGGTCAGGGAACAGGTCTTGGCCTCTCCATGGTCTACGGTGCCATCCAGAGCCATGGCGGTGTTATCGATATTGAGAGTGAAGTTGGCAGAGGAACCACATTTAACATCTACCTCCCGCAATATCTGGGAGAGATACAGGAGAGTCAGGGTGCCGTGGGAGAGATTGTCAGGGGGCAGGGTGAAACCATTCTGATAGTCGATGATGATGCTCAGGTGGTTGAGGTTAACCGGGAATTGCTCAAGTCCTTTGGTTACAACGTCATTGAGGCATATAATGGTCGTGAAGCTATTGAGGTCTTTGAGGCGAATCGGGACAAAATTTCACTTATCATCATGGACAGCGTGATGCCTGTCATGGGCGGCGCAATGGCGGCCAAACGCATCTATCAGATGGCACCGGATACAAAAGTCATGTTCATGACAGGCTATGATAATGAAAATACGCTCGATAAAGAGCTATCATCGTTGGATACCAGAGTAATCTTCAAGCCCTGTCCGCCGGACAAATTCAGCCGGGCAATACGCAGAGAGTTGGATTCAGATCGTAAGAAATCGTGAATCTTCTCGATATCCAGACTGTTCGATGCCCATATTGCGGAGAGCAGATTGAGTTAACTGTTGATGCTTCAGTCCCCCTGCAGAGATACACTGAAGATTGTCAGGTTTGTTGCAGGCCTGTGAAGGTTTCTGTGTCAGTAGATGGCAGCAGAGTTGATGTTACTCTGCTACGGGAAGACGATTAAAGTCGGAACTCTCCGATAAACACTGTCTCTACAGAGCCTTCAAGAATCAGGTTTTCCGGGCTGCCTGATACCTTCACCGTACCGCCCGGCATTTCGATGGTTTGAGGGCGGGTATGATCCTCTACATGCCAGATCGCAGCTGTGGCTGCACAGGCACCAGAACCACAGGCCAGAGTGCGGCCTGCACCACGCTCGATAATATCCAGGTAGACATGATCGGCGACCTGACCAGTAACAATTTCAATATTCCGGTCTTCCGGAAATGTTTCGGTTGCTTCAAAAAAGACACGATGTGCATTACCGATTTCAACATCGATATGCGCCTCTGTCTGCTCACTGATGGTGGCGGCACCCATTTCAATGGCAATGCCTGTTTCACCGCGTGTTGCGGTTACGATGCGGTCAGTAAGTGCAATGCTTACAGACTCTTTTCCTGATTCCCGAATGAGCAGGTCACCAACGCAGCGAAGGCCGTTGCCGCAGTTGGCGGCTTCAGTGCCGTCATTATTAAAAATCTGCATCACGGCATCTGCGGTCTGTTCTCCATTGGCATGTGGAAGCAGAACCAGCAGTTGATCACAGCCGATGCCGTAACGGCGCTCTGTGATGTTGCGGACAAACGTCTCGCTTAGCTCTGGCAGCTCGTGCTGAAGGCCATTGAGGATAACAAAATCATTGCCCTGAGCCTGCATTTTAGTGAACGGGAGCATAGTGGTTCCTTACTTTGTGTGTTCGACTTCGATGGTTGTGTAGACGCCGCCACGCACATTGAAAACAGCTTCGACTTTCAGATAGCGGGGATCGATGAGTTCGATCAGGTCATTGGCGATCATATTGGTCACTTTTTCGTGGAAATGGCCTTCGTCACGAAAACTCCAGTAGTAGAGCTTCAGTGATTTCAACTCTACGCAAAGCTGATCCGGAATGTAATCCAACTTGATCTCTGCAAAATCCGGTTGCCCGGTTTTGGGGCAGAGACAGGTGAATTCAGGCGAATCAATGCGGATATGGTAATCACGTTCCGGATTGGGATTGGGGAAGGTTTCCAGTTCTTTACCTGCTTTGGTCGCAGTTGCACCCAGTTTGTCAGACATTATTTAGCCTCGAAATTTGAAATGATATCGGAATAGATGGCTGAGAGCGTCTCAAACTCGTGCACTGCAACACATTCACCCACCTGATGAATGGTGCTGTTGGTAAGCCCCAGCTCCACAACGGGAATGCCCGCTGCAGCAAGAAAACGCCCGTCTGAAGTGCCTCCACCGGTGTCACGAAGCGTTTCAATGCCCGTCACTTGTTTGATAGACGCACAGACCTGATCAAGAAAGGGGCCATCGGGTGTGGAGAAAACCTCGGCCTGATGCTGAATGTCCAGAACCACTTCAGCAGCTTCACATGCCTTAAAGATACGCTGTTCAATACCCTCAAAATCAACACCGGGATTATAACGGATATCAATGGATGCAAAGCATGTGCCGGGAATAACATTGGTCGCGCCCGTGCCTGCCTGTAGATTTGTTATTTGACATGAGGTTGGCGGAAAACCGACAGTTGCTTCTCCCCAGTCGATCTGTGTGATCCTTTCCAGTGCCGGTGCAGCCATATGCACGGCATTGATCGCATCTTCCGGATAAGCAGAGTGGCCCTGTTTTCCCCTGAAATCAGCTGTGATCTGTACGACTCCGCGTCGTCCACGACGGATCACATCGCCAACTTTGCTGGAGCTGGAAGGTTCTCCAACAATCACGGCATCCGGAAGTGTGCCGTCTGCCTGCATCTTTTCGACAATGCGGATGGTACCGTCAATGGAGTCACCCTCTTCATCCGAAGTGATCAATAGCTGCAGCGTCGGCAGGGGTGTAAATTCAGAACTGAGTTTTGAAACAGCGGTAATCCAGCAGGCAATAGCACCCTTCATATCCTGAGTGCCACGGCCATGCAGAATTTCTCCATTCGGGCCATCTTCAATCACAGCCTCAAATGGGGGATGAGGCCAATCTTCTATAGGCCCGGTCGGTACAACATCGGTGTGACCTGCAAAAGCAAGCGTGCCCGGAAGTTCACCCTTACGCGTGTAAATACTATTGGTGATCCCGCCTGTATCAACCTCTGTGCGTACAAATCCAAGGGGTGCGAGCAGAGATTCGATATAGTTCTGGCAGCCGCCATCATCAGGAGTCAAAGACTCACGACGGATCAGTTTTACGGCAATTTGAGTGGCAATAGCCTGGAAAGACTCGGACATCGCTGCACCCTAATCAAAAGCGTTCCTGGAGGGTACTGTGAATTTGAGTTCTGACTTAGGGTTGCTGACACCCAATTGATGCGCTTCAAGCAGGGCTTTTTTCAAAGGACTCTGTTCCTCAAGGTTATCGACACCCATGTGGCGCATTGCAATCTCTTCCAACCACTCATGTAGCTTGTATTCAAGCCACTTGGTTTTAAAACCGTCACTGTCAAAGTGACCATTAGAGGTGAACTCAGCGGCTATGCCTTCAGCCTGTTCAAAAACAAGTGTTCCCATCATCATCACATCATGTTCATAGGAGTACACACTAATATCGTTTTCATTAGCGAGATGAGTGTATAGGCAGGGAATGGAGCCAAGCAGCTCCATATGCTCATCAAGATCAATGACACATTTGGGATTGAATGCTTTACCTCTGAAAGAGAATGGCAGGGTAACAGTAATTTTGTTTTTCATGATTTCAAAGACTGCCGTTCAGACATTAAAATGAACAGGCGTTTGAGGCATCGGCAGGTTAAAAATGATAAAAGCTGTGGTTTGGTGATGAAGAGCAGTTAAGATAGTCAATCATGATTGATCAATATAAGCCAAAACAGTGGGGCGCCATGTTTTTTCAGAAAACGCTGGTTTGCATTTTGCTGTTAACCGCTGTTCCATTATTGTCTGAAGTAGTTGTGGCGGCTGAGTTGTCGATAGTGATAAGTGGTATTGAAAATAGTAAAGGAGTGGTTCGGGCTGCGCTTTTTAACAAGCCTGACCAGTTTCCCGAGGGAGAAGTTCTGATCGCAGACATCCAAAACGCGAACAATCAGGGCGTTAAGATTTCTTTCAGAGCATTACCCGCGGGAGATTACGCAGTTGCTGTGTTGCATGACGAAAACAGAAGCGGAAATATGGATTATAACTGGTTTGGTTTTCCTCAAGAGGCCTATGGCTTTAGTGGTCGTAAAGTTTTTGGGAAGCCTTCATTTAAGGATTCCCGGTTTCACCTTCCTGAAGAGGGGAAGTCAATTTTCATCAGAGTTAAATAAAGGGCTAAAATAAGAGGAAAGGGCTTAAAATAAGAGGCTATTCGATTCTATTGAAAGCTTCGCAGCGACGTGGAGATATAAGCTTGTTATACCACGGCTGACGGGTTGCCAAAGATTCAAGCCGAGTAATAAAAGCTTCATCGACATTTTTATAGGTTTCCATGAACGTTACACGGTCACGGTTTTCAGAGTCACTGTCTTTACGTAGAAACAGTTCACCTTTAACACCCAGCTTCTTTTCAACATCCAACAGCCAGTTTCGCAGATCGGTTTCCAGATATTCCGGGGCATGGTACCAGATGAAGAGATGGGCAAAGCCCTGTCTGTTTTCAGGCATGGCATACTCCTGTCACCTGAACCGAATCACCTTCAGGGTCAATGAGTGGAGTCTGATTCTCCACAATTTCAATCGGCAGGTGAGCGATAGCAACTACCTTTCCACTCTCATTCATAGCGGCAGATGTGACAGAGCCTACCTCGACCGTGGTAGATAGAGGGGAGGGGAGCTTTTCAGGAAGGGATTCCAGCTCAACCCGATAGAATCTTTTTTTGATACCGCCGCGCCACTGCATGCGGCTGGTGACCTCCTGACCAACATAACACCCCTTTTCAAAAGAGACGCCATCAAACTCGATCAGATTGGCATTAAGAGGGAAGAATTTTTCATTCCAGTCTATGCCATAGGTTGGCAGCCCTTTCACTACCCGTGCTGTATGGATAATCGACTCATCAACGATGGATTCATTTTTCTCCAGTAGTGAACCCAAATCATCTGTAACGACCCAGAGGCCATCATCGGCAGCTTCTGCCATGCGTATGATAAAAGTCTCTCTATCTGCTTCTGAGCCTACGCAGAGGTGATTCTTTGCAGGAATGGGAAGCTTATGTTCTTTAAGAAACAGCTCAATCTGAGCACCTTGAACCGAAATGAGTTTAAGGGAGGCGACAATACCGATCCTCAATTCATGACCCAGAGAGAAATTGCGAATACGGCCAACCAGAGCTTCTGCATAAGTTTTTCGTGCAACGATGATCAGTTCGTTGTCATGCCCTGGGATAATATAGAGATCGCTCACCACCTTGCCCTGTGGGGTAAGAATGGCGGAATAGATCCCCTGATTCTCTGTCAGTTGATGAACATCCTGAGTGATCTGCCCCTGCAGGTAGTCCAGCAGTGTCTCTCCTGAGGCTTTAATGATGGTGTACTCATCTCTTAAACAGGTGAGATAACTATTTTGCAGGGCTCTGCTCTCTTCTTTCGGCAGTTTAAACATTAAGGGGTGATACCCACCTGAGATTTCTGCATCTCCAGGGGTACATACCATTTCTCACTATTGTGACCGATGCCTGCAGGGGCTGGATCAATACCATAAATGCGCTTATGCATGGCGGGTAGGGAGTAGGGAGCGTAGAGAAAGATCATCGGCACATCGTTGTAAATTTCTTCCTGAACAATGTTGTAGAATTTCTTGCGCTCTGCCTTATCGAAAGTGCGGGTGGCATCTACCAGCGCCGCATCCACCTTTGGATTGCTGTAGGTAAGGAAGTTGAACTGGCGTGCGCCGGTCTGGGATGAGTGCCAGATATTGTACTGATCCGGATCAGGGCTCAGTGACCAGCCAAGCAGTACGGCCTCAAAGTTACGCTTATTGATGAAGTTCTCGATAAAAGCCGACCATTCCACCAGCCGGACATCAATTTTAATGCCGACCTGTTTCAGGCGGTGTTGAATAATGGTGGCGGTATCAGCACGCTGTTTGTTGCCATTATTCGTCAGAATCGTGAATTTGAACGGTTTTCCATCCTTATCAAGCACGCCATCACCATCACTGTCTCTCCAGCCTGCTTCGGCCAGCAGTGATTTTGCCTTTTCTACATTGAATGATCTGGGTTTTAGCTTCTCATTCACCCAATAGGTGCCGGGTTTGTAGGGGGTGGCAATGCTCTCACCAAGCCCCAGAAGCACACCATCTACCAGCTCCTGACGATCAATGGCAAAAGCCAGCGCCTGCCGAACGCGCTCATCATCAAACGGTTTGCGAGTCAGGTTAAAACCGAGATAGGTGTAGACAAAATTAAGGTATTTATAACGTGTGTAGTTCTGTTTCAACTCTGCCTTGGTTTCAAAGAGTCGACTGTACTGAATCGGGGTCAGTCCCATAGAATCAATATTTCCTGCTGACAGCTCCAGAAACTGTGTGGCTGGATCAGGTATGATTCGGGTCATTCGTTCATTGATCCAGACGTCGCCATCATAATAGTTACGGTTGGCCAGAAGCTTGATGTACTGCTGTGCCTGCCAGTCAACCAGTCTGTAGGGACCAATGGTCGCTTTTGGCTCGCGTGAAAGCTTTGTATTCATGATATCTTCATTTTCAAACACATGTTTGGGAAGCATGGCGAGCGAAGACCAGGTGGAGAGCGCAGGAGAGTAGGGCTCAGAGTAGAACACCCGGAAAGTGAGGCTATCCGGCACCTCAAAACGTATCACTTTGGCATAATCGGATTTATAGGCACTCTGGGTATGCTCATCCTGAATCAGGGAGAGTGTGAAAGCGCAGTCAGCCGAGGTGAAAGGCAGCCCATCTGTCCATGTCAGGTTCTCTCGCAGTTTGAACGTGATACTGAGCTGGTCGTCTGAGACCTCCCAGCTCTCTGCAAGTTGACCGGCCAGATCAAGGTTACGATCATATTTCAGCAATGAGAGATAGAGCTGTCCGGCAATGGCATGGCTACTGGCATCACCGGCAATCATTGGAATCAGGTTGGAGGCATCACCGATCGAGGCATCAACCAGTCTGTCGCCATGGGCTGGCGCTGTAGAGACAGGCTGAGTTTGAACCTGCTGCTTGGCAGTAGTTTCACTCTCTGAGCATGAGGCCAGCAGTAGTGAGAGAACAAGTAGTAGCCAGATCAGCTTGGGCGAATACGGGCTAGAATCCATAAAGTGTCTCCAGGACGAATCAACTTGTTTTGTGAAATCTGGTTGGAGCGGGCGATATTTCTCGAGGTTGTACCAAAACGCTTGGCAATCATCCAGAGTGAGTCACCGGATCGAACCTTGTAGCGAATACGCCGACCTTGAGAGAGCAGCGGGTTGGAAGTTGGCCTGGCGCGTGCCAGTTGGTTGGCAGGGGCTTTGATGGTTTTTCCTATGCTGAGAAGATTGCCAATACCGGGATTAAGCGAACGTAGATGTTGTAGCGAGGTATGGTGTCTGCGTGAAAGGCTCCATAGAGAGTCACCAGAGCTAATCACCACATCAACATATTTCGGGCCGGTCGAATCAACCTTTTCCTGCAGTTCAGGCAGGTGCTGCTCAGGCACATGAATAGAGACGCCATATTTAAGATACTGGGCATAATCCAGGCCCGGATTAAACCTGAACAGTGTGTCACGGCTGATGCCGGAGAGAGAAGCAAGCTGTTTGAGATCAGCAGGAGGCAGAAGTTTTAGCTCCTGAGTTGGATAGGGTTCAGGAAACTTCAATGTCTGCATATGAAGCAGGGCCGCAAAACCGATTACATGACGCACGTAGGCTTTGGTTATGGAGGGGACAGGCATTTTATTGATGCCATCAGATGGGTTCCAGGGCTGTTTTCTCAGCCTTCTGGCAACTGAGGTGGGTCCGAGGTGGTAGGCTGCAAAGGTCAGCGGCCAGTTCCCGAATCTTTCTTTCATCTTCAGCAGGTAAGTCACTGCGGCTCTGGTACTGGACTCCACATCCCGACGACCATTGGTACCATTGATATTCTTAACACCCAATCCACGGGCTGTTCTTGGCATCAGCTGCCAAAGCCCCATCGCACCGGCATAGGAGAGTGCATAAGGATTATAACCTGACTCAATCACTGGAATAGCCTGTAGGCCAGCCGGTGCCTCCATATTTTCCAGAACAGCCACCATTCGCCCGCGTACATAGCGGGAACGATCAGCGATTTTTGGCCAGTGCGGAATGATATGGCGTTTTACTTCGGCTTGAGCTGCGGCAATTTCAGAAAGTGGAATGCCAACCAGAAGTTCATCACTGCCGGAGATGTTATATAGAGATATGTCGTCCTGTTTCTCTGACGCCTCTACCGGAAGGGTGTTAAGAGCAGTCTGTTTCTCCACTGCTTCTTTTGAAAGGCTGTTCAGGGCCCTGTGTCCGGATTCCGGTTTTGCGCATGCCGAAATCAACAGCGAGAATAGGAGTACCAAAACAGGTACAAACAGTTTGTGAACAGAATGCATTGTCATGGCGGCAGACTATCCATAGAGATCGATGTGTAAAAGGGGAAGGTTTGTCGGTCGCTTGGGAGATCAGCAAAGTGTTCTTGATTTTAAACAGTTAGCAGCTTAAGTTAACCAACTCTATAAATGGCGTGTAAAGGATTACTGGGAATGCCGGAATGCTTCTAAAACAGCAACAGGAACTTATTGAGAGTGGTGTTGTCACTCAGGAACAGATGTCTGATGCCCTTCAGAGTGATGAGGGCCAGAAAGGCGCTGTTCTGCTGGCCCTGCTGGCAATCAATGAAATTGATGCCGATGCGTTATTACAGACACTTTCCCGCATCTATAAAGTTCCTTTTCTCGATATTTCGGACTTCCAGCCCAATGAAGCTCTGCTGAAAAAATGCCCTGAACAGCTCTGCGTTACATACAAATTTATTCCCATTGATAGCCAGGGCGGTGAAATTATTATCGCAACAGGCGACCCGATGGATTTTTCCAATCTTGATGCGGTACAGTTTAAACTGGGTGTCCGGGTAAAGCCGCTGTTTGCCCGACCCGATGTAATCCAGAGGAAAATAAGAGAGTTTTATCAGGGTGATGCTGCTTTTGATGCAGCGATGGAGGGCCTGAATGATGATTCAGGTTTTTCAACCGAATCAGAAGAGAAAGAGCATGCCAACCTCGATGAGCTGAAGAAAGGGGCGGAAGACTCCCCGATCATCAAACTGGTGAATGGCATTATTGTACAGGCCATGAAGATGGGTAGCTCGGACATTCATATTGAGCCAGGAGAGAAGATCAGCGTTGTACGAATGCGCGTGGATGGTCGGCTTCGTTCAGCACTGCAGTTTCCGGTTAAAGCGCACCCTCTGGTTGCTTCCCGCATAAAAATCATGTCCAAACTGGATATCGCCAATACACGCACACCTCAGGATGGTCGCAGTCGGATTAAACTCTGGGGTAAGAGTTACGACATGCGCATCTCAACCCTGCCTGCCATGCATGGCGAGAAGGTGGTGATGCGTATTCTGGATAAGAGTGGCCTCTCACTTAATCTGGATGTGCTCGGATTCGAGAAGCTGGCAGATGCCCGCGTTAGAGAGTGTATTTCACGTCCTACCGGCGCAGTTCTGGTAACCGGTCCTACCGGAAGTGGAAAAACAACAACGCTCTACTCTTTTTTACATCATATTAAGGATGAAGAGACCAATCTGATCACCGTTGAAGATCCGGTTGAGTTCCAGATCAAGGGAATCAATCAGGTTCAGGTTAACTCGAAAGCAGGCATGACCTTTGCCGCGGCGCTTCGTTCGATTCTCAGACAGGATCCCGATGTTGTGATGGTGGGCGAAATTCGTGATGAGGAGACGGCCAGTATTGCACTGCATGCAGCCCAGACAGGTCACCTGGTGCTTTCAACACTGCATACGAATGATGCACCCTCCACCATTACCCGATTGGTTGAGATGGGCATTGATTCCACCATGCTGGCATCTTCACTGAATATGATTGTTGCCCAGCGGCT
>JBEQLD010000039.1:0-14582 GCA_040326115.1 Mariprofundaceae bacterium | reverse complement strand
ATTCAAAGAAACAGAAACGAGCCATTAAAGGACTGGAATCATATCCAGGCGGTAAGTTTGCTCAAATTTTACTCAATGAGACCGACATTCCTCTCTCCTATATTGTGAAAGCAATAAAAATTCAGCAAAAACTGGGCAACAACAAAATTCTCTCCGCCATCCTGATTGAGCTGGGCCTCATCAGTGAGGGTGAAGAGCGGCGCCTGATCCGCAAACATGGACGCGAATTCAGATTCGGTGAGCTTGCCTGTGAACTTGGCTACATCACACTCGATCAGCTCAGGCAGGCTGAAATCGCTATTCCTGCAAATCCCGGCCTGCGAATGGGTGAGCTGATTATCAAGCTTGGTTTTATGGATGAACGGCAGCTGGCACAAGCCCTTTCCGAACAGCTTAGCCTGCCCCTGATGCATATTGATATCGACATGATCGATCGCACCGTCATAACAAAGTTCTCAAGAAGTTTTATGCAAACCAATCTCATCATTCCCTTTGATGAAGGTACGACAAAAATTTCAGTCGTAACAGCAGACCCACTGAATGAGCATGCCATCAATGAGATTGAGACCACTACAGGCAAAACAGCCGTTATAGCCATTGCTGCACGTGACACCATTACACTTCTTCTGAATAAGCTGACGAAGGCGGCGGGAGCTCAGAAAACAGAGCAGACCGACCAGATTGCAGATATTGTCGACAGTATCCTGCTCTCTGCTGTCCGGGATCACGCAAGTGATATTCATATCGAACCGCTCATAGATCTTGTTCGCATTCGTTTTCGCTTGGATGGTGTATTGATTCACAAGATGGATCTACCTGTCGAACTGGCAAAACGCGTTACCGCCAGAATCAAAGTATTGGCTGAAATGGACATCGCAGATAATCGACGCCATCAGGATGGCCGGATCTCCAGTGAAATTAATGGTATTGATATTGATTTCCGTGCATCCACCTATGTCACCCTGCACGGGGAAAATCTTGTCCTGCGTATTCTAAGGCGTGATGGCGGCCTGAAAACCATCGAACAGATTAAGATGAGCCATGGAGTATTGGAGCGCTTTAAACATGATGCTCTGGACGTACCGACAGGCGTCATCATAGTAACCGGACCTACCGGCTCCGGTAAGACCACCACCCTCTATGCCGCGATTGATTATCTAAACCGGCCTTCAACAAAAATCATCACGGTAGAAGACCCTGTTGAATATGTGATCGAAGGTATTATGCAGTGCTCTGTGGACAAAAAAGCAGGGCGCTCATTTGATGACTCATTAAAGGCGATCGTGCGTCAGGATCCGGACATTATCGTGCTCGGCGAGGTGCGTGACAAAAACACAGCTCAGGTAGCAGTCCAGGCAGCCCTGACAGGCCACAAGGTGCTGACAACGTTCCATACAGAAGATTCCATTGGTGGCCTGTTGCGCCTGCTGGATATGGGCATTGATACATTCATGATCTCATCCACCGTGGTCAGCATTCTGGCGCAACGCCTGATCCGTACCATCTGCCCGGACTGTCGTCAGGCATATATGCCGAACAAACGCATTGCCAGCCTGATCGGACTGGACAGTGAAACCATGAAAAATCACACCTTTTACCGTGGCACGGGCTGCGGCTCTTGCCATGGCACCGGCTATCATGGACGCACAACCCTGCATGAACTTCTGATTCTTAATGAACCCGTTCGCGAAGCCATCATTGCGCGCAAATCCTCCCATGATATCCGGAAAATAAGCTGTGAAAGCACCGATCTTCTCTCTCTGATGGAGGATGGGCTCTATCAGGTGCTTAAAGGAGAGACTACCGTTGAAGAAGTATACCGAATTGCCCCGCGCTCAGTGTCACACAGAAGTGTGGAAGAGATTGTCCGGCTGATGGGAGACAACTTATGAGTCAAAGTGCATATCAACTTGCTGAAATCATCCGAAAGCGCTTTAACAGCGGTGAAGCCAGGCTACCCGTACTTCCCGAGGCTGTGCTGAAAGTTCGGGATATCGTGAATGATGAAAACAGGGGGGCGATGGATATTGCCAAGGTGATAGGTGATGACCCGACTTTTTCAACCACTGTCCTCAGAATTGCCAACAGCGCCAAATTCAAAAGTGGCGGTCATGAAATTCGCAACCTTCCCATGGCTGTACAACGGCTTGGCGGAAACCAGACGCTCCAACTGCTCATTGCCATATCCAGCAAGTTGCATATGCAGGTTAAAGATAAATCCCTGCAAAATATTCTTCGAAAAACCACCGCTCACTCACTGCTCGTTGCCGTGGCAGCCCAGCATCTGGCGCGACTGACTCGAAGCTCTGCGCCTGAGGAGGCATTTCTGGCAGGAATTATTCATGACGTTGGCATTCCAGCCGTAGTCTGCGCTGTTCCGGATGAACTGATGAAATGCAGTCCGGCCGAGCAACTGATAATTCTTCAGGAACTACACCGGGAGATGGGCGGACGCCTGTTAAACAGCTGGGGAATGCCTGACATTTTTGCGACCGTAGCTTCTCATCATGGTATTGAATCCGATGACCGGCCAAATGAAAAGCTGATTGATTATATTGATGCTGCCGACTACATGGTTCAAAGAAATGGCCATGCTGTGCTTTTTGATGCTATTGGGGAGTCTGTCGAGCCTGAAAGCTTTCCACCGATTCAACGTCTCGATATCACAGAAACTCATCTGGCCGCAGTTGAAATCGAACTGGAAGATGATCTCAGTGACCTTCAGGGTGTTCTGGGTTAAATAGCCTCATTAACCTTCTGCTTGTTGAAATTCTCCCATTTCAGGTAGTATCGCGCTTTCCATGTTAACCGAAACAATTAAACAACCACGTTCAGGAAACTCTCTGGACACACTTTTCATTAAAACCTACGGCTGCCAGATGAATGAATATGATTCATCGCGCATGGTCGACCTGATGAAGGAGGCCTATGGCCTTCGGCTTGTGGCCAAGCCTGAAGATGCCGATGTCATCCTGATGAACACCTGCTCAGTACGTGAAAAGGCTGAAGATAAAGTCTATTCCGAGCTTGGCCGCTACAAAAAGATCAAGGACAAAAAGCCTGATCTGATTATTGGTGTGGGCGGCTGTGTTGCCCAGCAGGAGGGCGAGCGCATTCAGAAACGTGCGCCCTATGTCGACATCGTCTTTGGTCCGCAGGCTTACCATAACCTGCCTGAGATGGTGAAAACCATCCGTCGTGATCGCGTGCGACTTACCATGATCGAGATGCCCGAAATCGAAAAATTTGATCATCTCCCCACCCCTGAAACGCACGGTGTTGCCGGCTTTGTCACTATCATGGAAGGGTGTGATAAATTCTGCACCTTCTGCGTGGTTCCCTATACACGTGGCCCGGAGCTCTCCCGCCCGGTCAATGATGTATTGGATGAGTGCCGAAAACTGCTGGCAAAGGGTGCCGTTGAAATCAATCTTCTGGGCCAGAATGTGAATGCCTACAGAGCCGAGGGGCCTGACGGTGAAGAGTGGGATTTTACCATGTTACTCTATGCCGTTTCTGAACTGGAAAAAATGAAACGACTCCGCTTTATCACCAGCCATCCTATGGAGATGACGTCTGAACTGGCCGTTGCATTTGCAGAGCTTCCTAAACTCATGCCATTTTTACATCTTCCGATTCAGAGCGGATCGGATCGGATACTGAAAGCGATGCATCGTGGCCATACCCGTGATGACTATCTTCGTACCATTGATGAGCTGCGTGAGCACTGCCCTGATCTCGCGCTCTCTTCGGATTTTATTGTCGGCTACCCCGGTGAAACCGATGAAGATTTTGCAGAGACCATCGATCTGGTGAAACGTGTGGGTTTTGATTCCGCTTTCTGTTTCAAATATTCACCACGTCCGGGCACACCTGCATCCAAAATCGAAGATGACATCCCCGAGAGTGTTAAAAATACGCGCCTGCAAACCCTGCTTGAACTGACCCGTGAACAGACCAGAGAAAGAACTGAACAACAGGTTGGCAAAACGCTGGATGTTCTTGTTGAAAAAGAGGGAAAGAATCCCGGAGATATGCAGGGGCGCACTGCCAACTTTAAAATCGTTCACTTTCAAGGACAACCGAGACAGATTGGTCAGGTGATGCCCGTAAAAATCACTGAGGCGTATGCCCAATCACTTAGAGGAGAACTCATTCTTGCATAAGAGAGACATTAGCAGTTGAAAACCATCAACCTTTCATCCCTTGGAACCTCAATGCTTGCAGCACTCTGCGGGCCGGGAAACCAGACACTTAAACAACTTGAAAAACATTTTAATGTCCGCTTTCTGGGCAAGCCCGGCAGTTGGGATATTGAAGGTGAGCAGACAGAAAAAGCTGCACTAGCCATCACACAGCTTGCCGAACAGTTAAAAAGCGGCTCGCTGACTCAGATTGATATTGAAGGTGTTCTGGCTGACAGCCTCGGAACTGAACAGCCCCGCCAGAGTGAAAGCAAAAGCCATGGACAGGGCCTCGTTATGATAGCCGGACGCCGCCATATTCAGGGGAAAACAGCCAACCAGCGTGATTATATCAAAGCCATGCATGATCATACACTCACCCTCTCCATCGGCCCTGCCGGCTCCGGCAAAACCTATCTGGCTGTTGCCGCGGCGGTGGTGGCACTGAACTCTCACGATGTTGAACGTATTATTCTGACCCGTCCCGCCGTGGAGGCAGGAGAACGGCTCGGCTTCCTTCCGGGTGATCTTCAGCAGAAGGTCGATCCATACCTGCGTCCTCTTTATGATGCGCTTTCCGATATGCTGGGCATGGAAAAGATGAATGGGCTGATAGAGCAGGGGCGTATTGAAATTGCACCGTTGGCCTACATGCGTGGCCGCTCACTCAATGATGCCTTTATCATCCTTGATGAGGCACAGAATACGACACGGGCACAGATGAAGATGTTCCTGACCAGACTCGGTTTCGGCTCAAGAATGGTGGTTACCGGAGACAGCACACAGGTTGATCTGCCCAGCCATCAGCAGAGCGGCCTTCTGCATGCGCTTCAGGTGCTCGACCGTGTAAAAGATGTCGGCATCTGCCGTCTGACCGCCAATGATGTTGTACGCCATCGACTGGTTGAAAAAATTGTTACGGCCTATGAGAAACGTGAAGATGATTGATATTGTTATTGATGAGATGCACAAGGCTGATAGCAATGAGGTAGATGACCCCTTACCTGCTGCCGAGAATATCCGACAGGCTGTGAAAGCCGCCTGCATCGAAGCTGGTTTTTCTCATGAGCCTGATCTCTGTATCCGTTTTTCAGATGATGAAACCGTGGCAGCCCTGAACAGTCTGTGGCGAAAAAAAGAGGGCGTGACAGATATCATCTCATTCCCCATGCAGGAAGGACCCGATTTCAGCCCGGATGAATCACTCGGTGACATGATTCTTGCCACACCGTTCACAATTAAAGAGTCCGCCAGACTCTCAATCCCTACTGCTGATCATATGCTGCACCTGATTATTCATGGTACGCTACATCTATTGGGGTATGATCATATCAATGACGATGAAGCAGAAGTGATGCACAGACATGAACAGGCGGCCATGAAAAAACTTGGTCTGCATAACCCATACCCTGATGAAGATGAGGATAGAAACGATGTTTAAACGCTGGAAAGAGCGACTTCGCCAAAATCTGATCGAGCGATTAAGGCCGGGACGCACTGATGAAGAGCTGTTATCGCTCATCAGCCGTGCAGAAGCCATACAGTCGGATGAACAGCGCCGCCATGTAGGGCGTATGGTGGAGTTCTATGACACCCGCGTTCGTGAAGTGATGATCCCGAGATCCGAAATCAAGTCCGTTGAGATCGGCATGTCTCTGGCAGAGGTTGAAAAATTCATGTCGAAAAGTGGCGTTACCCGGCTTCCTGTTATTGATGGCGAGCTGGATCGAGTGCTTGGTGTCATCCATGTATGGGATCTCTTTTCAGCAAAAGTTCGTGGCAAATCCCCAACGCTGAAAAAGCTGATTCGCCCATGCCCGAATGTATCCGAGCTGGAGCGTGTATCCGGCCTGCTATCAGAGATGCGTGAAGGCAGTCATATCGCCATCGTACTTGATGAATTTGGTGGTACAGCAGGGCTTGTTACACTCTCCGATCTCCTTGAAGAGATTGTCGGCTCCATTGATGAGGGCGGTGATTCCGACGAAGAAGCTGAGTTTCAACGGACAGATAACGGCGCCCTGGAAGTTCAGGCACGTATGCATGTGGAAGAGTTTGCGGAGCTGCTTGAGCTGGAGTTGCCAAAAGGCGATTTTGATACGGTGGGTGGGCTGATTGTTACCGAGCTTGGCCGTATTCCCGTCAAGGGTGAACAGATCAAAGTCGCCGGGCTATATATCCATGTTCAGGATGCAGACCCACGCAGGGTCATTCAAATCCTGATCAAGCCGGATACAAACGGTAATTAACTTTTACATGCAGTGGGAAGAAGAGAAGCTTAAACCGCACCAGATCATCAGCCGGATCACTCTGGCCCTTCTCTGCGGCGCCTCCATGCAATTCACCTTCTCCCCTTATGATCTGAACTGGCTGGCGATCATTGCGATGGCGATCTGGGCATGGCTGCTGATCAAAGGCGACTACCCATTCCTAATCAGCTATGCGTTTGGCTTTGGCTGGTTTGGTTTTGGTTCATGGTGGCTTGCGGACACATTCCACCTCTATGGTGGCCTGAGTTATCCACTGGCTTATAGCTGTGTGGCGCTTGTGGGCCTTGTGATGGCCTTTTTCCCGGCTTTATGGGGCTGGCTTAGTGTACGGATAACCAACAATAGCATCTGGATCATTCCGGTTTTTCCGGCAGTGGCAGTGCTGATTGAATGGCTGCGTGGCCATCTCTTTACCGGCCTGCCCTGGACATCTCTCGGCAATCTCATTCTCGATACACCCGCCATCGGCTGGGCCGGCGTCATGGGCGTCTACGGAGCCGCTTTCATTCCAGCCCTGATCGCCATGGCTCTGGCAGCGTTCACAGATCGCCACAAGACATCAGCAGCGGTCATCGCACTGGCTCTTTGTGCGGTATTTGTATGGTTCGCACCGCAACCGACCGAGCCTGAAAGCAGAGAGAGAACCGTAGCCCTGATTCAGGGAAATATTCCTCAGGATGTAAAATGGGACCGGGCATTTCTTAATGAGACCATGCGCCGCTACAACACACTCTCCACATCCGCTGCCGCGGGTAGTGATCTCATCGTCTGGCCGGAGGCAGCTGTTCCCTTTTTCCTTTCGCGAGCACCGGGCTGGGATCAATGGCTGAAAAACCGTGTCACGATTTGGAATCAGCCACTGCTGTTTGGCGGCTTGAAAATGACCGATGAGAAAGAGACATCTGACACTCCCGATGCCCAGAGCGGGCTATTTCTTCAATTGCATAATCAGGGAGAGCGTAGCTTTGCCGGCAAACATCATCTGGTTCCGTTTGGTGAATATGTTCCATCCTGGCTACCATGGTTAGGCAAACTGGTTCCCAACATTGCCAATTTTCAGGCTGCTGAAAATGGCGGGGTACTGAAAACTTCTGATACGGTTTTCGGCTCACTGATCTGCTACGAATCAATTTTTCCCGAAGAGGCCAGATCACGTGTTGAACAAGGTGCTCAGGTTCTGGTCGTTGTGACCAATGATGCATGGTACGGGCAGAGTCCAGCTGCGTGGCAACATCTTCAGGCAGCCAGAATGCGAGCGGTTGAGACCGGACGTTATGTGCTGCGCGCAGCCAACACCGGCGTTTCGGCTATTATTGCTCCGGATGGAAGCATCAAAGCCACTGCACCATGGTGGACGCAGGCAGTGGTAAAAGGTACATATCGTCTTTCAGACTTGGTGACGCCTTATCAAAAGTGGGGTGATCTGCCAGCATTGATCATAGCTGGCCTGCTTCTACTGGCAGCCGGTCTTCGGAGAAAGAGGTGGGAAGAGAGGTGACTTGGCTATGAAATCAGCTCCGGTATGTGTCATTGGTGCAGGTTCATGGGGAACCGCCCTGGCAATGGTGTTAGCTCGCCGTGGTCGTGAAGTGCGCCTGCTTGCCCGAACAGAGGCGCAGGCAAAAGAGATGAACAGACAGCATGAAAACAGCCATTTTCTTCCCGGCTCCTCCTTTCCTTCATCCCTCTTTGTCACCGCTGACTATGACAAAGCACTGGCCGATACAGTGGCAACCATACTGGCTGTCCCATGCTCGGCTGCCGATTCGGTCCTGAGCCGCTTAACGACACTTGATACACCTGTCATTGCTGCCTGCAAAGGTCTGAATCCGGAGACTCTGGAACGTATCGATGAGCTTCTGATTCGCCATGTCGGAACTGAGCGAACAGCCCTGCTTTCAGGACCATCGTTTGCCAAAGATAGTGCCGATGGCCTGCCCACAGCCATCACCATGGCAGCATCTGATATTGAACTTGCCAGGAGATGTGCCGCGCTTTTCGATGACCCTGCATTCAGAATCTACACCTCTGCCGATATGGCCGGTGTAGCACTTGGCGGTGCATTGAAAAATGTTATCGCCATTGCCGCTGGTATTGCTGCAGGTCTCGGCCTTGGTCATAGCGCCATGGCAGCCCTGGTCACGCGTGGTATTGCCGAAATAACCAGACTGGCCGTTGCCTGTGGCGGACGTCCTGAAACCTTAAGTGGCCTGTCCGGGCTGGGTGATCTTGTTTTGACTTGTACGGGCGATCTTTCACGCAACCGAAGCATGGGCATGGCACTGGCAAAAGGCATGAGTGTTGATCAGGCCCGGGCCCATATCGGTCAGGTGGTGGAAGGCGAAAAAACTGCGATTGCCGCCTGCAAACTGGCAGAGCAACATGAAATTGAGATGCCCATTTGTGAAACTGTTCGTGCTGTACTTTCAAACCGGATCAAAGCTGATGATGCGGTAGTACAACTACTCTCACGCCCTGAAAAACACGAACAGGAATAATCAAGCTACGCCATGAGTGACGAAGAGCTGTTTTCCAAAGCGATGAGCATTGTTCGCCCCATTGCCAAATCAGATAAAGCCAATATCGAAAAATCAAAGCCGGGAAAGGCAGAGACGCATAAAAAGATTGGGAAAAAACTTCCCTCTACTACCCTGCCATCAAGCAGCCATAGTCATGCTGCACCGGAAACCACTGAAGAGCCCTGGATATTGAAAAGCAGCGGGATATCCCAGGAGAAACTGAAACAGCTTGGATCGGGCAGGCCACCGATTAATCTTGAAACGGATCTTCACGGCATGACCCGCAATGAAGCACTTTCTGCACTGGAAAAGATGCTGGAGATCGCCCTGACCGAACAACATCGTGTTCTCTGCATCGTGCATGGCCGTGGCCTGCATTCACAGGGAAAACCTGTTTTGAAAGAGACGGTTTATCAGTGGCTCAGATCAGGCCCCTACGCCAGTCATATCCTTGCTGCCATTCCCAAACCATATACAGGAGGTGGCTCCTGCCTTGTCCTGTTAAGAAGAGATCGTTCATCCTGATAGAATCAGCGATACAAACTCTGATGCAAACCTTTCTTCTCTAAGCTATAATTGCATCATGCATAAAACTTACCTATCCCTCTTCTCAATCATCGCTCTATTGGCGGCATTCACAACATCCCCACCACTGTTTGCTGAAGATATTCTCTCTCCGCCTACCAGGGTTCATGACTCTGAAGAGGCTCGTGAGACAGTTAACAGCGCCTCGGGCAACACTGATCTGAACCGTGAACTTTCTGCACCTGAAGCTGTTGAAGGCTCAGAAGTTCACTCCTATATCCGTAAAGATGGTGCTCAGGTCACTGAATATGCAGTCAAGGGAAAGGTCTACATGCTACGGGTTCAGCCCGGTAACAACCTGCCTGCATACTACCTGTATGATAACACCGGCGACGGTAAGTTTGAGCGCAGGCTACCAGGTGGCTATCGGCATCTGAGCCCGCCTATGTGGGTGATCAAAGAGTTCTGACCATCGAACTCCCCAAGCTAACTCTCATCACGGATAGCCAGCGGCTTCCGACAGATCGTTTTTTTGAAGTGGTGGATGCCGCTCTTTCCGGCGGCGTGGATACGGTTCTGGTTCGTGAAAAAGAGATGGATTCTGCACGCCTTCTGGCCTTTTCTTCAGCCCTGCGAGATCTGACCGACACCCATCAGGCAAAACTGATCATTCACACTCAGGCTGACGTAGCCAAAGCCATTCAGGCCGATGGTGTTCACCTATCTTCACTGGAGATGAATCAGATTCCGGCTATCCGAAAATGGCTTGGTAGAGAGAAGCTCACCCTCTCCACCTCCTGCCATAATGAGATTGAGCTTGAATTTGCTGCCAAATTCGGAGCTGACTTTGCCTTTTTATCACCCGTATTCCCAACGCAGAGCCATCCCGGAGAAGAATCACTCGGCATCACAAAATTCAGAGAGCTCACGGTAGATCCACCTCTGCCAATCATCGCGCTTGGGGGCATTGATATAGAGAACCGGAGCCAGCTTGCAGGGTTCGGCATTGCTGTAATCAGTGCCATTCTCGATGCTGATGAGCCACGTAACATGGCTGCATCACTGGTTTAACAGACTCCGTCTTAAACAGTCAATTCCAGTGGCTTTATAGATCAGCCAGCTTTCCGGTTGCTCCAAAAGATAGGAGCAACGCCAACATCGGCGCTCCGGAATTTATTTTTCCATCTGCCAGCCACTGCATGGCTTCCCCGCGGCTTATCCAGAATGGACGGATATCTTCATGTTCATGTTTCATGCCACCACCATCTCCGGCAGGTGCTGATTTATCAATAAACCCCAGATAGAGGTCAATGCGTTCGGATGAGCCTCCCGGCGTTGAATAATACTGGCCCAGATGCTCTACCCTGAAGGGTTCATACCCTGCCTCCTCGACCGACTCCCTGCAGGCTGCAGTTTCAGGACCTTCTCCCTCATCAATCATGCCGGCTACAATCTCAATCAACCACGCCTCATCTTCTCGCACGGCTGGACCGACCCGAAACTGCTCGATCAAGAGCACTTCATCGCACTGCTGGTCATACAGAAGTATGGCGATGGCATCGCCCCGCTCCAGATGTTCACGACATATTTTCAGACTGCCACCTTCAAAACAATCGTGCTCAATGTCATAGGCATCGAGCTCAAAAAAACCTCGATACAGGGGCTTCTTATTCAAGAATTTAAACTGCATAAATCACCTCACGCATCACACTACCGTCATTCTGTAGAAACGAAAAATAACGTTCTCAGGATATAATCAGAGTATCCCCCTTCACGAAACAGACTTCTTACTGCTACACTGGGCAACATGAAGATTCTGGTTGTTGAAGACGAAGAGCGTGTTGCCCAGTTCATCCAAAAAGGATTGAAAGAGGAAGGGCATGCCGTTGACGTATCCTATGACGGTGAAGATGGCGGTTTTCTGGCTGAGGTTAATGATTATGACCTGATCATTCTTGATCTTATGCTACCCAAAAAGAATGGCCTGCAAACCTGCAAAGAGATCAGGGATCATGGTGTCAACACACCGGTTCTGATGTTAACAGCAAGGGACAGCGTTGAAGACAAAGTTCGCGGTCTGGATGCCGGAGCCGATGATTATCTGGCCAAGCCATTTGCTTTTGAAGAACTGTTAGCCCGTGTACGTGCATTGCTACGACGTCAGTCAGAGACCAAATCTCCGATTCTTAGCATCGCAGACCTTGAGCTTGATCCAATGACAAGGCAGGTCACACGCTCGGGCAAACCGATTCGTCTGACTACCAAAGAGTACGCACTGCTTGAATATCTGCTGCGCAATCCGAAGAAAGTACTTTCACGCACACTGATCGGAGAGCATGTATGGGACATGAATTTTGATCCTGAAAGTAATGTGATTGATGTGTATGTGAGCCACCTGCGAACCAAAGTGGACAAAGGCTTTGAACCGGCACTAATCCATACACTACGTGGACAGGGATATATCTTAAGCGATGAAGCGCCACCCTCTTAAGCCTGTTATCAGAATCATCTCTCTCTTCACTAAGCCTAAACACAATGTTTGACCGCCTACGTTCAAATATTTTCCACACCTTCCGTGGACGCCTTGCGATGCTCTACATTCTGGTTGAGCTGACCATTCTTCTTATTGCCGGAATTTTGATCTACTTCACCCTCTCCAAACAAGTCTATGATGAAGTGGATGACTCTCTCTACCGGCAGGCACAGAGTGTTGTAAATGAGCTGGAGGGATCACGCTTCCACTACTGGTCTTTCCACCTTAATGAATTTTCCAGACACTTTTACGGCACTGTGCAGCTGATCGGAGCCAATGGTGTTGTCCAGTTCGCCACAAAAAGTAATCTCATCGGTAAAGGCGGCAATGAAGTCAGCAAGGCCCTTGGTACAGCACTGAAAGGCGAGTCCACTGTATTTATATCAACCCGCTCACTGCTTCGAAAAGATAATATCCGGATCATTGCCATGCCGGTCTATCGAGCCGGAAATGTGGTTGCCGTACTCCTGCTTGGGCGCAGCACCAGTGAAATCCAGGGTTTTTTTAAATGGCTCTATCTTCTGGGCGGTATCCTTGGCCTTCTCTCCATGATCATCAGTGGTGTAGCGGGTTATGTTATGGCTCGCAGGGCGCTGAAGCCGATCAATGAAATCACTTCAACAGCCCGCTCAGTGGCTGCCGGAGACCTGACCAGACGCATAGAATCAGAGGTGCAGGATAAAGAAATCAGAGTACTGGTAAAATCACTGAATAAGATGTTTGAAGATCTTGAATCCAGCTTCATGGCACAAAAAAGATTTACAGCCGATGCATCACATGAGCTTCGCATTCCGCTAACGATTCTGAAGGGTGAAGTAGAGGTGGCTCTCAGGCATCCCCGCAGTGAAGAGGACTACAAACAGTTGCTCAAACAGCACCTGGATATTATCGAGCGCATGCAGCGTATCGTGAATGACCTGCTAACGCTGGCGAGTGCCGATGCCGGACTGCTGGAGCTGGCACAGGAGCCGGTAGACCTGTCACTCCTGTTGCAGGAAGTGACCCAGCATCACCTGATTCTTTTTGCTGATAACCACATAAATTTGAACATGGATATTCAGGATCATCTGGAAGTGATGGGGGACCATAACCATATCGAACGGGTCATCTTCAATCTGCTGAACAATGCTTTCAAATATGCACCTGAACTCTCCACGGTAACCATCTCTGCTTATGCAGAAGATCAATCAGCCATCATCACCATTGCTGATGAAGGCCCGGGTATTTCTGAAAGACACCAGGTTCGTCTGTTTGATCGCTTCTACCGTGCAGATGAGTCAAGGGCCCGATACAAAGGTGGAGGAGCGGGTCTTGGCCTGGCCATCTGCAAGCGCATTGTTGAAGCGCACAGCGGTGAAATCACTATTCAGAGCAAGGAGGGTGAGGGTGCAAAGTTCATTGTTCACCTGCCTTTAATCGGTGCCAACCCGGAATTTTCAGAGCGCCTTAATTCAATTATCGACCAGCCATAAAAAAGGGCGGTGATTGCTCACCGCCCTGATATATTACACATTGATCGCTGTTAATTTTCCAGCGGAACCGACCAGATATGGAAACTGCCAACACGGCCTTTTATCTGATGTTCTTTCTTCAACTCAGAACTGATTTTCCTGTCTGAATGAAAATAAACCCGATTATCTGCCCCAACAGATGGGGCACCATCACGGGCCTTATCCATAGTTAGCTGAGTCAGGTTTCTACCTTCACGATCAACAGCCCAGATATCCCAGTTGTTGTTTCCCGGCTTACGCATATCGGACTTGGCTCGATTGGATGTAAATACAATCCACTTTCCATCCGCGCTCCAGACAGGCTGCACATCAATACTGCGCTCATCGGTCAACTGGCTAAGCTCGGAGCCATCCACACGCATCATGAAAAGATGTGAGCTTCGGCCGACAGGCATGGAAAATATCAACCACTCTCTATCTCGTGATAGTGCCGGATTGGAACCTTCACTGAGAACCCGCTCTTTTCCAAATGGATCCACATGTATAATCTGGATTTTATATCCTGAAACCTGCCAGTTATTAAAACTGTCATGCTTTGTCCGCGCCTTCTTTTTGGTACGGCCTGTCGATTCCAGGCGCACCGCAATCACGCTTCCGTCTTCAAGAAGATGAACCTGAGTCAGCTGACCTTGAAGTTCTTTCACCCTGCGAACGATCCCCTGACCATCGGCTGCCTTTTTCCAAAGCCCCAGTCCACCAGTCCGTTTCGAAAGAAAAGTTACCGAACCATTATGCCAACGGGCTGAGTCCAAAGCCCTGACATCATCAGTCACAACATTTAACGGATCACCATTTTCCACTGCACGCCTGGATACCCAGGAGTGCTTTCCTTTTTCAGTTGTTACAAGCATAGACCGTCCATCTGAAGAGAGCTTCGGATACATTTCAGACTCTTGCGGCTCCAGCGTCAGAAGCACCGCATGATCTGCAGGCATAGCTTCTGCCTGTTTCTGTTTTTTGCTTTTTGATGCTGTCTGCAGCCAATCAAACAGATTCTCCGCCTGTACAGCAGGTGCGGCAATCAGCATGGCAAACAGAAT
>JBEQLD010000038.1:0-14715 GCA_040326115.1 Mariprofundaceae bacterium | reverse complement strand
GCTGTTACTTATTTAGTAAGCTAAAGGGAAAACCACGTTTTTCCTTAGCGTTAAGCAAAAAGCCACGGATGGCTTTATTGCGGTTCAATCACTAACCTTCGATAACGTTCTGTTCAATCGGTTCAACATGAACACCCTGAGACTCCAGCCATTTTACTGATGCCTCAACCACATCGGTCTCGCCATCAAGCTCAAGCCCGACCAGACCCATATGATCCTTCACCTCAGCGGTACGGATATTGGTAATTACGTCAAATTCTTTTGCCAGTTTCCAGATAATCGGATCACGGACGGTCGATTCATCAAATGTTAAATAAATTCTTAGTTTCATCATTTCTCCTAAAAAATAAAAATATTTGTTCGAGAGCAAGGCTTGGTGAATTTGAGAAGCGCAGCAGATTTATAATATGTGAGCATCGCCGAATTCATCATAACGCAGCTATCAGGCAAATAGATTATTTTCCGCCTGCGATGGCTGGAACGATAGAGACTTCATCACCATCTTTCAGTGCTGTATTGCGACCATCCAGAAAGCGGACATCTTCGTCATTTACATAGACATTTACGAAGCGACGGATTTCGCCGGCTTCATCACACAAACGCTCTTTCAGGCCTGCATGTGCAGCTTCAAGATTATCAATCAGTTCACCGACATTTGCTGCTTCGATTGCAACTTCATCAGCGCCATCTGTCAGTTTACGCAGTGGGGTTGGGATTCGTACATTTACACTCATTTTATTCTCCTGCTTTATCTATTTTAACTAAACTTTTTTTCAACTATCCAGATTGCCTCTATTTTGTTCGAGAGCAAGGCGCGGAAGATTCGAAGCGCGGAGCGTATTGGTAATACGCGAGCACTGGAGAATCAAACGCAACGCCGCTATCGGGCAAAAGAGTGGTGATCATTTCACGCCGTCGGCATCTGCCAATACGTCGAACTCTTTCAAACTTGCGTTGATAATGCGTGGCTTCGTAATATTGTCTGCCACCGCTTCGATTGTCTTCAGACCGTTACCGGTAATACACAGTACAATCGACTCATCACGTGGCAACTTGCCTGACTCGATCAGTTTCATAGCACAGCCAAGTGTTACGCCGCCTGCAGTCTCTGCAAAGATGCCTTCAGTCTCAGCCAGCAGTTTCATCGCTGCCACCACTTCTTCATCGGAGACATCCTCAGCCCAGCCGCCTGAATCTTTGATGACTCTGTTTGCATAGTAACCATCAGCCGGGTTACCGATGGCCAGTGACTTGGCGATGGTATCCGCATGAACAGGATGGATCATATCGGTTCCATCTTTCACTGATTTCGAAATCGGTGAGCAACCAGTCGCCTGCGCGCCATACACTGCCGTACCGTTATCTTCGATCAGACCAAGCTTGATGAACTCCTTGATCGACTTGTCGATCTTGGTGCACAACGAACCGGAAGCCATTGGAACCACCACATGTTTCGGTGCTTTCCAGCCCAGCTGCTCCATAATCTCGTAACCGAGAGACTTGGAACCTTCTGCATAGAACGGGCGCACATTCACATTCACAAATGCCCAGCCATATTTACCGGCCACTTCCGAGCAGAGGCGATTCACATCATCATATTTACCCTTGATGCCGATGATGTTGGTGCCAAAAACTCCAGCGCCAATCACTTTACCCTGTTCCAGGTCATGCGGAATAAACACGTAGGATTCGAGACCTGCCGCCGCTGCGTTGGCTGCCACTGAACCTGCAAGGTTACCGGTAGAGGCACATGCCACGGTTTTGAAACCGAACTCAACCGCTTTGGAAAGTGCAACCGATACCACACGATCTTTAAAAGAGAGTGTTGGGTAACAGACTGAATCGTTCTTGATGTAGAGCTCTTTCACGCCCAGAGCCTTTTCAAGATTCTTTGCACGCACCAGCGGAGTAAATCCGTTCTGTGCACCTACAGTCGGCTCGCCATCAATCGGCAACAACTCTTTATAACGCCACATGGTCTGCGGACGCGACTCGATCAACTCGCGGGTAAATTTACCCTCCAGCTTCTCATAGTCATAAACCACTTCCAACGGACCGAAGCAGAATTCACAGACATGAGTCGGCTCAATGGCATACTCCTGACCACATTCACGACATTTCAGCGCACGTACGATGCTCTCAGACATTTTGTCTCCTAATACGAAAGGTCTACTGCCTCTCGCTTTGGTTAATCAAACTCTTTTACCGGAATCCGAAAACAAAAAAACCTCCGCGTTGAGGCGAAGGTTGAACTTAGAAGATGCACCAACATTGACGCATATTAAATGATCAACCCGAACATCATCGCTCCTAGAAACACTCTCTAGGCAGGCATTGGCACCAGTCACTGCCGATTGTTAACAATCTTTAGTCGGTTGCCGCGGTTTCTAAGGGCCTGTAACCCTCCACCGCTCTGGATAAATTCGGATCCATATGTAAGACGGCGTATTATTCGTAAATACAAACAAAACGCAAGCCTGAACCTGAGTAATCTACTTGGTTATGGCTTTTCGACGCTGTAGCGCACCCAGAGATGGTGACTGTCGCCGGGCGCCAGCTGCACCACATCTTCGTCGGCATTGGCGCTCTCAACACAGACCATGCCGAGATAACCCTCATCCGACCCGAAATCGCCCATCTGTTTGCACTTCTCGATCCAGGGATTCCAAACAATGGTTGAATGGCTGCTGCGTTTTTCGATACGGATATTACGCTGCATACCCGGATCTTCAATCACCACATCCTGCCCCTGATCAAAATAGATACGGTCAACCTCTGAGCTGATCTTAACGTCACCCTGTTGAGATCTGCGAGTCACCTCACCCACCTTGTCCAAATAGTCGCAGCCATCCAGACCGCGAATAACCGCCTTGCTTACATCGCCAACGCAAAAGTATGTGTGCAACGCATCCCCGACAGTGATTGTTTCTTCACCCTGATTCTCAGTGCTCAACTCCATCTCCAGTGAACTGCCAATTGTCATGTGCATTTCAGCGGGGGCTTTATAAGGCCATTGATTTTCATCGATTTCGGTAACACGGAAACTGATACGGGTGCTTCCATCATCAAGCGCTGCTGTACCGGTCACCTCCCAGGGCACCGTTCGAGCAAAGCCGTGACCGGGAAACATAGGGGCATGTGCATGTGCACCAAACCAGGGCCAGCAGATCGGCACGCCACCACGAATTGACTTACCCAGCGCCAGCTTGGCCACCGGAGACATCCAGATCACTGGCTCTTCCCCTTTCGGGCTCCAAGTCATCAGGTGCGCACCTTGCAGAGCAACACTGGCCGTGCAAAAGCTATTTTCAATATCAGCAACAAAGAAGCCATCTCCGGCATCGCGAAACGTAAGCTGTCCGGGAATCCCAAAACCATCATTTAGCAAAGCAACCAATACGTTCATAACCCCTCCAAAAAGTTAATGCACTATGCGCGTTACAGGCCTCTTCAGCAAGACGGCTTCATTGCTGCCTTACACAATTTCTCTAGCCAACATGAATCAGAGACACCAACAAAACCAACCCAGCAGAGACATGCAACATACCCGTGTGCATAGAAACAATTTCATGTGTACAGTTCATCGCCATGTCGAAAACACTCTTTGTCTGCCAGAACTGTGGCTCCGAGCACCGAAAATGGGCTGGTCAGTGCACCGACTGCAATGAGTGGAACTGTATCGTTGAGCAGAGTGAAGCTCCGATCACCGCAAGAGTCGGCTCGAAAGGCAAGGTACTTAACGCCACCTCCATCACTGAGATATCTACCGAAGACAATCCGCGCCGAAGCACTGGTGTTGAAGAGCTGGATCGTGTGCTGGGCGGAGGGCTTGTCCCCGGCTCGGCCGTTCTGATTGGTGGTGATCCCGGCATTGGTAAATCAACCCTGCTGCTTCAGGCCTCATCCAACCTTGCTGCTCTGAGTGAATCAGATAACAAAAACATGCTCTATATCACGGGCGAAGAGTCCACGGCACAGGTGAAGATGCGTGGTGAACGAATCAGCTCGCTGCACAAAGAGCTGATGCTGATTGCAGGCTCCGAGCTGGAATCGATCATGGCGACCATTTCAAAAAATCGGCCGGTCGCTGTGGTGATTGACTCCATTCAGACCATGATGACCAATCGGCTGACATCTGCTCCCGGCACCGTTTCACAGGTTCGCGATTGTGCCGCTGCCCTGATCCAGCAGGCCAAACAGCTTGGCCATTCAGTGATTCTTGTCGGCCATGTGACCAAGGACGGCAGTATTGCCGGACCACGTGTGCTGGAACATATGGTGGATGCCGTACTCTATTTTGAAGGCGATAAAGGACACACACACCGGATTCTTCGCGCGGTGAAAAATCGTTTCGGACCATCCGGTGAGATTGGTGTGTTCGAGATGAGTGACCGCGGCCTCATCGGCATCCGTGATGCTTCAAAACTCTTCCTTGCCGAGCGTGCCCTTGATGTGCCGGGCTCTGCCGTGCTTGCCTGCATGGAGGGAACCAGACCATTGTTGGTTGAAGTTCAGGCGCTGGTGGCTCCAACCGTTTATTCCACACCCAAACGATCTTCGGTCGGCCTTGATATCAATCGAATAGGTATGCTGGCTGCTGTTCTGGAACGCCGCATCGGCATCCCTCTCGGGCAGTTTGATATCTATGTGAATGTCGCCGGTGGTGCCAAAATCAATGAGCCTGCCGCTGACCTTGCCGTGCTTCTCGCCATCATCTCTGCCTATCAGGAGAAGCCCCTGCCAGCCAATCTGGCGCTGTTCGGCGAGGTCGGGTTAACCGGTGAGATTCGCCCAGTAGGAAACCCGGAAGCAAGGGCCAGAGAGGCGGCCAATCTGGGCTTCTCCCAGCTGCTGCTACCTCGTGAGAATGAAACAAGAGTGCAGGAGAGCAATCTTGCTGCTACGCTTCGGAAATCTGCCGCCGGGCTAACATGCCTGCCGGCAAAACATCTATCCGAGGCCGTGCAGATAGCCCTGGTTTAATTACTGTTCGTTTGAAGATTTAATGTGCATTGAGGCGAGAATACTTTGAACTTTTTTGATTATATCCTGATCGGTATTGTTGGACTCTCTGTAGTTCTCTCACTATGGCGTGGCTTTGTGCGGGAGATCATCTCTCTGATCGGCCTTGTTGCCGCCTTCTTCGCGGCCAGCCGTGCCTCCGGTCAGGCGGGCGACTTCCTCGGCCAGTGGATTACCAATGGAACGGTTGCAGATATTGCAGGGTTTGCACTGGTATTTATTCTCATCATGCTCATTGTCGGCATTATCGGTGCCATCATCCGCAAACTTGTGGATATGGCAGACTTAACGGCAACAGATCGGACACTTGGCATATTTTTTGGTGCTGCCCGTGGTCTGCTTCTGATTGGACTCGCCCTGCTGATCTATACTTCCTACGCAAAACCTGACCATAAATGGATGAAAGAAAGTCTACTGACCCCTTATGCGATTGAACTGGGAGATATGCTGGGCGAAGCGATTCCTGAAGGTTATCCATTCTCCCGTCAGGGTGGTGCTGCCGCACTATCATCGCCACAAAAGAAACCGGTTGCTGAAAAACTAATAGACCGAATACCCGTTGCAGACAAAAAAGAGCTACAATCTATTATTCAGGATAGTATGAAGTGACTGTGAATTACTTCGATGCCCTTGATCACGAAGCCGATGACCACTTCCGCGATGAGTGTGGAGTGTTCGGAGTCTATAACCATCCGGAAGCAGCCAACCTCACCTATCTTGGCCTCTATGCCCAACAGCATCGCGGACAGGAATCTGCCGGCATCGTCTGTACTGATGGCCACACATTCAACAGCCATCGCGGCATGGGTCTGGTAGCAGATGTTTTCCAAAAATCGGAAATTGCAGAACTCAATGGCAAAAGCAGTATTGGCCATGTCCGCTACTCCACCTCAGGTGAATCAGGACTGAGAAACTGCCAGCCATTCTCTTTTGAGTATGCCCACGGTGCGATTGCCATGTGTCACAATGGTAATATCGTCAATGCTCAGGAACTTCGTAAAGAGCTGGAAAAAGAGGGCTCCATTTTTCAGTCCACTTCAGATACTGAAGTACTGATTCATCTGGTGGCAAAGAGTAAATCCCCGGCAACACGCGAACGCCTGGCTGAAGCCATTCACAAACTTCAAGGTGGTTTCTCCCTTCTGGTACTGACCGAGTCCAGCCTGTTTGGCGTACGTGATAAAAACGGTATTCGGCCTTTGGTGCTGGGTGAGCTTGAGGGCTCCTATGTACTGGCTTCCGAGACCTGTGCCTTTGATCTGATTGGCGCACAATATGTCCGTGATGTTGAACCGGGTGAGATGGTGCTTATTGATAAAGATGGTATTCAAAGCCTGAAGCCATTTGATAATCCCGCATCAAAATTCTGCGTTTTTGAATATGTCTACTTTGCACGTCCCGACTCAAATCTGGAAGGTATCAACGTATACGAAGCCCGTTATCAGATTGGTGTTGAGCTGGCGAAAGAGTCTCCGGTGGAGGCCGACATCATTGTGCCTGTGCCCGATTCCGGCGTTCCTCCAGCGATGGGATTTGCAGAAGCCGCAGGTATTCCATTCCAGATGGGCCTGATCCGAAATCACTACGTAGGCCGTACTTTTATCGAGCCGCAGCAATCGATCCGTAATTTTGGTGTTAAACTAAAGCTCAATCCAAATCGCAAACTGATTGAAGGCAAAAGAGTGGTTCTGGTGGATGATTCTATTGTTCGCGGAACAACCAGCCGTAAGATTGTTGAGATGGTCAGGGCAGCCGGTGCCAAAGAGGTGCATATGCGCATCTCCAGCCCGCCAACCAAACACTCCTGTTTCTACGGTATCAACACACCCGATCCGGATGAGCTTCTGGCCAATAAAATGAATCTTGATGAGATGTGCAAGGCGATCAATGCCGACTCTCTCGCCTTTGTATCCCCTGATGGAATGTACCGTGCCATTGGCAAGCCTCGCGATGTTCATTGTGATGCCTGCTTCTCCGGTGACTATCCGGTTCCGATTGATGGGCCACGTTCCCCACAACTCTCGCTGCTTCGATTCTTCAGCCGAAAACAGTGAACTATTTAACTCGCCTGATCGACGCAACACGTTACTCATGGGCGGGTATTTTCACTGCACTGCGTAAAGAGCCTGCATTCCAGACCGAGGTGGCAATTCTGCCACTGGTCATCATCGGCAGCTTCTACTTTGGTGATTCGACACTGGAAAAACTTCTGCTCTTTTCAAGCTGGATGATCGTGCTCATTGTCGAGCTGCTGAACAGTGCAATCGAAGCTGTGGTGGATCGAATTGGCACCGAGCATCATGAACTCTCCGGAGCTGCCAAAGATATGGGATCAGCTGCTGTACATCTCTCACTGATCATGGCCGCAGTCATCTGGATTGTTATCATTTTCTAATTGCCGATGCTTTATAAAATAACATCAAACCAGACATGGCTGTTTGCCAACATCCTCAAACTCCTGAGTCTGTTTTATCTTCTGTTTCTGGCTGCAAGAGTCGGTCTCTTTTTTGCCTATCCCGAAGATTTTCAACACCTGTCCAATCAACAGCTTATGGATTCGCTGCTATTTGGAGCCATCCATTTTGATACCTCAATCACCCTGCTCTTTATTGGCGCTCCGATTATTCTGACCCTGCTTCCGTTTCGATGGGCAACCACGAGGTGGTGGCACTTTATTGTCGGCTGGTACGGCTTCCTGCTTTTCTCCGTTTTTCTGTTCGTTCTTATTGGCGATGCAATCTATTTTGGTCAGGTCCACAGGCATGCCGGTCAGGAGCTTGGTGCAGCCATAAAAACCGATCCCTTGCTGCTACTCTCCATCGCAGTAGAGACATACGGCATATTTCTGCTGCTCTTCTCCATACTGTTTCTGGCACTCTTCCGTTTCTGGCGATGGGGAATGCGAAACCTCTATATCGAGCCCTATTTTGAACGCCCGTCACTCTCTGTTCGCCTGCCACTTGTCATCATCATTCTAGCCCTGATGATCCTTGGTATCCGTGGCAGCATGATCAGCAAACCGATCAAACCGGTCTATGCATTTGAACATTCGAGCATGGCAGAAGGTCACCTTGCCCTGAACGGTGTTTTCACCGCCTTTCATGCCTTAAGCGGAGAGCCACGACCTGATGCAGATTTCTTTGAATGGGATGATGCCGTTGCCACAGTTCAACAGAGTGTCAAATCAGAATTTGAGCTGTTTCCTGATGCTGCTTATCCGTTAATGCGGGATAGAGCGCCTCGGCCTCCATACAACATGCAGAAGAAGCCACTGAATATTGTTGTGCTGTTGCTGGAGAGCTGGGACTTTGAACATCTGGATGTCACACGTGAAAGTGCCGGTCTTGAATCTTTTAACGTCACACCGAATTTCAACGAACTTACCAAAGAGGGCATGCTGTTCACCAACTTCTACGCCAATGGACAGCGCTCCATCGATGCCATTGCAGCCCTGCTTACCGGCATCCCTGCCATTCCCGGTGCCGGCTATCTTGGTGAGGGTGTGGAGAGCAACCATTTTGCATGGCTGGGTCAGATGGCCAAAGAACATGGCCATAACACATACATGCTTCAGGGCTCCCGTCGGCAATCTTTTTATCTGGATAAAATCGCACCACTGGCCGGTTTTGACACCTACCTTGGTGCACAGGATTATTCCCCTTCCCTGCATGAAGATGTTGATTCACCTGCATGGGGTGGTTGGGATTATGATGTTCTGATGCAGGCTCATAACCAGTTTTCAAGCTCTGACCGGCCATTTACCGGCTTTGTTTTTACAGTCTCCACCCACATACCCTACGGCGTGCCTGATGCAAAATGGCAGCCATACCCCGGCAACACTCCAACAGAGCAGTACCTGAACAGCCTCTTCTATGCCGATTGGGCTTTGGGCGAATTTTTCAAAAAGGCCAAACAGTCGGGCTATTATGATAACACCATTTTTATTCTGACTGCCGATCATGTGACTGGACTTGGTAAAAATGTGGATATCCCGTCCCAGCACCATATCCCTGCACTTATCATTGGCCCCAACATACCAAAAGGGATCAACAGCCAGACCGGCAGCCATGTTGATATCATTCCAACCATCATTGATCTGGCCGGATGGCAGAACAGGCATGCCAGCCTCGGAAGATCACTGTTTGAAAAACATGCCGATAAAACCGCCTTTATCAGACGCAATGACGTAGTTGGAATTATTGAAAGTGACAGTGCCCTGCTGCACAACTATAAAAAACGCATACATTTCAGTGGTGATGAGAGCCGGGCAGATCAGATGCAGAAAAGACTGCTCTCTACCACCCAGGTTCTCGACGGCCTCTTAAACACCAACAGGGTTACCGCTCCTTCCAAATAACTGCCTTAGACTCTCAGAATAGAAAAGACCTACCATTCCCATAGGTCATTATCGCCATAACTATCTGTTATTGCTTATAATATAACCGATCTGCTATACTTGAACGACAATGGACAATAAGCGGCAGAGCCTGAACCTACAATCATGGCTAGCCATCTCTTTGGTGATGGTGATTGGATCGGTTGCATTCATTGGATGGCTAACCGACCACGCCGCCCTGGCCACCTTTCTGCCCGGTATCCACCGTATGAGCTTCAATACATCCAGCTGCTTTCTGATGATTGCTCTGGCATTGATCTTGCCATCTCTAATAGGAGGGAAGGCCAGTAAAGTTCAGGTAGCTCTCGGAACAATCGTTGCCACATTGGGGCTTCTGGTACTGCTGGAGGATCTGGCCAACATGAATTTCGGTATTGATCAGCTGATCATCGATCAATCTGAAGCCTATCATGACTCACCGCACCCCGGTCGAATGAGCCCGCTCACCTCATTATCATTCCTGCTTTCAGGCGTGGTAGCAGTCTGGTTGGGCAGATCAACTACCGCAGCACAGTCACAGATCATTTTTCCCGGCATCATCATCATTATTGCCGTACTGAGCATTCTCAACCTTACCATGCAGTCTCTCTTCCCTGATCTGCCAAAAGATATTGTTCACTTCACCTCGATGTCCAGATTCACCTCGATCGGATTTCTGATGATCAGCGTCGTACTCTGGACAAGATACAGACAGCAGGAGAGATATCATCAGACGATTCTGCAAGCCGGTATCAACCTCATGCAACGGCTCAACTACTCCCAGAAAATTCTGCTGATTGCCATTATCCTGATGGTTCCCTTTATCTATGCCTCCCGGTTTATGGCCATTGAGGTCTACAATAACATCAATAAAACAGAGCTTGAGAAGGTTGGGCTGGAATATATTTCGTCGCTTTCAGGATTCCTTGAATTGCTTGCTCAACATCGTGGCATTACCAACGCATATCTCAGTGGTGACAGGAGTTTCGAGCAGACAATCATCCTCAAACGGGTTGAAATGGATCGCAGAGCCAAACTTTCAAACGCGGTCGTCCAGAAGTTCCGGAAAGAGATCGGGTTTGAGAAAGAGTGGCAGATTATTCTACAGACCTGGGCAGCTCTTCGTGACAACTCCATGCTGATTTCAAGCAGTGAAAGCTGGGATAGACACACCAAATTGATCGCCCGTATCATAGAGCTGAACAGAAAGGCCTATTTCAAATCCAACCTGTTTCTGGACAATGAGGATGCATCCAGACACCTGATCGAAGTCACCTTTGACCATCTTCCACTAAAAATTGAGTTTATCGGGCAGATGCGTGGTAAAGGCTCCGGTTTCATCATCGACAGAAAAATCAGCAAACAGGAGGGTCTGGTTCTGACGACTTATATCGCAAATATTAAAACCCATCAGGAAGCCATTGTTGATCATGTGAACTATTCACTCAGCTCAGAAAAAACTACGGAAGTCGCGTTTAACAAACCGCTAATAGAGGAAAACCTTTTGACAGTATCGTATCTGAATCTGGTCAAAAACCTGCTGGTCAATCCATCCATCAATATTACTCCGGCGGACTACTTTGACCTGGGCACCCAAAGTATCTCCGCCAACTATGAACTGATGAAATCCATTATTTCACATCTGGACAGCAACCTTCAACGTCGTACTCAGGAGCAGCGTGCTTACGCCTATTTCCTTACCATGCTTAGTTTGCTTTCAGGCATTGTGACGATCTATCTTGTCTTTTCATTCTACCAATCCATTCGGCAGACAGCTCATAAACTCTCACGCGTTGCCGAGTATCTGAGTGAAGGCTCCGCAGACCCGGATATGATCATTGAGAATCAGGATGAACTGGGAGAGATCGTCAACACGTTCAATACGCTTGCCATAGAACTCATTGAGAAAAACTCCCTTATCTCATCCATCATGGAGAACTCCCAGGAGGGTATTGTAACCATCGACAGTGTTGGCACGATTGTCTCAGTGAATCTGGCCATGGAGGGGCTCTTTGGCATCAGCTCCAGTGATATGATTGGAAAAAATATCATGATGATTGTACCCGAACGTCATCGACATGCTCACCTGCAGGGAATGGAACGCTATCTTGAAGATGGGAAGAGCTCGGAAATGATGGGACGGCCCCTTAAAATGGAAGGTTTACACGCCGATGGCAGAGAGTTCCCCGTTGAACTGACCATCACCGAGATTCGCTGGAAGGAGAAGGTTCACTTCTTCGGTATTCTGCGTGACATCACCGAGCGCATCCGATCTGAAGAGAAGCTGAAACACCTGGCAACAACGGATGAACTGACCGGCACACTTAACCGGCGCTCCATCTATATGAATGCCAAGCAGGGCCTTGCCCAGGCCAAACGACATGACCGCTTTTTATGTCTACTGATGATCGACATCGATCACTTCAAACAGATCAACGACACCTATGGCCACCATGCCGGAGATGAGGCTCTGAAAGCCATCGTCGGCATCTGCCAGAGCACCATTCGGGATGCAGATCTGTTGGGCCGCTGGGGTGGAGAGGAGTTTGTCATTCTGCTACCTGATACGGAGCTGAAACCTGCACAATTGCTTGCTGAAAGACTTCGTCTTGCGGTAGAGGAGAGCGGCGTGATACTGACCGGTAAAAAGACACCGCTCACCATCAGCATCGGCGTGGCTCAATTTGACAGAAAAGAGGATTTTGACAGCCTGATTCAAAGAGCGGACAAGGCGCTTTACGTGGCCAAAGATAGTGGCCGCAACCGGGTGGAGTTGGCCTAATAGATCAGAGAGCCCCCAGCTCTTTCAACAGGCTGAAGATCTCCTCCGCCATGATCCGGTAACCTTCGCTATTGGGATGAATAGTGTCAGATTTCAAAGAGCGTTCGGAAAGAATGTCCGGCACAATCTCCAGAGCTACAGGCACTTCCATCTCACTGGCGGTCTCCTCATAGAATTGGGGAGGCTTCATGAATATGCCCGGCCTTGGTACAGCCAGCAGCAACACCGAAACGCCCCGCTCATGAGCCATGCTGATCATGTTACGCAGGTTTTGAGCAGTCAGATTCATATCCTGCTTGCGAATCAGATCATTGCCGCCGTGACAGAGAATCAGCAGCTGTGGCAGATGCTCATCCAACAGATCGGGAAGGCGTTTCACGCCCTGACCGGTCACCTCTCCGGGAACCCCAGCATTGACCACGTTCAAACCGGTCAATTGTGACAGGCGTGCGGGATAACTCTCATCCCTGCCTGCGCCGCTGCCATAGGTCAGGCTATCACCAAAAGCCAGTATGGTTGCATCCGATGACAATCTCGAAATTTCAGGCTGCGAAGAGCACCCAACCAGCAACAGCACCAGAACAACAAGAGACAAAGAGTAGCATCTGTTTCGCTCAATCATGGCTCATTTATGGCATAAACCGGGAGGCTTTGCATCTCTGAATCTTTTCCATTGTTCATTTAAGCATTAAATAGAGCTAAGCTTCGCGCCACTTTTACAGGGGCTGACTTTATGGATATTGATGTAAACAAAGTAGCGATGCTGGCTCGCATCAAACTGACCGAAGATGAAGCTGCAGAACTGGGGCCACAGCTCTCAGGTATTCTGGGTTATATTGAAACACTTTCTGAAGTTAATACTGATGGCGTAGCTGCAACAGCCCACCCTCATGATGCCGCCATGCCGCTTCGAGCTAATATTGTAACCAACAGCAATCGTCGCGAAGAGTTACAGGCCCCTTCCCCTAAAATTGAATCCGGACTCTACGTTGTTCCGAAGGTCATCGAGTAAGCCATGCCATTTAGTTCATTATCCCAAATCAAATCCCGACTTGACGCAGGTGAAACATCTGCTGTTGAAGTAGCCAAGCTCTATCTGGATCGTATCGCCACACATAATGATGCGCTCAATGCCTTTGTGCATATTGACGCTGACCATGTACTGGCTCAGGCCGAGGCTTCAGACAGATACCGCACTGAACATGAGGCACGCCCACTGGAAGGGCTGCCCATTGCCGTCAAAGACATCTTCTGTACTCAGGACGGGCCGACCCGCTGCTGTTCAAACATCCTGGAAGATTTTCATGCCCCTTATGATGCGCATGTGATTACTCGACTGAAAGAGGCCGGAGCCATTCTGGTGGGTAAAACCAACATGGATGAGTTTGCCATGGGCTCATCAACCGAGACCTCTGCATTCGGTCCGTGTCGTAATCCATGGGACACCGATGCCATTCCCGGCGGCTCTTCCGGCGGTTCTGCTGCAGCTGTTGCTGCAGCTCTGACTCCGGCTGCTCTGGGCACCGATACCGGTGGCTCGATTCGTCAGCCAGCATCGGTATGCGGCATTACCGGCCTGAAGCCGACTTATGGCCGTGTTTCACGCCGCGGCATCATCGCCTTTGCTTCTTCATTGGATCAGGCAGGCCCGATGACGCGCACCGTGAAAGACAGTGCCATGATCACCGCTGCCATCGCAGGTCATGACAGTGCCGATGCCACGTCCGTAGCAGATGCCCCCGGCATTGCTTCACTGGAAGAGTGGCTGGCTGCTTGTGACAGCAGAGACATGAAAGGGTTGAAGATTGGTCGCCCGGCAGAGTATTTTGTCGATGGCATGGATGAGGCTGTTCGTACAAGCGTAGAAGATGCGCTGAAGAAGTGTGAAGAGCTGGGCGCCGAGATTATCGATATCTCACTGCCCCACACAAAATACGCAGTGGCTGCCTACTATGTGATTGCCCCATCCGAGGCATCAGCCAACCTGTCACGTTATGATGGTGTCCGCTTTGGTCACCGCTGTGATAATCCTGAAGATCTTCTGGATATGTATACACGCTCCCGTGATGAAGGTTTTGGATCGGAAGTGAAGCGCCGAATCCTGACCGGTGCATTTGCCCTCTCATCCGGTTATTACGATGCCTACTATCTGAAGGCGCAGCAGGTTCGCACGCTGATTCAGCAGGACTTTATCAAGGCCTTTGAACAGGTCGATATCATCGCCACACCAACCAGTCCGATCACCGCATTCAAACTGGGTGAAAAGACGGATGATCCACTGACCATGTATCTCTCGGACATCTTTACCATTGCCGTGAATCTGGCCGGTCTTCCCGGCCTCTCCCAGCCTTGTGGCTTTGCCAACAATATGCCGGTGGGTCTGCAGTGGATTGCGCCTGCATGGCGTGAAGACACACTGCTGAATGCCGCAAGTGCTTATGAAGCAGCGACGGACTGGACTGAAAAAACGCCTGAATCTTTTGCTGGGGGTGCAGCATGAGCTGGGAAGTAGTCATCGGACTGGAAGTCCACTGCC
>JBEQLD010000037.1:0-14745 GCA_040326115.1 Mariprofundaceae bacterium | reverse complement strand
GTCTCAAATCTGCACCGAAGAAGTGGATCAGGTAGCCACAATGCAGGCTGAATCAGTTAGTAAAGCGGCAAGGGCACACCTCTCCCTCCCCTTAGCTCTTGCTGCTTTGCTTTTTTCTTCTACAGCTGCTCAAGCAGTAGAAATAGATGTGCATGGTTTTCTTATGGGGACGGCAAGTTCCCGTGTGAACAGCACACCTTTAAAGACAGGCGAGAAAAATAACTGGTTACTCTCCGAAGAGCGCCTGCAGGTTGAATTGAGTGCTGAGTCTGACGAGGGCGATACGGCGATGGTCGCAAAAATTGATTTTTTGAATGACCATGTTGTGGGTAATGCGGATATCGATGTTCGCGAGCTTTACGGTGAATATATCGCAGATGATTTTGAAGTGCGCATTGGCCGCCAGATGTTGACCTGGGGCGTGACGGATCGCCTGTTTATCAATGATGTATTTCCAAAGAACTGGAGTGCCTTCTTTTCGGGCCAGCCATTGGAGTATATGAAAATCGGCTCCGATATGGCCAAGATTTTTCTTTTTGGTGATAGCTGGGATGTGGAGTTGGCACTGATTCCGATTGCCCAGTTTGATATCACACCGGGCAGTGATCGTTTTGTTGTGTTTGACCCAGGCTTCACTGTTGTTGAACCGGAAAACGGACTTTCCAATGGTGAAGTGGCAGGTCGTCTGCATTCAACCTTTGGCACGACTGATGTTGCCCTCTATGCATTTAAAGGTTTCTGGCATCAGCCGGATAAAGGCGTTTCAGGGAGCACGATTATCTATCCGCGTCTGAACAATTATGGATTCACGGTTCAGGACACGCTGTTGGGCGGTGTACTCTCTCTGGAGGCCGGTTTTTACCACTCCATTGATGATAACAGCGGGACCAACCCCTTCATTGCAAATTCCCAATATCGTTATATGGTCGGCTACGAACGTGAAGTGGCTACCGATGTGACATTGGGACTGCAGTGGTATGGCGAGGTGATGAAGAATCATTCCGGCTATCTTGCTGGAGCAGAGCCCGCTTTTCAGGCCAATTTGGGACCAAAACCTTTACCGGAACATCGTAAGATTGTGACAGTGAATGTGCGTGTTCTCTGGATGAACCAGACCCTGACAACAAGCATGTTTTTCATGGGTATTGGTGATGCGGGTGGCCGGATGCTGAATCCTGATGTTCACTATGCAGTGACGGACTCGTTTTCTGTCAATGCAGGAGCCCATGCCTTCTGGGGTGGTCACGATACAGGGATGCTTGGCACAATGAAACATGACGATAATATTTATATGAATCTGAAATGGACCTTTTGAAGATTTATAATAATGGAGAATGAATAGATGAGTATTGAAAATGCAATTCGACTGGCTGCAGGAACCTTTATCCTGATAAGCCTGAAATTGGCAAATCACTTTAATGAGGCAAGCCTCTATGATGGTCCGACATGGCTCTGGTTTACGGCATTTGTCGGCCTGAATCTGCTACAGTCTTCCATTACCGGCTGGTGCCTGTTGGGTAGTATTCTGCGTAAATTCGGTATGCAATATAACCACGAAATTATCGCGGAGCAGCAGAAAAATGGCTGATTATATCTATGTCATCATCGCAATTGTTGCGTTGATGCTGCTCTATGTGATCTGGTTGAAGGTGGTTGCTCCGGTATTTGCCGGGGTTAAGAAGATTACCATTAATGAATATCGTGATCAGTTTAAAAAGCAATCACATGTTCTGCTGGATGTTCGATCTGAGAGTGAATTTGAGGCGGCTCATGTGCCGAGAGCCAAGCATATGACTGTTGAAGATGTTGCCAAAAGCAACAGAGAGGCTCTTGCCGAGATTATTCATGACAGACCGGTTATCTGTATCTGTGCGAACGGGAATCGTTCATCCATGGCAGCAACGGTTGTTGCAAGGTATGGCTTTTCTCCAGTTTACACCCTTTCGGGTGGCATGAGTGCATGGCAATCTGCCGGATTAACGGTACGCAGGAGCAAAGGATGATTCATTCAGATTATGATTTGATGACAGTTCATCAACTCTACCCGCGCTGGCTTACCAGCCAGGAAAACAGGCGTGAATTTATTGTCGTTGATGTAAGAACTGCTGAGGAATATGCCCAGGGGCATGTTCCGGGTGCGCTACTCAAGCCGCTGGATAAAATCGGTGAGATGAGTAGTGATCTTCCAAAGCAGTTGAATCTGCATCTGATCTGTCGCTCCGGTATGCGCTCTCAGCAGGCGGCAAAAATCCTCGCAGGGCAGGGGTTTACCCGTCTTTTTAATATCGAAGGTGGAACCATGGAGTGGCTCAAATCGGGCTACCCTGTTGATCTGGTCTAAGGAGGTTGATATGTCTGATTATGGAATGAGCACGGTGTATAACGGAAGTGTAGAGGCGGCCGAAACTGCGATCACGGAAGCTTTGAAAGAGGTCGGTTTTGGTATACTCACTCGTATTGATGTTGCTGATACGCTGAAAAAGAAGATCGATTATGATAAGGCTCCCTATGTGATTCTTGGTGCGTGTAATCCAAAGGTGGCTGCTCAGGCACTGGAGATGGAGGAGGAGCTGGGGCTTCTTCTTCCGTGCAATGTGATTGTTTATGAAAACAGTTCCGCTAAGACGATAGTTTCAATTATTGAACCTGAAGCGATGCTCTCAGTGGTAGGTCGTGATGATATGAGTGTACTGGCTGTTGAGATTCGAGGCTTGCTGCAGAAGGCATTGGCTTCTGTGGGCTGATATTTTTTTCAGTTATGTGACATTGTCACTTTATATATATAAGGATATCAGTATATTCCGAAAATATTATTTTAATGAGATGGTAGTGTAGGAGAGAAGGATGGCACATGTTGTAATTATGGGAGCTGGAATCGGTGGGTTACCTGCGGCTTATGAGATGAAAGCTGAACTGAACAAGATCAGCAAGGATCATGAAGTAACCGTGGTATCCAATGTCGACTATTTCCACTTTGTTCCTTCAAATCCCTGGGTCGCTATAGGCTGGCGAACCAAAGAGGATATCAGCTTTAATCCAAGTAAATACCTGGGCAAAAAAGGCATTAATTTTGTTGCCAGTGGCGTCAAAGAGCTGCATCCAAAAAAGAATAAGATGACCCTCCATAATGGGCAGGATCTTGAATATGACTATCTGATCATTGCTACAGGCCCGCGTCTGGCATTTGAGCTGGTGGATGGTCTGGGCCCGGATGGTCACACTCACTCCATCTGCCATGTTGATCATGCAGCTGAAGCGTATAAGGCCTTTGAAAAGTTCTGCAAGGATCCCGGCCCGATTGTGGTGGGAGCGGTTCAGGGTGCATCCTGCTTCGGCCCTGCTTATGAATTTGCATTCATTCTTGATACAGAGCTAAGAAGAAGAAAAATCCGTGACAAGGTTCCGATTACCTATGTAACCGGCGAGCCTTATATCGGTCACCTTGGCCTGGGCGGTATTGGTGATTCCAAAGGCATGCTTGAGGCAGAGATGCGCCAGCGTCATATCAAATGGCACACCAACGCCAAAACCACCAAGGTTGAAGCTGGTAAAATGTATATCGAGACCGTGGATAAAAATGGAGAGACTGATGGTCAGCACGAGCTTGATTTCAGTTTCGCGATGATGCTTCCGGCATTCCGCGGTATTCCTGCCGTAGCCAATGTGGAAGAGATGTGTAATCCGATGGGCTTCGTGAAGATCAATGATTTCCAGCAGAGTCCGGAGTATTCAAATATCTACTCTGCCGGTGTATGTGTTGCCATTCCACCGGTTGAGGCAACACCAGTACCATGTGGTACGCCTAAAACAGGTTATTTGATTGAAACGATGGTGACTGCTGCCGTGCACAATATCTGTCATGACATTAAGGGCGAAAAGCCTGAAAAATGCGGTACCTGGAATGCGATCTGTCTTGCAGACATGGGCGATACAGGCGCGGCATTCGTGGCGCTTCCTCAGATTCCACCACGTAATGTTCAGTGGATGAAGAAGGGTAAATGGGTACACACTGCCAAGGTGATGTTTGAGAAGTATTTTATGCGTAAGATGAAAACAGGTGTTTCAGAACCCTTCTATGAAAAGGCATTTTTGAAGACGCTGGGTATTACCCGTCTCGACGAGGATTGATGGTGAGACTCACTGCCAGTTATGATGGTGGCACGGCATTCCGGATGGAGTGCCGTGGCCATACCGTCTCTATAGACCAGCCGGAGGATAATGGGGGCGCGGATGCAGCCATGACGCCACCGGAGTTGTTTATTGCGGCTCTCTCTTCCTGCATCGGTCACTATGTGGCCAACTACTGTAAGCAGGCGGGAGTCTCCACAGATGGCCTTAAAGTTTACTCGGATTGGAAGAGTGCTGAAAAACCGAAACGGATAGGTGAGATTTCACTCAAGGTTGATCTTCCCGGCCTGCCTGAATCGCGAAAAAAAGCTGTTGAACGTGTGGCTTCCTCATGTCTGTTGCATGCAACGTTGCTACATTCGCCGGACATCACTATTGATCTTGTAGGCTGATCTGTCTGAACCGATCTGTCTGAATCGATCTGTCTGAATCGATCTGTCTGAACTGATTTTTAAACATTAATATGGAGTAATTCTGTTATGAAAAAACGATCAAATTTATCTCTGTTCATTATCATGCTGCTTTTTGCATTCAATGCATCTGCCTGCGGTATGGGCGAACATGTGGGCGGTTATGAAAACTCGGATGTAAAGCATGCGCATACACACTGGAAGGCAGGAGCCGCATCACCGATTCCATTTATGTTTCTGGATGTTCGTACACCGGGTGAGTATAGCGAAGGACATATTCAGGGCTCGGTTCTGATTCCTGTGCAGCAGCTGGCAGAGCGATTGAGCGAAGTCCCAAAGGACAAGCGTGTCTATGTCTACTGTCATGCCGGCATTCGCTCTGTTAGAGCTTCCAATATGCTGGTTGCAGCAGGCTTTACCAACATTGAGAATGTCGAGGGTGGCATTGAAGCATGGAGGAGAGCGGGATATCCGGTCGTAAAATAGTGTTTTTTAAAATGGTCTTAGTCCATGGGTCGGCTTAACCTGCAAAGTACCTGTTATTGAAATGACAAACTTCCCAATACCTTTTCTCTTTTTTATTAGCGGAGTTGGGAAGGTTTCCTGCACCCTGGAAAACTTAATCAGCTCACTCCATTTCTGATTATTATAATTGAGTCCTTAATTGAGGCTGCTTTTGTGTTAGCATTGGCCATTCTGATTATGTACCTCATGCCTGAAAACACAGAAATGCTGACTGAGACTGTCCAAGTACATCTCTCCAGCAGGGAGTTTTGATGAATCTGATGAAGTTTGTTCTGTTTGCATTTGCAATGTCTGTTTCAAATACAGCTTATGCTGCTTACGGTAGCGTCACGCAAAACTCCGATGTGGACCCTACTATTGTGAAGATCAAAGAGGTTGATTTTCTGGGTCAGAAAATTTCCAGTGATTACATGCTTGTTGATCAGAATGGAAAGGAGTTTTCCTTTAAGGAGATGCTTGGCAAGCCGACGATTCTGGCGCTTTCGTATTACCGCTGCGATGGTGCATGTTCGGTATTGAATCGAAATCTCTGGAATACGCTTCAGGAAGTTGAACAGTGGAAAATCGATAAGGATTTCAATGTGCTTACCATCTCCTTTGATCGCCATGATACACCTGCAACCCTGACTAAATTCATGGACTATGCCGGTTTTAAGGATGGATTGCCTGATGGTTGGAAGATGACAACCATGAAAAACCCGGAAGATATTAAGCGTTTGACAGACTCAATAGGGTACAAGTTTTTCTGGTCGCCCAGAGATGCAATTTTCATGCATCCGAATGTCTATGTCATGATCTCTCCGAAAGGGCGTGTTACCCGTTATCTCTACGGTGCTAATATTTCCGGTATTGATATGGATGTTTCGATCACCAAGTCCATTGGTGAGGAGCTCTCTCCAGCCAATGTTATCAATTTTCTTATCGGTTCCTGCTATAGCTATAATTATAAAGATGGTAAATACACAGTAAATATCCCTCTTATCATAGCAGCAGGTGCCCTGGTATTTGGCCTGATGCTACTCTCTGGAAGCATGCTGCATATGAAACGCAGAAAGCGTAAAGAAGCTGAACTAAAACTACTTAAACAGGCCTGATTCCAGACCTCTCTGCAAACGTAATTAGTCAGTTGTGAGCAGCACTGAAGAGGAGTGGGAAGGGCGTTACCAGCGCGGTGAAACCGGCTGGGATAGAAACGGTGTCAATCCTCTGCTGCATGAATGGCTTGTCAGCACACTTTCATCCGATAGCAGAATCCTGATTCCCGGTTGTGGTCATGGTTATGAAGTGATTGAACTGGTCCGCATGGGCTTTCAGGTCACAGGCATTGATATTGCACCTACACCCGTAGCCAGAATGCGTCAGGAACTTAAGGCTGAAGGGCTGCAGGCTAATATCATTCAGATAGACATGTTCGATTATGAGCAGGAAACTTCATTTGATGCCATCTATGAACAGACCTCACTCTGTGCCATTAATCCCGACCAACGCCTGGATTATGAAAAGAAGCTCTATAGCTGGCTTAAACCGGGAGGAGTGCTCTGTGCACTTTTCATGCAGACAGGTGCAGAGGGTGGTCCGCCATTTCACTGCGATGTGAGTGATATGAGAGATCTGTTTCCTCTGTCACGCTGGAAGTGGGAAGCAGATGACTTTCTGCATTCACCCCACCCATCAGGTCGATTTGAGTTGGCCTACAAACTGATAAAACGGTAATGAAGTGCTTATATAGCCATGTTATCTAACGCTTAATCAGCGGCCTGTTCGCTGTTGCCATGATCCCTTAAATAGAGTGCGTTAACCCGTCTGATCAGTTGTGGAAGTGCATTCATTCGATTGTGATCCAGTTGCAGACGAAGGCGTGGAAGATGTGAAAAGCATTTGTCATCAGACTTTGGCCAATGAAATACCTGTTCGATACCCCCTTTGTGCAGTACATCGGTGAACTCAGCATTCAGCCGTTTCATGGCCTCTTCAGAGAGAGGATTCATGATTCTGAGTAGAATCCAGTTATCCACGTAACGGAAGCTGTGGTAATTGACGTAATAATCGGCGATATGTTTTACGGCAGTTTGATAGCTGTCGGTGTGGAATACCAGCTGCTGATCAGATGCGTTGATCAGTCCATCATCAATCAATCTTCGCATCCATGAGCTGATAAACGGACCCCAGTAGTCATCACCCGGTGCCTCAAGAAGGACAACCGGAATCGGAGGATTCCGACCTGTCTGGAGAAGGGTAAGTGTTTCAAAGGTCTCATCCAGTGTGCCAAAACCACCGGGTGTTAGCACAACGGCATCACTCTCTTTCAGGAAGAAAAGTTTGCGTGTAAAAAAGTACTGACAGTAAAAATGGCGAGGTGAGCCGGCCACCACATGGTTGGGCTCCTGCTCCATCGGCAGATTGATATTGATGCCAAATGAACGCTCACGACCAGCACCTTCATTGGCCGCCTGCATCTGGCCTCCGCCACCACCGGTAATGATCATAAAACCTTCATCACGCATGGCTTCGGCACATTCGGCGGTCTGTTGGTAACAGGGATCAGAACTGGTGGTGCGGGCAGAGCCGAAGAAACTGACTTTTCTCCATGATTTATAGTGTTCGAAACAGTCCAGACCCATACGAATCTCTTTAAGAACATGGGTGGTCATTTTCAGGTCGGGCTTTGTATATGTTCCTTCAAGAAAGCGAAGCACTTCAATTAGAAACGTGCCTTTATAAGCACTCTCGCTGCCGTAGGTTTCAAGCAGAGCTTCAATATGTTTGTGCATCTCTTCGGGAAACTCGTCGAGAACGGGATGCTCAGTCATGTCGGGCCTCAATTACAACATCAATCCGTCTGTTCATACTTCGTCCTTTTTTGAATTCGTTGCTGGCGATGGGGCGTACTTCACCATAACCAAGTGCTTTCAATCTGCTTCCATCCATCGCTGCCGCTATCAGGAAGTCACGTACCGCTTCCGCGCGTTTGAGTGATATCTTCTGATTTATTTTCACATCACCTTTGCTGTCTGTGTGGCCCTCGATTCTTACATTGCGCTCACCATAAATTTCCAGCGCCTGTTTCAGGTTACCAAGAAGATCATAGTAGCTGGCATCTACTTTGCTGCTACCTGTTGCGAATTGAAGCCCGGTTAACCTGACAAGCAGTGAGCCATCCAGTTTAACAAGTATGTCAACGGCTCCCTTTTTAAACAGGCTGCGAACCTGCTTCTGACGCCTGTTTTCAAAAGTTTCACGCTCGAGTTTGGCACGAAATGCCTCTTTGAGATTGCTGAGTTGCTCGTTCTGCTTTGAAAGTAGTGAAGTTCTCTGTTCACTGATCCTGTTTTCCAGCTGTTGTTTGTGTTTTGTCTCAAGTTGAACCAGATCGCTCTGGTGAGCATCTTTTTCAGCAACCAGCTCGTTTTGAAGGCTGGAGATGGCATCGGTAATTTCAATTATGGATACATCAGAATTGGCATCGCTTGGATCAACTGGAATTCCGAGAGACTGGGCAAGTTTCAGACGGTCGCTACGTGCCCCTAACACCAGCTCTTCATGGCTGCCTGTTTTTTTACGCCACCTTTTAACCTGTTGCGCGATCTTGAGAGAGCGTTCGGCAAGTGTGATGGTGTAAATCGGATCAGTAGGTGCAGTCAGGGTAATGCCATCAATATAACGCTCCATTTTAGCAAACTCTGTTTTGGCCTTGGTGTAAGTAACCGGGGCGTAATTCCTAGCGCCTGCAGCGGCAGCTTTGGAGATGATAGAGCCTGCTTTATCCGCCAGGTCAGGGAGACTGATTTCAATGATTTCAGCGTACAGACTTTTTGCTTCTTCAGCAGATTGCTGACTCATGCCCAGTTGGCCGGATTCAAATTGCCTGATGGCACTGCCCAGGGCTTCGTTACCCTTTTGCAACAGTCGCTTGGGGTTGGGCTCTTTTAACGGGTCCGTTATAATAATATGTTCAAGCACCAGTTCCGAACTCTTTTTTAGAGTCAGGATTTCACTGAATTTTTGACGAAACTGACTGGCAGTTTCCTCGGCCTCGTTCAAGGTAGTAAGTGCTTTGGCAATGCGCACATTCATCTCTTCGCTTCGCCCTTCTTCTGCAGCAAGCATGGCCGCGCCCAGATAGGCTTGCGCCTTGGCAGCAGTGGCAGGTGCAAAAGCATGGTCTGAGCTCTGATTGAATGTCTCCAGCTTCTGCCGGGCACTCTGGATCGTTTCAGCAGCAGTGGCAGTTCCAATCAAGGCGAGTGATAGAAGAAGCGACAGGCTTAGTTTGACATAATGATTAAACAAAGTTCAACATCCTTTCGAGAGAAAGTTTAGCCCAGCGACTCTGGTTTGCAGGTACAGTGATCCGGTTCAAATCTCTGTTGTCACGAATGGCAATGAGTGAGGCGCAGAGATGCTGCGGGTCTGTGCGGAACATGGTTGAACACATACAGACCATGGGAGAGAGGAACCATATGGGTTTATCAGGGAACTGAATACGCAGCCGGTTCACCAGATTCAGCTCAGTCGCAATGGCAAATTTGCTGCCTGATGGAGCTTTGGTGACATGCTGAATGATTGCTTCAGTGGAGCCGACAAAGTCAGATGTTTCACACACCTCACGCGAGCATTCCGGATGCGCAAGAATTTTAATCTCAGGATGATTGTTACGCATGGTATCTGCGTGTTCGGCTTTGAAAAGCTGGTGCACAGAGCAGAAGCCTTTCCAGAGAATGAGTTTCGCATTCTCAATCGCTTCAGCAGTGTTTCCACCCAGATGCAGGGCCGGATCCCAGATGATCATATCATCTTCGGAAACGCCCATGGCAAGCGCACTGTTTTCACCCAGATGCTGATCGGGAAAGAAAAGAACCTTTTCACGATTGCCCCAGGACCACTCCAAAATTCTCTGACAGTTGGAAGATGTGCAGACAATGCCGCCATGTTCCCCGCAGAAGGCTTTTAAGGCAGCTGTTGAGTTGATGTAGGTGACAGGGGTGACGCTCACCTCAGGGTTGAGCACTTCGGAGAGCTCCTGCCAGCAGCGGGATACCTGCTCGATATCAGCCATGTCGGCCATGGAACACCCGGCAGCAAGGTCAGGAAGAATAACGATCTGATCATCATTCGTGAGAATGTCTGCAGTCTCTGCCATAAAATGAACACCACAGAATATAATATAGGGCGCTTTGGTTTCAGAAGCTTCTTGCGCAAGCTTGAGTGAGTCACCGGTAATATCGGCAAAGCCAATCACCTCTTCGCGCTGGTAGTGATGACCAAGAATCAGAACCTGATCAGCAAGTTCATCTTTTAGTTCCTGAATCTGTTCAACAATGGTTTCTTCGGGAGTATCGTAAAGTTGGTCCAGCAGTGTTTTCGTACCTGTGTTTATACTCATAGCCAGAGTTTCGGAAGGAGTGGAGACAATGTCAATTACTACACTCGTTTTTAGGGGGTTTGTATTCATGCCTGATGTTGCTATGTTATCAGCAATGGGATAACAATCCGGTTTTATTGAGTTGAAAATGCCCGCTATAGGAGTTTGCTTTGGGAAGTATGATGATTCTTTCACTGTTGATATTGGCCTGTTGTCTTGCATTGGCATTAATCTTCATGGCTTCGATGCGTATCAAAAAAGAGGGGTTAACCTTTACTGGTGAGGCTGAAAGGCAGCATTTTAAGCGCTCTGTTGAAGATGTTCAGCGGCAGCACAGCCGGGAGCAGATCAGCATGGCCGGATCTGATGATTCGGTAAGTGGTGATATCATTTATACTAAAAGTGGTTTTGGTAAACGGTTGGATATGAGTGTTGATGAGGCTGTTGGTGCAGTGAACAAGGCTCTTTCAGCAAACGGATTTAAGGTGTTAAGCGATACGGATGTTACGAAGGTTATAAACAGAAGTGCGATGGCTCCCTGCCGAATGCTTGCTGTGTGTCACTCAGTGCTGGCAGGAAAGGCGATTGATGTTGAACCCCACCTGGGTGTGGTGTCATCTGATATTGTAATTCGCCAGGATCTGTCAGATGAAGTACATGTCGAAATTTCTGATCCGACACTGGCCTCAGGCCTGTCAAAATACCCGGAGCTGGGTGAGCTGGGATCTAAATTGAAAGCGCAGCTGATTCGAGTACTGCAGGCCGTCTAAACAGCTGCCCGAGAATTTCATTTATCATTCGCATCTGCTATCTGTAGGTATTACAGTGCGCACCCAATTCATCATGTTTGAGAGGTAAAACATGCCTGCATATCGTTCACGCACTTCCACACATGGTCGTAATATGGCTGGAGCCCGCTCTCTCTGGCGCGCTACCGGTATGAAAGATGATGATTTTGATAAACCAATCATCGCTGTGGTTAACTCTTTTACCCAGTTTGTGCCGGGCCATGTGCATCTGAAAGATATCGGGCAGATGGTGGCACGTGAGATTGAAGCTGCCGGCGGGGTAGCTAAAGAGTTCAATACGATTGCTATTGATGATGGCATCGCGATGGGACATGGCGGTATGCTCTACTCTCTTCCCAGCCGTGATCTGATTGCCGATTCGGTTGAATATATGGTCAATGCCCATACGGCCGATGCCATGGTCTGTATCTCCAACTGTGATAAAATTACTCCGGGAATGTTGATGGCCGCTCTGCGCCTGAATATTCCTGCTGTGTTTGTTTCAGGTGGCCCGATGGAAGCGGGTAAAGTTACGTTAAACAACCGTGAACTGCATCTTGATCTGGTGGATGCGATGGTGATGGCTGCCAATCCGGATGAGTCGGATGAGGATGTGGCTGCTGTGGAGCGCTCCGCTTGCCCGACCTGTGGTTCATGCTCAGGTATGTTTACCGCCAACTCCATGAACTGTCTGGCTGAGGCCCTGGGCCTGGCACTGCCGGGCAATGGCTCGCTTCTGGCAACGCACGCTGATCGAAGAGAGCTCTTTCTTGAGGCCGGGCGGACTGCTGTAGCTCTCTGTGAACGTTATTATAAAAATGAAGATGTTTCAGCACTGCCTCGTTCGATTGCGACTTTTGAAGCCTTTGAGAATGCGATGGCACTGGATATCGCCATGGGTGGCTCCACCAACACTGTGCTGCATCTCCTGGCCTGCGCTCACGAAGCCGGTGTGGATTTTACGATGAAAGATATTGATCGCATGAGTCGCAAGGTACCGAACCTCTGCAAGGTAGCCCCTGCGGTACAACACTATCATATGGAAGATGTGCATCGTGCAGGCGGTGTGATCGGCATTCTGGCCGAGCTTGACCGGGGTGGTCTGATTCATCGTGACCTGCCAACCGTGCATGCAGCGAGCATGGGTGAATCACTCGATGCCAATGATGTGACCAATGAGGCCAATTCCGAGCCTCGCGAAATGTATCGGGCTGCACCGGGCGGTGTTCCGACACAGGTGGCTTTTTCCCAGTCCGAGCGCTGGAAATCCCTTGATACGGATCGTGCCGAAGGGTGCATTCGTGATATGGAGCATGCTTACTCCAAAGAGGGCGGTATTGCTGTGCTTTTCGGAAATATTGCTGAGCGTGGCTGTATTGTAAAAACCGCAGGTGTGGATGAGTCGATCTGGACATTCACCGGCAGAGCACGCGTGTTTGAATCGCAGGATGATGCCGTGAGCGCCATTCTGAATGATAAAATTCAAGCAGGAGATACAGTGATCATCCGCTACGAGGGCCCGAAAGGCGGGCCGGGTATGCAGGAGATGCTCTATCCGACCTCATACCTGAAATCCAAAGGCATGGGCAAAGTCTGCGCGCTTCTGACCGATGGACGCTTCTCAGGCGGCACATCAGGACTCTCTATTGGTCACGCTTCACCAGAAGCCGCAGAAGGTGGTGCGATTGGTCTGGTCGAAGAGGGTGATTCCATCGAGATCGATATTCCCAACCGCACTATCAATCTGGCGGTTTCTGATGATGTGCTGGCTGCTCGTCGCGTGGCGATGGAAGCTAAGGGTGCGGATGCATGGAAGCCGGTCGGCCGCGAGCGAGTCGTTTCACAGGCACTAAAAGCCTATGCGGCAATGACTACTTCGGCAGACAGGGGTGCCGTTCGGGATGTTGAGCAGTTAAAGTAATCTACCGTTTTTCATAACGGTTACTGATAGAGGTCGGCACGGGTCAACGGAAGCTCGGATGGCCCTTTGCTTCGCTTGGTCGCCACTACCTGACAGATATGCATGGAGCCACTGGCAAAGCCGATGGAGACGCCAGCCAGATAGAGTGCCCACATGCGGAACTTCTCTTCACCGACAAAGCCGATGGCTTCATCTTTCCGATTCATCAGCTCCCGATACCAGTGCCTGGTGGTCAGGCCATAGTGTTCGCGCCACGCCTCGACATCGTGGACTTCAAACCCGCTCAGCTCCATCGTATCAATCGTATGACCTACATTGTCCAGTTCACTGCCTGGAAAAATATACTTTAATAGCAGACGACGTTCCGGGCGGATTCTTTTGGCTGCACGGCGATCTTTTTTTGCTTTTCTTGAGACGCCGTGATTCATCAGGATACCACGATCCCGCAGCAGTGAATTAATCTTCTGGAAGTAGTGGGGCATGTTGGCAATGCCGATGTGTTCGAACATGCCGACACTGGAGATCTTGTCATATGTGCCATCCAGCGTGGCGTAATCACGTAGCTCGATCCTGATCTGATCTTCAAGGCCGAGCCTTTTCACTTTTGCAGTGGCAAAATCAAACTGTTTCTGCGACAGCGTCACGCCGTGAGCCTGAACACCGTAATGCTGTGCTGCATGACAGATCAGACCACCCCAGCCACAACCGATATCAAGCATCTTTTCGCCCGGCTTCAAACGAAGCTTTTTGCAGATCATATCCAGCTTATCAAACTGGGCCTGATCAATGGAGTTGTCCGGCTCCGTAAAATAACCACAGGAGTACTGCATCTCTTTGCCAAGAAAGAGCGCGTAGAATTCATTGCTGACGTCATAATGAAACTGGATGAACTCTTTATTGTCCCGACGTGATTCATTGCGACCAATCGCATCGTTTTGGAATTTGTGCTCAACATTTATTTTTTCAGCGGGTGCAAGGAAAAGCGGGAAAGCCTGCTTGAGTATCTGAAGCTTGCTGATGTTTTTGAATTTCTCTCTGGGTCTTTTCTCGCGAGCAACCGCAGCAAAATCGATCAGGTCACCATGAATATCGATATATCCATTGGCATATTGAAACAGAAGGTTTTCATAGGTCGGTTTGCGCAGCAGTGCGCCCAGAACTCCGGGGCCACTTATTGAAATAAAGTAGCGGGGATCGGCATCACTACCCAGTGGAACCATCGAACCATCCCACAAACGAACCGAGATGCGGGTGTTGATGAGCCTTCCGACATACTCAAAAAGTTTGCGTGCTGCTGAGAGCCTGTCCTGATCTGAGAAAAGTGCCATTTTCCCCTCCATGTAGTGCAATAGCTTAGGCGTGACTGATGAAGATGCAAATTTGCACCTCTTAAAAAGGTGGTCTATAACCATAACTATCTCTGAGGGGAAGGCTCGCATTTGTTCTGCCAATCAATAGAATATTTCTATTGATTCTCCTCAAGATATACAGCTACTGGGAAGGGGGCTATCTATGAATAACTCGGAACGATTTTTTGTGCGGTTAAACGTAAGTAAGAAGTCATGCCTGAAATTGTTTTCTATTTTGTGTTTAGTGCTATTTGTTACTGGG
>JBEQLD010000036.1:0-14756 GCA_040326115.1 Mariprofundaceae bacterium | reverse complement strand
GTGCTTTTCGACCAAGACCAAACTCATGCATAACCACCGACGATAGCAGGCGTGAGCCGAGCTTTTTCGGAAGCAGCACTGCCAGTTTGTGAAGTATGAACTGAACGGTAAAATTAGGAATGCGAATAACCAGCATTCCATCTGCTTTCAGCTTCTGGGCAGACTGACGCAGCAACACCCATGGTTCCGCTACCTGATCAATCACATTGACTGCCGTAACAGCATCAAATTCAGCCTCTCCACCAGCTTCTGCAATTGTGTGGCTAATTCTCATCCGCACATCTTCAAAAGCCCACGCATCTTCGCCCATCCCCGGCTCCACTCCATACACATTCCAGCCATGATCTTTTGCAAGTACCAGCATCAGCCCCCCGCCACAGCCAACATCAAGCAATTTTCCGCATGGTTCACCTTTCACCTGACTCAATACCTCAGTAAATACCTCTTTACGCCCTTCACCTCTCCACTCACTGCTGAAAGTTTCAGCATAATTCAGATAGGTATCAAGTTGATCGGCAGGAACTGAACTAAAATAGAGGCCGCAATGGACGCACTTCAAATAACGCAACTGGTATCTTGAAAAAGATTCCTGAGCCATTGTCTCGCAGCAAGGGCACTTCTCTCTCAGTTTGTGAGGATGATTCATGGAACATACCGATTATATGTATGATCCACAGGCACAATAAGGTTCAGGATACACATTAGCTCTTTAATTCCTCAACATCCCGGACAAAGTCAGCATCATGATGTTTCCACGCATACTTCTCTTCGACAGTGGAACGCAGTAGTTCCCGGGATGCTTCATCATATGCATCGACCAGCATGGAACGCACAGCATCGGCCAGTGCTGGTGCTGTCACAGCATCGGCCAAACGATTCAATGGCAGCGAAGGAACCACCTCTTTATTAGCTGTCACGGGTGTTGCTATCACCGGCAACCCACAGGCATTAGCCTCAAGTGTCACCAACCCGAACCCTTCAAGATCACGTGTCGGAAGCATGAACAGATCAGCTGCAAAGAGCCGTCTCTTGACCTCCTCTTCAGCAAGGTAACCGGTAAACTCAACCCGGTCTGCCACGCCCAAAGCCTCCGCCTGCACACACAGCTCTTTCAGCATTGCTCCCTGTCCAATAATACACCAGTGAAGTTCTGGTAGCTTATCTTTAAGCAGCCCTGCTGCACCAATTAACAGATCTACCCCTGTACGTGGTACCAGATTACGCAGTGTGACCACAACAGGGCCACGCCAGCCAAGCTCTCTGCGCATCTCTGCATGTGACATTTCAGGATAGTTCGGCAGATCCACACCACCGGGACTGATCGTTATCCTCTCACTACCAAGACCGAATACTTCCTGCATACGCTGCTGCGTATAACGGCTGAGTACCAACAGCCCGCTGGCACTACGATAGATAGTGCCCTCCAGATACCGCATGCTCATGGCCACGATTCTGTCTTTAATATTCCAACGGCCAGCATGGCGAGTCAGGTACTCTTCAAAAGCAAACGAATAACAGACCTGTAGCCTTGGCAGGTTGCAACCGGCCTTAATCAAGGCCCACATGGTAAAAGGCTGTTCGGCAATAACAGCATCAAACTCTTTACTGTGTTCCAACCACCACTTGCCCGCTTCCTGCCTGAGCTGCTTCAGACCCTGCCACCCACGATGGCCATGATAAGGCAGACGATATTCGGTAACGCCGCCACACACCGTGACTTGCAAGGGTGCATTTTCGTCCGGCTGACGGGTAAGCAGCGTGACCCGATGTCCTGCTTTGCTCAGTGCGAGCAGGTGCTGAGTCAACATCCGTTCAGCTCCACCGAGTACCTGCTCGGCAGAGACATCGGAAACAACAAGAAGGTTCATGCCTTCATCTAATAGCTCGTCTGCAAGATTAGCTGGCATGGCTATCTCCCAACAGTTCGCCCATGGACGACCAGTTATGCTGCTGCATCCAGCGATCCATCAACAGCAATCCCCATAGAATATCAGAACGATCATGGCCCTGTTGATGCGCCTCCCACTGGGCACGAATAAAGCCGGGGCGAATCAGGTCAGCCAATGCCCCGCTATCGCCAGTGCCATCTACCATGGCCTGAACATCTCCGGCCAGATCACTGCGCAGCCAGTGTTTAACCGGCGCCATGAATCCCTGTTTTGGCCTGTATACCACTTCAGCTGGAAGCTGACGTGCTGCGATCTGTTTCAACATCATTTTCAATTTCTCTTCCCAGGGCCAACCCGTCACCTTGCTGTTCGCCGGAAGTGTCAAAACAGAAGAGAGCAGCCGTGTATCAAGGAACGGGGCACGCAGCTCCAGAGCATGCGCCATACTCATCCGGTCTCCGACTGCAAGCAGATCATCGGAAAGATAGGTAAGAATATCATATGCCATTGCCCCATTGACCGGACCAAAACGATCCTGCAAACCGGCAAGTCCACCCATGGATGTGGCTGCCGATGGCCAGTGCCCATGTCTGGCTTCAGGCTCAATACTCATCATATCAGAAGCCGTTGAATCTGTTGTCTGCATCCACATGCGATAGGCATCCGCACTACTCAGATCAAGCCCCTGCAGAAAACGCCGCAGCCGTCCACGCAGGTTTCGGCTTGATCCACTATCGCCGAGAGCTGAAACAACGGCATGCATAACGCCCCGCCCGGGAACCTTTCTCAGCCGCTCATGCCATGCCATGCCAAGATAACGCGGGTAGCCGCCAAACAGCTCATCACCACCCACCCCGGAGAGTGCCACGTCCACATAAGGTTTGGCCGCCTGACTGATCAGATAGGTAGGCAGTGCAGCGCTGTTCATGACCGGCTGATCAAATGCAGAGGCGAGGTCATTCAGTACCTGATGGGCATCTGCAGTCACTTCAAGCACCTGATGTTCGCTACCTACATGCTCTGCCACTATTTTGGCAAAGCCGCTCTCATCATAGTCCGGGCTGGCATCGGCAAAACGAACCGCAAAGGTGTGCAGTGGCTTGTTTGACTGGCGTGCAAGTGATGCCGCAATAAGAGAAGAGTCCACACCACCGGAAAGAAAAATACCAAGAGGTTTGTCGGAGACCATGCGAAGTTGGAAGGCATCATCAATCAGATGCTCAATTTCACCCTCAATCTCCTCAGGCGCCAAATCCTGCGGCTGATCCGGTTCAGGCAGAAAAAAGTAACGCCGCACATTCAGCGACTCGCCTCTGCCTGCAACAGCATAACAGCCGGCAGGTAGCTGGCTGACTTCCTGATAAAGGGTTTCAGGCGCTTCGATGCGCATATAACGCAACAGATCACCTACTGCCCGGATGTTTGGGGTAAGCGTCCAATCACCTTTTTCAAAGGCGTTAAGTGTAGAAGCCAGACCAATGCGCCCATTCTGTTCGCAGACAAACAGTGGTTTCTCTCCGAATGCATCGCGGGCAACAATCAGCAGTTCATCCCGTGCATCCCATAAAACAATGGAGAACATGCCATTGAGTAGCGCAAACATGCCCATACCAAACTTGCGATAGAGATGAGGCAGCACTTCAGTATCGGAGTCCGATACAAAAGTAATACCATCCTCTTCCAGTGATTTTTTCAGCTCTCTGTAATTATAGATACAGCCGTTAAACAGAACGGTGACGCCATCAGCCACAAATGGCTGTCTCCCTCTTTCATCAGGACCAATAATGGAGAGGCGGTGATGAATGGCCGAGAAGGATTCAGAAAACCATTCGCCATGATCATCCGGGCCACGCTGCTCAACCGCCGCAGCCATGATATTCAGCTCATGCCGGGAACTCTTCCCTCTGATTGCGACAAATCCGCACATCAGTTGGACTCCATCACTGCTTCCATATCCCGGATGTGTGGCTGCCAACCTGTAACACCCTGCCGCTCGCCAATCCATATTGCCAATGGTTCAGCCTGTGTATCTTCATGAATACCCTTTTGAATCTGACTCATGGCTGCCTGCCAGCCATCCACATCGTCAGGCAGACAATACATGGCAAAGCCACCCGTTGTCTCCTTCAATACCGGAATATCAGCAACAACCGCAGGCGTACCACAGGCAAGAGCCTCCAGCGGCGGGTAACCATAACCCTCTGCCGTTGAGGGCATAAGCAAAGCCAGTGCCGAACGGTAAAGAGTAAGCAGTGCCGCATCATCAATGCCCTGAAGGAACTCAACCTTGTCCTGAACGCCGGGATATTTAGCCAGCAATGCATCAGTAAATTCAGGCTTCACACCTACACATTTGAGCGTGCCTTCCATCCCCTCAAGGGCATGCAAAACCACATCCAGATTTTTGTGTGGCAATCCATTGCCAACATATAAAAAATAGTCGCGTTTATTACTACGACCATCGCCATCTTCCACGAATGCACTTTCAATCGCTGGATAACGAATCTTCGCATGCTGAGTTTTACCAAACAGCTCTTCGCATTCACGTTCAGTCTGACGGGAATCAAACCATGTTAGATCTGTTTGATTCAAAGCCATGCGCAAACGCTGCTTTGACAACCAGCATTTAAGCCAGCTTCCACGATAGACCTCATGCGTCAGATAGAGCACGTCATGCACAGTATGAATCATCGGACAGTGCAATTTGGCAAGAGGAAGTTTCGGATATGGGCTGAGAAAGAGATCAGCACCGGCAGACAGTCTTGAACATTCACGTCCAAACAAAGCATCTCCCGAATCCTTAACAGAAATCACTTCCACTCTCTCCTTCAGGGAATTCGGAAGCGTACAGTCCGGGCTAAGCAGAACCCGTACACACCACTGGCGGTGCACCTCTGTAACGGCAAGCAGTAGCCCTTCAAGGAAACGGCCGATACCAGTTCGTCTATCTGTTACAAATTCACGCCCATCGATCAACAGATGTTTAGTTGCCAAAGTCATTGAGACTCCGTTACTTTTTTAACTTTCATAATAAAATGCGGATACCAAAGTGTCCTGTGCAAAGAACAGTGTAAAACCTCACAACCAAGCTTCGAAATCAGACTCTCTACCTTTGCCGGTGTTGAAGGGTGGACCCACTCCCTGGCAAGCAGAAGATCATGAATCCAATTAAGAAAAGCGCCCACCTTCTTCTCTGCATTTATATCAGCGATCAACAGTTCAGAGCCCACATCCATAAGCTTGATGATTTCACTTATAAACTCATCTTGTTGGTCAACAGGTATGTGGTGCAATACATCAACCACTGAAATGACATCGTAACCTGAAAGTGATGGCAGTGGATCACCTACTGACAATAGCTGAACATTTATATTTTCAAATACTGTTGATGCTTCTACTGCACTCGGAGAGATATCATACCCGCTTGCTTTTTTTACATGCCGAAACTGCTTGCCTAAGTGTAGCAGCGTTCCACTTCCACATCCCACATCAAACAAACTCGCACCATCGGGAATTTGCTCGACAATCTCTACCAACGGGCAGACATACGGACGGTATCGATTCTTAATTCCCTGCAAACCTTTAACACTCTTTGCAGATTCCATAAGACAGTGCGCAATCGTTTGACGATCTAATGGCTGCATAAATGCGTCTCGATTATTTGAATTATTTTCACTTTTTTCCTAATTGATAAAGATTTAACATATGTCCATCGGGGCCTTTAAATTGATGTATTAATATGAGTCGGGGATGCACTTTCCCAGCAAATATCTGTGTATAGACCATAGGGCGAGCCTTAGAAAAGTGCCTGCTATCCACTACCAGCCAGTCTCCTGAGCTCATCGGCTGAACAAACAGATCAAGCTCTGCATCACGAGGTAGCTGACGGTGCTTCATGCCAGCATAAAAAGCTACCCATGGTTTGCGACTCCAGACATATCCCTCTGCCTTGTTTGTCTCACCCCTCAACCAGTCTCCCGCATATCGGGCAGCTATATCTTCATTACTCTGTCGCATGCTGTGCAGAGCCGATCCCATCAACAATATCACAGCACAGGCAACCACAGCCGAACCAATCAAACGATTTCTTTGTAGTAAAAACCATGCTCCTGCTCCAGCCCATGCGAGAAAAGGCGTCGCCCAGGGTAGCATGATTCTTGCATCAAGAAGGAAGGTGGCACTGGGCAGGTAGACCAGACTAACAACCCAGAGAACGTCCATATTTTGGCTTCTGGAAACGACCAGCCCCAATGCCAGAAAAAAAGTTAACATCACAGGGAATTGCTCTGGCCACATATATTCATGCATCAAATAACCATTGGTCGCGATTCGCTTTAATGTTGCCAATGGGTCAGATAGCCAGAAAGACAATAATCCGGTTGAAAACTTCTCCGATGAAGATTGCAGGTTTTGTTCTCTGGCTTCATGGAAATTTTGTTGACCAACAGCCATTGCATTTTGCTGGGTAATTTCACTTTTCATCGAAATTTTCCAATCGCCAGTATGATCATGCAACATGACTACATAAGGTGCATAAACAGTAAAACAGGCCAGTAAAACCAGCCATGGCCTGGCCATCAAACTTTTTTCTTTGCTGCGATAGATCATCCAGAGAGGAAAAACCAGCGCTGCCACAAGCAACTCCGGGCGCGTCAAAGCAGCCAGCCCAAGCGATGCTCCGGCAGCCAGTAATACAACGATTCGATTATCATGATGGGTCACGGCTCGCAAACACAATGCAAAGGCAAGAAAAAACCAGAAAGAACCAACTGCCATTGTCTGGGCTTCACTTCCAAACTCTACCCAAAGTGGTAAACAGGCATAAAACAGCAGCCCAAAAATCGCTCCGGGAACAGAGACACAACGCCTGAAAATACTATAAAGGGGGAGCAGCAGTAACATTGAAAATATAAATGATGTCCATTGACCTGCTACGACCCACTCCACACCGGTTAACTTTTGAAAAAGTGCAACCCACATCGGATAACCAGGCGTAAATGTTGAATGATAGAAGGAAAAATTATTCGCAATGTTTTTAGCGATTTCCATAAAGCTGGTGCCATCAGTCGGAATAATCCGGGCATCTCCTCCCAAAATCAGTAATCGCAACACTGCTGTGACCAATACAACGCCCAGTAGAGACCATAGCTCAATCGAACGGGATATGTTTTGGATTCCTATATCGGATTCTTCCTGAGCTGTTTGCGAACCCCGGCCTGTCCAATCATTCATATCGCCAACCACACCACGGCTGCAAACATCACCAGTATGACATAGCTGATCCCATCTCTTAGTGCGAACACAATTGGATCATGATGCATTTTTCCACGCTGGGTTATCATCCATGTTCGACTAATCCAATAGAGAAAGAGAGGCGGAAGGAACCAGAGAATCTCATGTTGAGAATAGGATTGTAAAACCTCCTGGCTGTTTACATATAGCGCCAGAATAATGCTGGCCAAATATCCACTCACAACCCCCTGAGTTGCCAGGTGATTCATGTCGGAAGCGGTATAATCTCGCCCTCTAATCTCAATTTTTCCATCCTTCGGCAATTCGGAAAGTTCGGCATAGCGTTTGATAAATGCAAGGCTGAGAAACAGAAACATTGAAAAAGCCAGCAACCACTGAGAGAGCACAACGCCTATGGCAACACCACCGGCAAAAATACGTAGCGTATAAAGAGCTGCAAGGGTGAATACATCAACTAACAACCGGGATTTCAAAGTAAAGGAGTATAAAAAAGTCAGTAGGTAGTAGAGCAGTAAAACAAGCTGAAATTCAACGGGCAGCGTAACCGCCAGCGCACTGGCTGCAGCCAACAACATAACAGCTGCAAAGATGCCAGCAGGTATTGATAAAAGCCCTGATGCAAGTGGCCTGCTGCACTTTTTACTATGGCTCCTGTCTGACTCAAGATCCATAAGGTCATTCAAAAAATATGCACTCGAAGCACATAGAGAAAAAGAGGCAAAAGCCAATAGCGACTGAAATATCATCGCTGGGTCGTCTAACTGGTGCGCCGCTAACAGAGGCACAAAAACAAGTATGTTTTTAACCCATTGATGAGGCCGCGCAGAACGCCAGATCAAAGAGACGATATTTTTTTTATCCACCATACGAAGACTGACCTCTGTGATTTGTCTTACCTGATCAATAAATCCGGAACTGCTATTGATGACAATAGCACATTTAGCATGAAGCCAGACTTCCATGTCTGCCTTGGAATTCCCGGCATATTCATAGCCCTGATCCCCATAAAGTTTTACGAGTTCATTCGATTTGTTTTTTCCTGATAAATTTAGTTCCCCATTACTGGCAAGAACCTTGTCAAAAAAACCCAAATGCTCTGCAACAGCATTGGCCAAAACAGCGTCACTGGCTGTCGCCAAAACAATCTCTCTACCTTTGCTTGATTCTTGTTGAATGTGGTCTATCAATTCCTGTCGGTAAGGAAGGTGACTCATGTTGATCGAAACATGTTTGGCAATTTGTCGCTTAAAATACGCTTTCCCTTTTAGCAACCAGAATGGTAGAAAAAATAAAATTAAAGGCTTGGTTCTGACTAAAGCTATCAGTGATTCCCAAAGTAAATCTGTCAGAATCAATGTGCCATCAAGGTCTATACATAAAGGAATATTCCGGCTGTCTGTTGCGTCTCTCATGAGTCTGTTCCTGACAACAGCTTATTATACACGCCACAAACCTGATCGACATGCTGCTGAATAGAAAAACGCAATGCACGAACCTTACCCTTTTCTGCCATCTGCAGTCGTAACGGTTTGTCCTGCAGAAGTTGCTCTACGCATCGGCCCATATGAGCAGTGTCATCCGGCCCCACCAACAGGCCCTGCACGCCATCCTCGACAACCTCCGGCACGCCGCCGACTGAAAAAGCTATCGGCACCACGCCTTCAGCCATCGCTTCAACCAGCACCCTGCCAAAACCCTCATGAGTTGATGTCAGAATCAGTAGCTCTGCCTGATGATACCATGCTGCCACAGAGTCCACTGCTCCCGGCAGATGAATGCGGGAAGCAAAAGTCGAATGTGAGACAGACTCCCTGATAGATTTGGAAAACTCAGGGTTATATGGATCATCACCACCCACCAGTGCTAAATGAAGATCATCAAATTTCCCGGCCAGTTGCTCAAAGAGTTTCAGTGCCAGTTGTGGTTGTTTTTCAGCAGAGAGGCGTCCGACAAAAAGCAAAAGTCGAATCCCTTCAGGAAGTGGTTCACTGTTATCAACCGACTCCTGTTGACTGCTCACGCCGTTATAGATGACCTGTAATTTTCCCGTAAATGCTTCAAAACGCTCAGACACAGCCCTGCTGTTGCAGACAATCGCATCACTCAAACGCATGAGTATGCCGTCCAGTCGCCGATCCCTTTCAGCAATCCGGCAGTGAAACACAGTTTTTGTTTTTCTGCCCAAACCAGCGCATCCGGCATAAAATGCTGCCCGTGACTGATTGGCATGCACAATCTCAAATGACTCTCTCTTCAACCATGAACGCCATTGCCATAAAGCCGGAATACTCCTGAATCCAATCTTCGGCATAGGAAGGTAGTGCACAGCAATTCCCGCAGCCTCGGCCTTCCTGCTTAACTCCCCCGCTTCAGGCACAACCAGAACAGGCTGGATGGAATCCGGCAGATGAGTGATCAACTCCATCAGTGAGTGTTCACCGCCACCGACAACGCTCGCAAACTGCGACACATAGGCAACACGCATCACCATTTTAGCCATGCCCGAAGCCTGCCGAAATCCGTTGCCACTCCCATCAAAAGGCGTACCCACGGCAAACACCACCAGGAAGCATTTGGAATTTTTGATTCATGGAGTACCCAGCGGTAGCGCCACATATTGATGATGGCCATTAACACAATCATTCCCAGCAATGGCCAGGCAGTCCAGAAACTCAATAGAACAAGCGGAATCAATTTCATGGTAAGAGAGGCTCGCAACATCCACGCGCCAAAACCTTCCGGTGCCAGACCACCTCGCCACAACTCAAACTCAGCCCTGCCACGCCGGACAAACCAGTGCCAGATCGCAACAACACTTCCCCTCGCCTCATGCTGAACAGCAGCATCCGGCACAAATTGTAACTCTCCATGCTCTGAGACACGCTTGGCCAGAATATAATCCTCACCACCAAACCGGGCTTCTGCCGGAAAACCGCCTACCTTCTGAACAGCGGATTTTCGGTAAGCAGCATTCAGCGTTGAAATCTCCAATGTGTTCTGAACATGCCCGGCCGCCTCATGAATTCGAGTCACACCGCCGCCTGGAAAACCAAGCAAACTCTCCGCCCAGCCAATAGCGTTGGTCTCTTCCGGCACAGTGACACCGCCCTGCACACCCAACACAGATGCATCTGAAAAAACAGCTACCAGTCGTGACAGCCATTCCGGTTCAACCCGGCAATCATCATCGACAAACACCAGAAGATCGTGATTCGCATGTTCAAGTGCCATGTTTCTGGCAAACGCAATGCCTTTGTTACGCATCGGATGTGAAAAATAGGAGACACCATCAGGTGCCTTTGGAGAGTCCGTCTCTTCGACCACTACAATCTCAAATTCACCTTCATATTTTTGCTTATGCAGATCGCCAAGCAAGCGTCCGAGCATCTCCCGACGATCACGCGTAATAATTAATATTGAAACCTGAAGGGGATGACTCATCCAATCACCTTTCTGAATGAGCGCCATCTACATGTCATATCACTGGCCACGATCACAAAACCCACACATGAAGACTGCTCCCTTGAATACGCCCAACGGTAAATGCCAAAGAGCGAAGAATGAGCAGCCAACCCATGAAATAAGCATCCATCAGGCTCAAACACTCACCAAGTTCCTTTGCCCTTCGTTGCAAAAAACGGGCAGGAACGAAAGGATAAAACAGCGCCAGCAATAAAAAGAGAGGCCACACGATCCCCAACATCAACAATACCATCATTTTTTTATCTGCTGAGACAAGGTTAATCCATAACTTTTTCCGGAAAGGGAACTTCTTCCTGAAACCACCAACAAAGTCGAAATAGGCTCCGGGTTGTCCATAACGCTCAAACAGGATGCCATGGGCATTCCCATAACTCACTGCCTTGGCAGCAAGCGTCTTGATCCCGAGCGGGTGAATATGCCTGACCTTTAAAGATGTGCTGTAATAAACAGCTGTACCTGTTTCAAATACCCTAGCGCAAAGATCATAATCCTCTCCACTTACAGTAAGCGATTCATCAAAGCCTTCCACTTGATCAAACAGCGATTTATTGATCCAGAAATTGGCTGATGCAAAACCATTTATACCTGTTTCTCCAGCATCTTCCCGCCAATGATCTTCACATCCAACTGACAGTGTTGTCAGACCCAGGAGCTTTGCTGAGAGATCTCCCTCCATTGTTCCCCAAGCCGGTCCCGCCATGGCCAGACAGTTCTTTTCTTTAATCAAGTCACAACCTGAAGAGAGCCACTGCTTATCCGGAATACAATCCGAATCGGTAAAAGCAATCCAGGCTCCACTGGCAGCACGAACACCACAATTGCGCGCTGCAGCGGCACCTCGTGACGCCTCATTCAACAACCGGATTTTGCACGGGAAATCATTAATTACAGATGTAATATAATCCACCGTTGCATCACTGGAGCCATTATCAACAATAATAATCTCCAGAGGCATCAGACTCTGTTTTCTCAACCCCTCAACACACCGCTCGATCGTCTGGGCGGCGTTATATGTCGGAATAACAACGCTGACGCTTACCTGCTCAACCATCTGCAATCCACCCTGTTAACAGATCAAGCGAACGACTCCCCTGAAGCCTGGAAGCTTCCATATCAACACTATCATCTGTTAATTCTGTCAGAGCTTGTTCTGTTTGATTCCAGTCAAGAAGATACTCCTGCTTACCAATATCCTCCATCAGGGCCCTATGTTTATGTTCCGGAGCCAGTACCCATGGAATCACTCCTGCAGTTAATGCCACAATGGCTGGGTGTAATCGCATGGTAATCACCCTGTCTGCAGCCGCGACCATATTCGCCTTCTCAACTGCAGAAATACCATCTATCAAGCGAACGTTCATACCATCGAGTGCTTTTACAAGACGCTTACTGATCTGAATATCCTGCTGCGGAAAACAGACCAGCACATCAATAGATGTAATTTCACCCTTCATGGAGACAATCTGTTTTGCGAAGTCATCAATATATGATTCAGCCTCCTCAGTTCCACGCAGTGCGATAAGAACTCTCCCCGAGTGACCGTCTCCGGAATGCATCTCCATTGCAAATACAGGGTCTGCAACCAGCTCCACCGAACCAAGTTGCGAAAGAAGATTCCACCCCTCCTGTTCTCGCACAGAGCTGCCATCAACCAGGTTCATAAATCTGCGCAACTCCGGCGTTACATCTAAATGCTCTCTTAAACCGATTGCGTGTAAAAACACGCGGCCTCCCGCTTTTTTTACCTGACAGGCAGGCTCAATAAAACGTTGCAATACATCTGCTTTCAGAATGCTGCCCCCGCAAAGAACCCAGTCACATCCTGAGCGAAGCCAGCGTTTACGAAACCAGCTCCACTTTCGACTGGCTCGAGGCAGATAACCCACACTTGCAGGAAGAAACGGTGGACGCGTTTTTCCCTCTCCAATCACATCTATATGAATATGATCAACGGTTTTCAGAAGATGAGAGAGAGTGATTTCCAGTAGCAGGTCATCACCAAAGTTGTTCATTCCGAACCACCCCTGCAACACAACTCTTCTAGCTGCCATGCCTTAGCCTCCAGACAACCAGCACCCGGCGCATGACTGGCACCCCGGCCATAAGAGCAGCCAGAGCCAAATATGCAAATAGCTCCCAAATGGATGACACATTCCATGCGGGCCATGCAAGAACGGCATAAATACCCAGGCCCCATATTAATGGCAGACGTAAGAGGTGGTCCCAGGTATGCCAATATGAGAGGCCACAGTGCCTTGCAAGCAACCATGGCTGTATAAAGCCCTTACTGACAATCATCGGAAGACAGGTGCCAATGGCCACACCCAGCACTCCCAATGGAACCACCAAAGCCAGAGTCAAAAGCAGGTTACTGACGCCTTCAAGCAGGGTCAGCCATGCCAGTGGCCACTGTTGGCCTACCCCAATCAAATGGCCTGTCACTCCTGTCTGAGGTAGTGCGAAAAGAAAACCCAGAAGCAAAACACTCAAAACCGGGGCTGCCGACATGACAAAATCATCTCCCATCCAGAGCCGCAGGAGTACAGGAGCACTTGCCGCAGTGGCCCCACACATAATGGCGATAGGAATCCCGGCGTGCTGCGCAAACTTAAAGAGCCGTTGATGTCCTCCCTCTTCTCTCCCCACATCAGCACTGGCCCAAACCATGAAAAAACGCGAAAACGGGGCCATCGCCTGCTTAAGGAGTTCTGCAGGTAAAAATCCCACGCCATACACGGCAACCAGAGCAGTCCCCAGAAAAGCACCGACGATCATACTATCCACTGTAAACCTGAGAATATCTCCCAACATCATCACTGTAAGTGGCAACATGGTCATCATCATCTCATTCCAGGACAACACATCCCCTTCCCCATTATCCGGAAAATCATTCAACTGCCTTGCATGATAAATTTGATAGCAACTGGAAATCACGGTGGCAAGCAATGCAGCCAAACCCAGCCACCACAAAGAGTGTTGAGTTAATACAACCGCCAGGCTGGCGATTAAACGAAATAATGCGTTTAAAAACTGAGCGAAATAGAGCGTTTGAATCTGCTCAAATGCCTGAAGTTTTGCAGCAAATGGAATGGTGAAAACAGATAAGAACAGAACAGCTGTTAAACAGAGAAAGAGATTGCTTGCATCTTCACGCCAGGAATCTTCAATCCCAACCACATCCCCAATCAGCCAAAAATAGACAAATGATGCCACCAAAGCCAACAGAGTGAGAATAGCAAAAACATAACGCTTAAGAAGAGACTCAACACTCGACCAAAGACGTCCCTTCCCCCCTCCAATAGCCACGGCAAAAAATCTTGAAGAAGATGTTAAAAGACCAAACTCCAGCATCCCCATAACTGAGACAATGGAAAGAACAACCCAATAAGAACCCAGACCATCCTTACCATAAACAGACAGTAATAATGGCGTGAGAACAATGGATGCCACAGCTGATATAGCCATGCTACCGCCATGTGAAACCAGCGTTTTAAAAACTCGTATCAAAACCATCTAGCCAAACCCAGAGATGATTAAGACTATACATGCTGCTCCCAGACAACCCGCTGATCCAGGGCGCGGGAGAGGGTGTATTCATCAAGATATTCAAGTTCCCCACCTTCAGGAACACCCCGGGCAATGCGGGATATCTTCACATTACTGGCTGAATAACGACGGGCAAGAAAATGGGCTGTGGCTTCACCATCAACAGTTGCACTGGTTGCCAGAATGAGCTCGCGAACTTCCTTATCTGCCGCTCGGCTATCAAGAGAAGAGATGCGCAACTGTTCCGGACCCAGGCCATCAATCGGGCTCAATCGTCCATGTAGTACATGATAATGACCGGAGAATCCCCTGCCGCGCTCCAGCATCAACACATCCACCGGCTGCTCAACCACACAGATCACACTTGAATCCCTGCGCAGGTTATCGCAGATGGCACAGTGCCCCTGCTCGGCAAAACTTCCACAACGTTCACAAAAGCCCATGGTTTCATGCAGCTCATCAAGACACGATGCCAACTGCTTCACATCATCAACCGACTTACCTAACAGGCTAAGACCCAACCTCATGGCGCTCTTTGGACCAATACCCGGAAGACCACTCAAATGCTCAATCAATCTGGCCAGC
>JBEQLD010000035.1:0-16093 GCA_040326115.1 Mariprofundaceae bacterium | reverse complement strand
TTGCGAAGAATGGTGAATTCCCGAATTCTCTTGCCGCCATCAGGATTGATGATCTCCATATATACACTCGCTTTACCATCATCAGCAGCATAATAACTGGCCAGATGTGCCTTGTTCATGATCGAAGCGGCATCTTCCGCCTGAGCAACAGGAGCATAGGAAAACAGTGCAGCAGAAGCTGCAAACAGACCAATTTTTATCAAACTAAATTTTTTCATCTTATTCTCCTTCCTCATACCTGTTCCGGCTGAGCTTTGAACTCTTTTCCTTCACCTACATTAAAAATCCGAATCAATGCAGGTAACAGCAGTATGGTTGTACCCCATGAAAGCGCCATAATCGATGCCAGCAACACACCCACGGTAATATAAGGAACCAGTGGTGCGAACAGCAGTGGCGTGAAACCGATCGATACAATCAGTGCATTCTTGGCCAGTGCACGTGCAGACTCACCAAACATCTCATCCATCGCCTCTTCCTGAGTATTATAACGCAGGCGCGTCTCTCGATAACGGGCGATAAAGTGAATTGCGAAATCAATCGACAGACCTAGCGCAAGCGCAGAGAGAACCGCCACGGGCATGTCATAATTTTTGCCAATGAAACCGATAAATCCGTATGAGAAAACAATCGTCACCGTCAACGGCAACATCGCCAGAAGTGACCATGCCAAAGAGCGGAACAGTATCAACATCAACAGACCCACCATCACAAATGCACCCAGCAGTGAATCAATCATGCCGCCCACCATTTTATCCTGCCAGACGGTATTAATATAAGTAAGCCCGGCCCAGTTATGCGAAATGCCTTCAGGCATCGGATGATTGGCGATATAAGTTTCCGCCGTATCAATCACCTGCTGCATACTCAGGTTGTCACCACTGGAGAGCTGCATCCATAAATCCGCACTCTTCTGATCATAATCCAGAAAATGATCCAGATCGCGCGGATTGCCACTCATGCCAAACAGGAAGAGATACTGAGCAATCTCTTCACGGGTTTCCGGCACCACGGAGAATGCCATATCCTCCTCATGCATCGCCCAGTTCACACGTTTAACCAGATCAATATACGAGGTGGTTTTACCCACAACAGGAAGCGCTTCCATATGCTGCTGTATGCCATCAATCCAGCGTGCCACCTCAGGATTTTTCATCGAATCCGGCTCACCATTAAAGCGGAGGAAAGCCATGTATGTCCCTGCAAAATGGCTATTCATGGCCTTGTCAGCCACACGAATCTTCTCGCCATCCTTGAACCAGTTCACCGGGTTATCATTGATCTGAATCAGGCTGACACCATACGCTGCTGTAGCCAGAAGCACGGCCATCACCGCCGCAATGGCTTGAGCCTTGCCCAATGCAAACCGGCCGATTTTCGGCAGCGCACTGCCCAGAGCACTCTCGTCTGCAGATTGGGTACCCTCGGCCATCTTTTTCAATTTCTCATCTGAAAAAGAGAGCAGGAATGCCGGAACGAAAATAATCGTGGTCAGCCATGCAACAAACACGCCCAGTGCCACAAACATACCAAAAGCTTGCACCGGAGGGATCGGCGTCAACATCAGCGAGCCGAAACCGATCATGGTGGTCAGGGAGGTGTAGATCATCGGTTTGAACAGATGCCCCATCACTTCACTCAGCACAGCCTTTGCATCCTGATTGCTCTGATAACGATCATAAAACTCAGAGAGGATATGAACCGAATTCACCACTGCGATCGGCATCAGAAAGATTGGAATCATGGATGACATGATATGAACGCTAAAGCCGGTTCCGATCAGTGTTCCCATCGTCACAATCACCGCAACCATGGCCACGATCATCGGTGCGGCCACAAAGATTCCCTGGCGGAAGAACCACCAGAGCATGATCATCAGCACAAGACCTGCCAGCGGTGCAGAAATCGCCATCTGCAGGAACATGTCATGACCAAAGGTATCCTCAGCAACTGGAAGGCCGGCAATATGATACTGCTCCGTACCCTCACCCCCGGTGATATCGGCAACAATGCCTTCAATTTCAGTGGCCACGCGATATGAGATCATCTTATCTTCAATCGGAACATAGATCGCCAATCCCTGACCATCACTTGATGCCAGTTTTTCCACCAGCAATGGATTATTCAGAACCTGGGCTTTTAATCTATCAGCCTTCTTTTGCGACTTTGGCGCCTTTTTCATGATGGTGTGGATATCCAACATGCCACCACCGGCCTCAATGGTGTCTGAGGTTGAAAGGGACATGGTGTCGACCTTGATCACGCCATCAAGCTTCTGAATTTTTTTAGAGAGTTTTTCTACACGCTTAAGAACTTCAGGACGCCATACGCCATTGGGATCTGTTTCATCAACAATACCAACCACAATCAGGTCAGCCAGTTTAAAATCTTTTTTCAGTGCATGGTGATCAACCCGGACCTGCTCTTCGGAGCTGAGCATGTTTTCAGGGTCAGTATCAATAGAGATATTTGGAAACTGCCATCCAGCCACAGCTACCGCAGCCAGCATCACGATGAATACCCACTTACGCCTGCTCTGCAATGTTTCGATCAAATTTCCCATAGCCTTTCCTTTATTCTTATATTCTACTTTTCTCATATTTAAGAGCAAAAAAAACGTAACTTAATTTTCTTTGATGCATAGCTCAGGACAGTAAATCTTCTTTAGTGAATGCACTATGTCCCCATATGCAGGGTTGGCAATCTCATAATAGACTTGCTGACCACGTTTTTCATTGATCAACAGACCAAGCATACGCATCTTTGACAGGTGCTGCGAAAGATTGGACTGTGAGGATCCGGTGGCTTCCATCAGCTCATGCACGCACATCGGCCCGTTCATAAGATGACACAAAACAGCCAGACGCAGCTCATGTGCAATGGCTCTCAGCCCTTGTGCGGCATCCTTTATGTTTGCTTCAGGTATCTCTTGCATGTGCGTATTATAGCCGTGATTATTATATTAGCAAGTGCTAATTAATTACTTCGGTTAACTGGCGGTAAAAACTGTGCCGACGCCCTCGTCGGTGAAAATCTCCAGCAGCAGTGCATGCGGCACCCTGCCATCGATGATATGTGCCCTGCCAACCCCATGTTCAACAGCATCAAGGCAGCAATTCACCTTTGGAATCATGCCTCCTGAAATGGTCTCATCCTTCATCCACTGCCGGGCCTCTTCTGCAGAGAGTCCGGAACGAAGTTCTTTTTTCTTATCCAGCACGCCCGGCACATCTGTCAGTAAAACAAGCTTTGCAGCACCCAGAGCCTGTGCAACAGCTCCTGCTACCAGATCGGCATTGATGTTGTAGCTCTGCTTCTCTGCCTTATTGTATCCCACTGGTGCAATCACCGGCACAAACCTGTCGCTCTCAAGCACATCCAGTATCTGTGTATTAATTTTCCGAACCTGCCCAACATGTCCGATATCAATAATTTCCGGGACGTCCAACTCAGGCGCATCTCTTGCCACCTTCATTTTATCAGCGCAGATCAACCCACCGTCTTTACCGGACAGGCCGACCGCCTTCCCTCCGGCAGAGTTGATATTGGCAACAATCTCTTTGTTTACCTTGCCCGCAAGAACCATTTCGACGATATCCATCGTCTCGGTATCTGTAACCCGCATGCCCTCAACAAATTTTACTTCTATACCAATCTGTTCCAACACCTTGCCGATCTGTGGGCCACCACCGTGAATCACCACCGGATTAATCCCGACCTGCTTCAACAGCGTGATATCAGTGGCAAAGCTCTGTTTCAGCTCCTCTTCAACCATCGCATTGCCACCATATTTGATAACAATAGTCTGATCGGCAAACCGCTGCAGATAGGGCAGCGCCTCAATAAGTACGCTGGCCCGTGACTGTGTATGTTTCATGCGCCCGCTCCCTACCCTTCAGTTGCCGGTTCTGAATTCACTGTCTGCTCAGGCTCGCAATCGAGCAGCATCTGCCAGAGAAGAAGTGTGCCGCAAACAGCCGCTGTCGCACCCAGACTTAACAGAAGGTAACTGTCATCAGGGTTTGCCAACTGCTTGCCAATAGGCATAAACAGCAATATTGCAGGCAAAAGCAGAGTGATCCTTGTCCACCGAACACTCTGTTTTAACAGAACTGACGCGGCCCCCGGTACTGAGAGCAGTGCAAACAGCCCCAAAGCAATCCAGTGATTCTCTACATTCACGCTGGCAAGCTTCTCCATTGCGCCTGTGCCTGACTGATCCAGCCGCGCTTCAAAAACAGCTGCAACAACAAGCAATATAACGCCCAATACAGACCACAATAGCCAGCCAAGCCAGGTCCGCTCACGCACAAGATGATTCACCCAAACGCCATTGCCCAGTACATAGAGCAGTGCTGCAAAGAATACGCCCCATATTGCAAAATCAAACTGAACCATCGTTACACTCCTTAGACATGGAGAGCTCAGAAGTTTCCTGAAGCCCCATAAGATATGCGAAAGATAACAGCATCAATTCCATTGCAACACACCTTATAACAGTGCTTAAATTTTAAGCACGGATGCCTGTTAATTAGGCTCTGCAGAGGTAGTCAGCAGAGAGCTGAAGTTATTAACATGTTGTTTTATATGCTATTTCAGAATAGTGGCACGTCTGGCATGTGCACTGCTAATAGAAAAACAAACGGAAAGGTTCATTCCTTCCCAACTATTAACAGGAGCTTTTACAATGAACAAAAAAATAATCACACATGTCAGCGCACTGCTATTGGCCATGGGTATCATGACTTCAGCAGCACAAGCTGAGGATATAGCCATCAATGGTGACCTGGGCGTATACAGCCAATACATGTGGAGAGGCATGCAGGTAACAGACAGCCCATCCGTACAGGGAGACCTGAACGTCGACTCGGGCATGGGCCTTTCAGCCAATGTATGGTTTGCTTCACTCAACCCGGGAGATAACTCAACTGAGTTTGATTTCACTGTTGATTATTCGGGCGAAATTTCAGGCGTGAGTTTTTCAGTTGGTGCCATTGCTTATACCTACCTGAATGCAGGCTCGAGCAATGCCACTGAGATCTACGCAGGACTTGGTTATGGCCCGGTTTCAGCCACTTACTACTATGCAGTAAACGGTGCATGGGAAAAAGATTCGTACGTTGATCTTGGCATTGGTCACAGCCTGATGGGATTCGATCTGGCTGCTAACTTCGGCTTCTATCTACCTTCAACAGATGCTGCCAAACCAACAGCCTTTCCAACCACCAAAAATGAGCTTGGACATATCGATGCTGCCATCAGCAAAGATATTGAAATCAGCGGTATCACCTTTACACCATCGTTCATGGTCTCATTTCCGACCTACACAGGCGCACCAAGCAACAGCACACAGTTTGTAGGCGGGCTAAACGCAGCGTTTTAATTGTTTAACAGAAAAATAGACGGGGGCAGCTGTAACTGCCCCCTTCCCCAAGCTGATTGACGCAAGCTAACAGACGAAAAAAAACTTAAGGAGAAGCAATCATGAAAGCAATTCGAGCCATCATCAAGCCATTTAAACTCGATGATGTAAAAGATGCTCTGCTGGATCTGGATATAACAGGACTCACCGTAACGGAAGTCCGTGGACACGGCCGCCAGAAAGGGCACACGGAGCTCTACCGTGGTGCTGAATATAATGTCGACTTCATACCAAAAACTGAAGTCAGCGTTGTTGTAACTGCAGACCAGGCCGATGCAGTTGTCGATGCCATCAGAGAGGCTGCAAACAGCGGCAAGATCGGCGATGGAAAAATCTTTGTCAGTGATATCGAGCGTGTCATCCGTATTCGTACGGGTGAAGAAAACGCCGAAGCACTGAGCTAACAGGAGCATATAAAATGGAACCGACTCTACAACAAGCCGCAGGAGATATTCTGCAGGTAAAATACGCACTCGACACCTTCTACTTTCTGGTGATGGGTGCATTCGTAATGTGGATGGCCGCTGGCTTCTCAATGCTGGAAGCCGGCCTTGTCCGCTCTAAAAACACTGCCGAGATCCTGACCAAAAATATCGTGCTCTATTCCATTGCATGTATCATGTACATGCTGGTGGGTTACAACATCATGTATGGTGATGCGATCTCATCTATTATTCCGGGTATCAGTTTTGGACTGGGTGCTGACAATGAAGCCGCAGCAGTTCTTGCCGGCGGTGAAGATGCACCCTACTACTCCAATCTGTCAGATTTCTTCTTCCAGGTTGTATTTGTAGCAACAGCCATGTCCATTGTATCCGGCGCCGTGGCTGAACGCATGAAACTATGGGCATTCTTTGCCTTTGCCATTGTCATGACCGGCTTCATCTACCCTGTTCAGGGCATGTGGAAATGGGGAGGCGGCTTCCTTGATAGTGCTGGCTTCCTTGATTTTGCCGGCTCCGGCGTGGTTCACATGACTGGTGCTGCAGCAGCTCTTGCAGGCGTAGTGCTTCTGGGCGCACGTAAAGGTAAATATGGTAAGGATGGCTCGGTTAACGCTATTCCGGGTGCGAATATGCCTTTAGCCACACTGGGTACATTCATCCTCTGGATGGGCTGGTTCGGCTTTAACGGTGGCTCTGAATTGAAGGTCTCTGATATTGCAGAAGCCAACGCAACCGCGCTGGTGTTTGTAAATACCAACATGGCTGCTGCAGGTGGCTGTATTGCAGCCCTGATCTTTGCCCGCCTCTGGTTTGGCAAGGCCGATCTGACCATGGCTCTCAATGGTGCGCTGGCCGGGCTTGTATCGATTACGGCAGAGCCTCTGACACCATCGCCTGAACTGGCAACTCTGATTGGCGCACTGGGCGGCGTTCTTGTTGTTCTGTCAATCGTAACCATGGATCGCAGATTCAAGATTGATGATCCGGTAGGTGCCATCTCCGTTCATGGCGTGGTTGGTATCTGGGGGCTGTTGGCGGTTTGTCTTTCCAACCCTGATGCAACCCTTTCGGCACAGCTTTTGGGTATCGGTGTGATCTTTGCATGGGTATTCGGAACAAGTTTCGTTGTCTGGTTCATTGTGAAAGCGGTATTTGGTATTCGTGTCTCTGAAGAAGAGGAGTACGAAGGACTCGATGTCGGAGAATGTGGTCTGGAAGCCTACCCTGAATTTACTCAGGCAAGGGCGTAAAAGTTCCGAGATGATAATCATAACACCCATCCATTCATGATTATCATTGAAGAGACGAGAGGCAGGTTTACTCCTGCCTCTCACTTTTTATTTTAAAGAGAGGAGAAACAGTTGAAAAAAGAGAGAATTTCCATTGATGAAATGGCAGTAAAGCATCAGCCTAGCTCCCACATCAAATCTGAGGGAGAAACGTAAATGAAAAAAGTAACTGCAATCATCAAACCATTCAAACTGGACGATGTAAAAGATGCTCTGCTTGATCTTGATATTACCGGCATGACTGTTGCCGAGGTACGTGGTCATGGTCGTCAAAAAGGCCATACCGAGCTCTATCGCGGAGCTGAATACAATGTGGACTTCATTCCAAAAACCGAGATCTCTGTTGTCATCCCTGAATCACAGGTCGATGCAACTGTAGATGCCATCCGGGAAGCCGCCAACACCGGGAAAATCGGTGACGGTAAGATCTTCGTAACCGCTGTCGAGCGCGTCGTTCGCATCCGTACAGGCGAAGAAAACGAAGAAGCATTAACATAACAAATACAATAGGTTAAAGGGATTAATTAAATGAATACTGCAGGTTTTGATGTTTTCTTTCTGACCATGGGAGCAGCCATGGTCCTGGCAATGCACGCAGGCTTTGCCTTTCTCGAAGTAGGAACGGTTCGGAAAAAAAATCAGGTGAATGCGCTGGTCCGTGTGATCACCGATTTTGGTTTTTCTACTGTCGCTTATTTCTTCATAGGTTTCGCCGTAGCTTATGGCATTACCTTTTTTGTCCCGGTTTCGGAGCTCAACAATATTGGCGGCGCATCCAATGGCTATGAGATGGTCCACTTCTTCTTCCTTCTCACCTTTGCCGCAGCCATCCCGGCAATCATTTCAGGCGGTGTAACCGAACGTATTCGCTTCTGGCCCAACGCACTGGCCACTGTCCTGATTGTCGCGCTTATCTACCCGTTTTACGAAGGCATGATCTGGGCAGGAAACTTCGGCTTTCAGGCATGGTTAAACAGCAGCTTTGGTGCTGAGTTCCACGATTTTGCCGGTTCTGTCGTAGTTCATGCCATGGGCGGCTTCATGGCTCTTGGCGCAGTCTTCCTGCTGGGAGCAAGAAAAGGCCGTTACACTCGTGATGGCCGCGTGAATGCCATGCTTCCATCTAACATTCCCTTCCTTGCACTTGGATCATGGATTCTCTGTGTGGGCTGGTTCGGATTTAATGTCATGAGTGCAGGCAATGCGGAGGGTGCATCTGGTTTAGTCGCCATCAACTCACTGCTTGCCATGGTTGGTGGACTGCTGGCAGCACTTATCGCTGGCAGAAATGACCCGGGCTTTGTTCATAATGGTGCGCTGGCGGGTCTTGTAGCGATCTGTGCAGGCTCAGATATTGTTCACCCTATTGGTGCGCTGACCATTGGTATAATTGCCGGTGCCGGCTTTGTTTATGGCTTCCAGTTCATTCAGAACAAGTTGAAACTGGATGATGTACTGGGTGTTATCCCTCTGCATGGCGGCGCAGGCCTTTGGGGGGGCATCGCAGCAGGCATCTTCGGCTCGACAGCGCTTGGTGGTGCCGGAGGCGTCACCTTCTTATCCCAACTGATTGGTACACTTACCGGCGTTAGCATTGCTATTGCCGGTGGCTTCATCGTATATGGTATTGTCAAAGCCACGATGGGAATTCGATTGTCAGAAGAAGATGAGTTTATGGGTGCTGACCTTGCTGTTCATCAGGTCAGTGCAAATCCCGAAGAGGATATGGGCGCCTGATTGATTGATACGATATTGAACTTCCATATCCAATATCTCAACGCTGGTCGAAAAATGCTATTTCCGACCAGCTTACTAAAGCCACCCAAGGTGAATTGCGTTTACGCAAGAGAAGGTGCCCTGGGGTACGTCCTGGGTGGATAGAAGCCAAGGGCGCAGCCAACAGGTTGCGCCCTTTTCTTTTAAGACTCTTCAGGAAATTACTCTCCTTTTGCTAGGCCAGTAAGTTCCCAGAGCCGCGCAACCTCTTTTTTCAACTCGGCCACCTCCTGCTCCAGCCGGGCTATTCGGCCTGATTGGTCCGGTTCGCCAGCCTTGCCACCAGCCGTTGTGCCAGCAGAACTTTTTGCTAACAGCTCTTCATCAGGCTCGCCACAAAGCAGGTGCGCATAACGATCTTCCCGTTGACCGGAAGCCCTTGGTAACATCACCACAACCGACTCATCCCGCCCGCTTAATCCCCGGACCAACTCAATCAGTTCATCACCCTCATCAAAACTCACCATCCGGCCAGTGTTAATACGAATCTCATTCAGGGTAAGGGCACCACGCAACATCAACACACAGATCACTGCCCGCTCCTTACTGGAAAGACTCATCTTTCTCGACAGGTGCTGCTCAAACTTATCCACACGGCCATCCATACGTGCCGTCACCAGTCCCCTGCTCCGAAGCGTGTTTATAACGCCCCCCACCAGACTCTGGTCAAGATTCATTACCGGCTGGCGACTGCTCTTCTGATTGCAGCCCGTGACCAGGCCATTGAGAGTGAGTGGATAGTAATCCGGGGTGGTCATCTGCTTCTCCATCAAACAGCCCAGAATACGCGCCTCATGTGCTGTCAACATCGCTTCACGCTCTTCATTCATGCTGAGCTCCTTCTACTGAAAAAATACGATCATCCTGAACAATCTCAACAAACATCCCGTCAGGATCACGAATAAACAGATAATCGATACCTGTTCTCCCTTTCGTTACCGAAACTGATTCATCTGCCAGCCCCGTTTGAATCAACTGCCGGCGAACCATCTCAATATCATCAACCTTGAGGCCAAAGTGCTTTGTACCAATAGATTTAAGATCCGACTCAAGCGTCTGCTTTATGGCAGGCGCGCTCCCTGCCGAGAGATAGCAGAAGAGTTCTAAAAGCATGTGACCAAGCTTCATATGTGCAATACGCAAACTTCCATCATCTGCCTGCCAGCGCATGACCGTGCTGAAACCGAGCTTTTCATAAAATTCAATGGAGCGATCCAGTTCTCTTACACTCAAAGCGAAATGGTGAGCTGAAAATATCATGAGTTCTTCCTGGCAATTGAAAGCCATGCTTCAATCATATCTCTGCAAAAACCGTGTGCCGCGGGCATAAGTTCAGGTGACTCCTTTCGAATCAGTGCAACACCCTGCTCTCCAAGCTCTTCACACTCACTCACGCCGGCCTCAATCCATGATTCGATAATGGCTTCATTCACCTCAATATGAAACTGAAGCCCATACTGAGATAAGCCGATTCGAAATACCTGATTCGGCACGGCAGGATGCGTTGCAAGAAGCGCTGCATCCACAGGCAGTGTGAAGGTTTCACCATGCCACTGAAACACATTCAAACCGGTTCTTTTCAAGCCACTGAACAGTGGATCGGTGTCGGCCTCTTTCGTATGAAAAACCGGATGCCAGCCGAGCTCCCTGATGGGTGATGGAACAATCTCAGCGCCACCGGCTTTTGCCAGCAGTTGCGCACCAAGGCAGAGCCCTAGCACCGGGAAATCCGCCTTGATTGCCTTCTCCAACAGTGCAATCTCATCAGCAATATATGGTAAGTGGGCATCATTGGCCGACATCGGCCCGCCCATCACAACCATGCCATCGTAACCATCAAGAGCCACAGGAACCGACTCACCTTTATCCATACGTACGATATCTACATTATGACCTGCATCTTTTATCAGATCACCAATGATGGCAGTCGGTTCAATACGCAGATGCTGGAGCACAAGGAAATTCATCTGCCCAGACTAACCACACTTCTCCACGATACAAAGCAGGAGAGAGGGCAAAAAAAGGCGCTTCACATCCAGCGACATGAAACGCCTATGACCGCATGGTCGGCCGGTAACTGAAACAGCTTAAAAACTGTGAGGGCTAAGCCTGATTGTCGCGAAGGCCCAGCATATCTTCCAAAGCATTCAGATGCTGCTGAGTCAAAGCTCTGGCCTGTTGTAGTGGAACATTGGCCGGATCATCAGCCACTTGAGCCGCCTCATCAAAGCCCTGATCAATGCTCTGCTTGATTGAATCGAACAGCTGCGTCAAAGAGTCCACATTTTCATCGGGCGCACTTTCTGTAGAGACAATACGCGCCGCAACACTTGAAAGCCTTGTTGCAACCCCTTCAGGCCCGACATTTTCTGTCTGACTACTTGCAACAGCAGTTTCTGATAGACCTGTGTTTTCAACCAATGATTGAAGTGCACTGGACAGCGCAACACCAAGGGGCTCCTGTCTGGACTGAATATCCACCACAACGCCGGAAGCTGAAGCCTTACCGCTTTTTGACTGTTGTAAATCCTGATTATACTGCTGTATAGCCGGAGCCACTGCCGTTGGCGGAACCTTTGTCTGAATATCCATGCGAATCTCCTAAGCAAATAAATGCCCCAGATCCGTCTGTAAATAATCATTACGTCCTGCAATGATGGTTGTGAAGTGAAAAGCTATTAAACTATGCTTACGCTACTACATATCGCTATTGTAAAGACCGACTTTAGCTTTAAATTTACGTTTTTTCAGAGTTACCGGACAATGACAGGAGCAGAGATATGAAAAGAGTGCTGATTCCCTTTACTGAAGGTGTTGAAGAGATCGAACTTGTAGCGGCAATTGATCTATTAAGACGTGCCGAGATAGAAGTAATCACAGCAAGTCTTGATGGTGCCGCAGTAAAAGGAAGATCGAACATCACCATCACAGCCGATGCAAAGCTTGCTGATGTTGCCGGTGAAACTTGGGATATGGTGGTGCTTCCCGGCGGTCTACCCAATGCCTATCTGCTGCGTGACGATGAGAATGTAAAAGCAGTGGTTCAGCGATTAAGGGATGAGAGAAAAACCATTGCCGCCATCTGCGCAGCCCCTACTGCCCTGGCTGCATTTGGTGTAACAGACAACAGGCGAGTTACCTCCTACCCGGCCATGAAAGAGGAAATTTTAAAACTCTCCCCCTCCTCGGTTTATCTGGACGATGCAGTGGTTGAAGATGATTTTCTCATCACCAGTCGCGGAGCCGGTACCGCCATTGAGTTTGCACTGCGTTTAATCACCAGACTTTGCAGCAAAGAGAGGTCTGAAGAGATTCGACAGTCCATCATCGCCTGAATTTCTGATACCGTTCGCCGCATGCGATTAACCAAAGAGTTCCGTAACCAGTTCACTCAACATGAGATGCGTACCCATGGACGCAAAAACGGCTTTGTCACCACAGGTCAGGAAGCACGCCTGACCAAATGGCTGCCCATTATCGGCCTATCCAATAGCATGACACTTAACGATGCCAAGATTCCGGCCGACTCCCCTATTGTAATGGAGATCGGATTTGGTAATGGGGATTTTCTGGTTCATCTTGCAAGCAGGCATCCTGAGTGGACTCTGGTTGGTGTGGAGATATATCTGCCGGGCGTCGCCAAGGCTGTGAGTCGTCTTGAAGATGCAGGGTTTATTGAGCGCACACGCATCACCCAGCTACCCGCCCAATTTGTACTGGAAAAACAGACAGAGCCGGAACAGCTCGATGGCATTTTCATCAACCATCCTGACCCGTGGCCAAAAGCACGTCATCATAAACGCCGCATTATCCAGAAGGATTTTGCCAAACTGATGGTCAACCGCCTGAAGCCGGGTGGCTTCATCAAACTTGCTTCAGATGTTGATGAGCTCGCTCAGTGGATGCGTGAAATTCTGGATGAGACACCGGGGCTGGTTAACGTGGCCGGTGAAACAGGCTATATTGAACGTGATGATGAGAGAGTTTTTACCAAATTCGAACAGCGCGGTATCCGTGATGGGCGAACCAGCCAGTTTTTGCACTACGTGAAAGAGACCAACAAGAGAGAGAAAGCATGAGCCTTAAAACCAATCGTGATCAACTAGTAATGACTGCCGTACAGGGCAGCGTCTCCCCCGCCAACCAGTGGGCGCCCTTTGAAGTAGGCAGTGAGGGTGAAGTGTTTGCCTGGCCTTCGACTGGTGGCATTACCTACAACGTCAAGGTTGGCGATTCAGTGTTTGGCTGGGCAGGCGAACATATCGAACCGGGAGTCTCCTCCACGCTGGATCATAAAAATAAAAAAGCATCGGCTGGCTATCAGTTCCTCTCCTGCTGCGGCAATCAGGCGCGTGTTATCTCAGGTGAAGCCAAGGGTTCAATCGGAACCGTTGTTGGTCATCACGGCGGCGTTGAGCACCTGATGCTCGATTTTTCGGATGATGTGCTCGATCAACTGACATGCGATGATAAATTCCTGATCAAGGGCTTTGGACAAGGCCTGAAATTCACCGACCACCCGGATGTTTTCATCTACAACACCGATCCCGACCTGCTTGAAAAGATGGGTCTGAAAGAGCGTAAGGATGGTAAAATCGAAGTGCCGGTAAACGTAGTGGTTCCCGGTTACGCCATGGGCTCGGGTATTGGTGCCCTATCCATGACAACAGGTGATTACGACATCCTCTGCCACGATGAATCTGTGGTTAAAGAGTTCAATCTGGACAAGCTTCGTTTTGGTGATTTCGTTGCCGTACTTGATCATGACAATCGTTATGGACGCACCTACCGTAAAGACTCCATCACCATCGGCATGATCATCCACTCCGATTCTCCATTGGGAGGCCACGGGCCGGGCATGATGACGCTGATGAGTGCTACTGATAACAAGCTGGTTCCGCTGCTTGATGACAATGCCAATCTTGGTGCCATTCTTAATATTGGACGTTATGCGTAAGTTGCCGGCACTACTTCTGCCGCTTCTATTTCTGCCGCTGTTATTTTTGCCAAACGGAACAGCGCATGCAGAGATATACAAATGGGTTGATGCGTCCGGGCATGTACACTTTACAGACAAGCCGGTGCATGGTTCAAAGCAGCTGAACAGCAGGCCAATCAGCACCATATCCAATCCGGAATTCAATCTGGAAAAAACCAGAATGCAGATGCGTTTTACTGAACGAAATGGCTCCATGCTCGTACAGGGTAAGGTTAATGGCATCGCCATGCAGTTTGTAGTTGATACCGGGGCGAGCTATGTCGGTATTCCTCCCGGTATCGCTAAACGAGCCCGAATTAACACTGAAGGCGTACAAAAGATCACACTGCAGACAGCCAATGGAAAGATCGAAGCACCTCTTATCACGGCTTCAACCATCGAAGCAGGCGGCATCAAACAGCGTAACATTCTTACAACTGTTCAGGAGCTATCGCCGGATGGAAACACAGGGCTGCTTGGCATGAGCTTTCTGGCAAACTATCGCATGACCATTGATAGAGAGAGAAAACTGATCCTTCTGGAAAAGAAGTAACCATGATTGATCAAAAATCTATTCGAGTCGCCTCTGTTCAGTTGAACTCGGGCTCTGATCAGATTAGCAATTTGGAGCGCACCTCAGCACTGCTGGAAGGTTGTGCTGAGCAAAATTTTGACATGGTACTTCTGCCTGAAAACTTCTCTTTTATGGGAGGCAGTGACATTGAAAAACTTGCCATTGCCGAAAAACAAAGCAGCTCATCCGTCCTGGCATACCTTTCAAACCTGGCGCGCAAGTATGAAACAGTGATTGTCGGTGGAACCATTCCACTAAAAGGCAGCAGCAGTAAAAAAATACGTAACAGCTGCCCTGTTTTATCTCCAGCCGGCGAGATTATTGCCTGCTATGACAAGATGCATCTTTTTGATGTCACCATCTCTGATGAAGAGTACCGTGAATCCAACACGGCTGAAGCCGGGATGAAGCCTGAAACTGCCAGTTTCGATGGATGGAAAATTGGTTTGAGTATCTGTTACGACCTGCGTTTTCCTGAACTTTATCGCCACTACAGTGCTGTTGGATGTAATATCCTGACTGTCCCGGCTGCATTCACTCCACCCACCGGAAAAGCACATTGGCAGACACTTTTACGGGCACGGGCCATCGAGAATCAAAGCTATGTTCTCGCAGCAGCCCAGTGCGGAACACATCCGGATGGACGGCAAACATGGGGCCACAGCATGATTATCAGCCCCTGGGGTGAAGTGCTCAATGAGTTGGATGAAGATGAAGGCATCATCACAGCAGAAATATCACTCAACAATCTGAATGAAATACGCCAAGCTATGCCTGTACTGAATCATCGGAGAATCTGATTGAACATGAGCCCCACTGAAAAACAGACTGAAGAAGAACAGCAGCGTGACAGCCCCAGCCGCGAACAGCTTCGTGCCCATCGACAGATTTTCTGGGATGCATGGCAGCGTGCAAAAGATGGTCTGCCACTGGATGCCATGCAGGTGCGTATTGCACGGGTGATTGAGATGCATCCCGAACACCACCATTTCTTTGATGATCTGGAAGATTTTCTCGAGCGGGACTTTCATGTTGATGATGGCATGAATCCCTACCTGCACCTCTCTCTGCATCTTGCACTGGAAGAACAGGTTGCCACCAGACAACCCCCTGAAGTTGCCTCCGCCCTTGATCATATGATGAACACAAAGGGCATCAGCCGCCATGATGCGCTGCACACTATTTTGGAAATCCTGGCTGAATCGGTTTACTACGCACAACGTGAAGGACGTGATCCCGATGTGCTACAATATCTCACACGTGTAAAGGAGTTGATGCAGAAATGATCCGCAGTATTTTTGTCTCCGCCCTCTTCTTTTTCGGGCCTGCCATTCTGATGTTTATGCTCAGAAATCTGTTCCTCTTTTTAAGAGCATGGCTGCGCATTCGCCGCGCACGGAAAAAACAGGAATCAGAGATTATTGATATCACACCGCATCAACATGGTTCACCCTCCATGCTGTTTAACATAGCTGCCATTGCTGTGGGTCTGATCTGTGCTGTTTTAGCCTGGCAGGAGATGACCAGCGGGCCTGAAGAGAGGCAACATTACGTTCCGGCACATGTGGATGAACAGGGAAAAATCATTCCCGGAAAAATGAAAGCTAT
>JBEQLD010000034.1:0-16135 GCA_040326115.1 Mariprofundaceae bacterium | reverse complement strand
CCATTGCCTTAAGTAATACCATTGTTGAAACAGCGTTGACGGATATTCACGTCACCATGTCATTGCGTCTGGCACTTAATCGGTCAGCTATGCCTGTTAATGACTACATCATTCGTGCAGCCCCTGAGGAGAAAGTTGATTATATAACTCTCAGGGATGAGGTGGATCGGCAATTCAAATCGTTTACCTCGGTTCTGGAGAGCAGACCCGAGCTTCGGGAGACACTGGATAAAACACTGATTGCCTGGAAAAGAGCTAAAGAGCTGGCCAGTTCCATTATGCAAATCCCCAATCCCATTGGTGATCCTGCTGCGGCAGAGAAAATGGAAGCGTTTGATGCGCAGATTGATCATGGAACAAATCTGTTAAGCGGGCTGTATGACGACATCTATCAGGATACTCTGAAGAGTCATGACAAGCTTCATGAGATTGAAAGCCGATCAACAATCCTTGTTACCTTGTTGTCATTTATAGGGCTCATTGTGGGCATTGTTGGAAGCTTCCAGCTTGCCCGACTGTTTTTTCCTCCTTTGGAGAATATTGTGGACGGGGTTCGCCTGTTTGGTAGTGGACGTCTTGATCACAGAATTGGCCATGATATGCCGGTGGAACTCGAAGAGTTGAAGTATGGGATCAACGATATGGCCGGGCGGCTGGATGATATCTATTCGGAACTCAAAAAATCATCGCATAGAGACTCGCTTACCGGCTGTCACAACCGTCGAAAAATGGATGAGGATGTTATAGCGGCCTTTTCTCAGGCTCAACGAGGCAATGAGAACCTATCCATACTTATGCTGGACCTGGATCGTTTCAAAGAGATCAATGACACTTATGGGCATGCTGCAGGGGATGCTGTTTTACTATCCGCAGCAGAGATTATGCGCTCGCAACTGCGTAAATATGAACGTTTATATCGTTATGGCGGAGAGGAGTTTGTGATTGTCCTTCCGTCAACCAATGCGAAAGAGGCTTCTGTATTGGCTGAACGAATACGCATGAGTCTTGGCAGTAAAAAAATGGATGTTGGCAGCAATAGCCCCATCTCGGTCACCGTGAGCATTGGCATTGCTGATAATTCAAACAAAGAGCATGGCATTAATGATCTCTTTGATTTAGCAGATAAAGCTCTATATGCAGCCAAAGAGGGTGGAAGAGACAGGGTGCATATTTCATCCTGAACCGTGGTGACTTTTTCTTGATAAAAATATGAAAATATCTGAAACAGATCTGTAACGATGAAACAGATTTAAACCCTGCAATAATCTTTTGGCTAATGAGAGCGGGTCTATTAGCGTTGCTGAAAGGGATTATAGCATGGCTAAAAAGAGTAAATATCAGACATTTCCAATTCTTGTCGGGTTGATGGGTTCCGGGAAAAGCAGTATCGGCAGGCGCCTGGCAAAGAAGCTTGGTGTCGAGCTGATCGATCTGGACGACTATATCGTTGAGAAGGCGGGACGAACGATTCCCGAAATTTTTGCAGAGCAGGGTGAGGAAGCCTTTCGCGACCTGGAGAGTGAAGCGCTTCGTGAGGTGGCTGGTAGAGAGGCAGTGATTGCCACAGGTGGTGGTGCGATTCTGCGCGCGGAAAACAGAGAGCTGCTAAAAGAGCATCCGCCGGTGATCTGGCTAAAGGCCAGTCCGAAGTTTCTGGCCGAGCGTATTGATGGCGACAGTAATCGTCCATTGATTGCTGAGGGTGAAACGCGGAAAAAGCTGAAGGCACTGGCTAAGGTTCGTTATCCACTTTATAAGGATTGTGCCGATTACACGCTGCCGCGTGGAAAGATGAATAAACGCAAGGCACTGAAGACGATACTTCGTTATCTTAAGAAAAGGTAAAACCTTCAAAACAGAAATCATTCTTTAAAAGGGCCTTTTGGCCCTTTTTTCTTGGAAAAATGCGAAAATGGGGAATCAATAGTGTGGAATCAATAGGGTCAGACTCAATTGGTCCTGTCGACTTTATCCGGGCTTCTTTATGCATGAATGCCTCCGCTGTCGTCAGTTTGGCTGATTAGAACGCCACCGTTTGTGAGCAGGATAAATAACCCGAAGGAAAAAGGGGACATTACCATCCTCCTGAATTTCAACTATCATAGTAAATAATCGTTAAAAGGGGAGTCCAATGAAAAAACAGATTATTTCTTTCATAGCAATTCTGGCACTTGCCATGCCTTTGGCGGCACAGGCCGAACCTGAGCTCAGCCTTGGCGGACAGTACCGTATCAATTCATATTTATTAAACGATGCTGATGGTGCAGGCAGTGTGGCCGCAGCAAGGGTTCGAATCCGGCAAAATATCGATCTGAAGTTTTCCGATGCGTTTGATACCCATCTGCAGATAAACTTTGGTCACATTACAGAGGGTATCGGCAACCATACAGGAAACAATGTTGGTATTCGTCATGCGGTGATGAACTACCACTTCTCTGAGGCTGCGACCCTGACAGCAGGTCTGGTTCCGCTATCTGATAAATTCGGTGACACCCTGTTTTCCGGTGATTGGGATTTTAACCCGGTAACATTTGCACTCTCCGGCAATGTTGGCGGCACTGACTACCGGCTGGGCTGGTTCAAGATTCTGGAAGGAACCGAAGGTACGACCATCAAGAATGATGTTACCGGCTTCCTGGTCGATTTGGGTGGAGAGCTGGGCGATGTGAGCATCGGTGCGATGGGGCTGGGGCTGCGCACACCGAATGCTGGTAATACCGACTATGAGAACAATGGCTGGATTGGTGGCCGTATCGCTACGGAATTTGATGGCATCAGGATTGGCGCTGATGTGGTGGCTTCCAATGTTAAAAAAAACGCGCCGAATGTAACCAATAGCGTGACCGACTCGAAGGGTATACAGGCACGTCTGCATGCCGAAGGCCAGTTCAATGGGATAAGCATGAGTATTCTTGGATTGTACTCGACAGGCAAGGCAGCTGGCGAAGGCTATCTGTCACCGCAGCAGATTTACGGCGGTCAGGGGTACTGGGGCAAGACCGGCGTGCTTAATATTCAGGGTCCAACTGATGCCGGCATGGATGCGAATATGCTGCGTCCAGGCAACAACGGCTACGGTCTGCAGAGTGTGCAGGTTGGTTTGGGCTATAGCTTCACTGATGAACTGAGCGGCTATCTCGGTGCCGGTTACTATAATGCAGGAAAGGAACGTGTGGCTGGGCAGGGTAAGAACATCGGCAGCGATGTGTATGTGCAGGCCAGGTATGCTTTTCCAGATTCACCTCTGGCGCTAGAAGTGTTTGGTGATTTCGCAAGCCTCGGAGCTGCGCACTACAACAGTGGCGGGGCATCGCGAACAGTCACAGCCTTTGGTTCGCGGCTGCAGGCGGAATTTTAAGTTGGCCACACTGCAAAAATTCAGGCACTCGCCTTGACGGCAATATGATCTTCATCTATTAAATATAGATAGAATATCAGTTTAAATGATTTAACGGCAAACCCAACCTCACAGGAGGAGGTCGTTATGAGTAAAGAGCATAAATCTTCCTCCCAAAGTCGCAGGGAGTTTTTGAAAAAGGTCGGGGCCGGAACTGCAGTAGCTGCCGGCACCGCTCTGTTGCCGGAAACGGCTCTCTCCCAAACCGAAGAAAGAAAAGTACAGTATGGAATGCTGATAGATACACGCCGCTGTATTGGCTGCCATGGATGCAGTGTTGCCTGTAAGGCTGAGTTTGATGTACCGCTTGGATTCACCCGCTCCTGGGTGGAGTATGTGGAGAAGGGCGACTTCCCGAATGTAAGCCGGAATTTCCTGCCCAGACTCTGTAATCACTGTACGCATCCGCCTTGCGTGGATGTCTGTCCGACCGGTGCCACATTCAAGCGTGAAGAAGATGGCATTGTCGTGGTTGATCCTGATGTCTGTATTGGCTGTAAATACTGTATTCAGGCATGCCCCTACGATGCTCGATTTATCAATCCAGAGACAGGTTCTGCAGACAAGTGTGACTTCTGCTTTCACAGGGTTTCCCAGGGCTCGCCTCCGGCCTGTGTGGAGACTTGTATTGGCCGGGCCCGAATCTTTGGTGATCTCAATGATCCAAATAGCGAAATCTCCCGGCTAATAGCCACCAATCCGGTATCTGTACTACGCTCTGAACAGGGCACGGAACCCAATGTCTATTACATCGCAGCTGATCATTCGGATGAACATCAGGCCAGAGAGGGCCAGCACATTCGTGTGACCACGCACCGTAAGCAGCTGGAGAGGAGATAGCCATGGAACTGAACTGGGGAATGCCTGTCATTTTATACCTGTTTCTGGGAGGGCTTGGTGCCGGAGCCATGACCATGAGCGCCTTTACATTCCTGCGCAGTGGCGGTGGCGGTTTTGGCCCCAACTATTTCGCCGAGGCACGTTACGGCGCGCTTCTGGCTCCTCTGCCGGTGATGATCGGATGTGGCATGCTGATATTCGAACTGGGTTCATTTCATGCTGGCTACTGGTTTAAATGGATCAATCTTTACATGACCATCAATCTATCACCGATGTCAATCGGCACATGGTTGCTGACACTGTTTATCGCCATCAGCCTTGCCTATGCCTTCACCTTTCTGAAGCGGGATGCCTCACCGGATGACAGCTTCGAACCGATGAGAAAGATTCTGGCATGGATGGCCCTGCCGGTCGGTATCAGTGTTGCCATTTATACCGGTGTTCTGCTTGGTGCGATGCCTGCACGACCCTTCTGGAATTCACCAGTTCTACCACTTGTTTTCCTCTTCTCATCGCTCTCAACCGGTGTTGCTCTTATCCTTCTTGCCAGATCCCTGTTTGGAAATTCAGCAGTTGCTGAGTCCGATCATGCCCAGAGCAGTTACCTGCTTAGCTCCACTGATACCGTGCTTATCGGTTTTGAACTGCTGGCGCTGTTTCTGTTCCTGCTCTTTGCCCAGCTTACGGTTGGCGATGTAGGTCATGCTGCCTCAGTCATTCTGTTTGGCGGTACGTCGATACAGATGTACGGCATGAATCTGGCCGCTACTTTCTGGTTCTGGGTGATTCTGGTCGGACTGCTGATTCCATTAGCAATCGAGCTTCGCTATGTCGTTCCAAGACTCCTTCATCAGAGAGAGTTTGCCCTGCCACGTGTTGCAGAGTTCATGGTGCCTGTCGCTATTCTGATAGGGGGCTTTGTGCTGCGTTATGTGGTTGTTATTGCCGGTCAGGTGACCGGCCCAATCGGGATTTAAAGGGAGGTTAAGATGACTGCTCTTAAGATGACTACTCGTCGAGACTTTCTAAAACTGGGAGCCGCCAGCGCTGCATTTGCCATGACAGGCGGCAGCATACTCACACAGGCACGGGAAATATCCTTCCAATCAGGCAGGGATTATTCTCCAACGACCGGCAAAGAACGTAAGGCTGTCCCTACGGCTTGCTGGCAATGTGTAACCCGTTGCCCTGAAATCGGTTTTGTTGAAGATGGAAGGCTGGTCAAGATCGGTGGTCAGCCCGATTCCATCAGAACCGAAGGAAAACTCTGCGCCAAGGGCCAGGGCGGGGTGAGTCAGGTCTATGATCCGGATCGCATCCTCTATCCGTTGAGACGGGTTGGAAAACGCGGTGAAGGCAAATGGAAAAGAGTCTCATGGGATGAGGCGCTGACCGAGCTGGCAGGCCGGCTCAAGAAACTTCGCGATGAGGGACACCCCGAAAAATTCATGTTCCATTATGGTCGCATGAAGGCGAGCTCCAGCAAACTGATCAAGAGCGTCTTCCTGGCAACATATGGCACCGGAACCATCGGCAACCACACAAGCATCTGTGAAGGTGGTAAATGGACTGCTCAGGAGCTGACCTGGGGCGGCCATTACGATAACTGGGACTTTGATAACACCCGCTATGTGTTGAATTTCGGAAGCAACTGTTTTGAAGCCCATACCAACCACACCCCGGTGGCTCACCGGCTGGCGCGGGCTCTGGCTGATCGCAATGTTAAGATGGTGACATTTGATGTCCGTCTCTCCAACACGGCAGCCAAATCCAGCGAATGGATTCCGGTTAAACCCGGTACCGATGGCGCTGTCATTCTGGCGATGTGCCATGAAATCATGGCTCGGGACCTCTATCGTGGTGAAGGTGAGGCCTTTCTGGAATTTTGTAAGGTTACCAACGCCGCCGATGCAACGATCAGTGAAAAAGTTGCCGCATTAAAGGCGCATCTGGCCCAGTACACACCGGAGTGGGCGGAAAAGATCAGTGGTGTCTCAGCTGGGAAGATTCGTGAGATTGCCGTTGAGTTTGCCACCGTTAAACCTGCCTGCCTTATCAGTTATCGCGGGGCAGTCGCTCACTATAACGGCAATGACACAGAGCGTGCCTGTCAGATGCTTGCTTCTATCACCGGCAATATTGATAACCCCGGTGGCCGTTGCAAGGCAGTGGGTGCCAGCTGGAAATATCCGAAAGGGCCGAAAGATAAACCCAAATCGAAAAAACTGAATATTCTCGATGGTTTTAAAGGGCAGGCTGCATTTCCCACCCATCATATGAGTCATCAGGTTCTGAAAATGATCAGGGATGGCAGTGCCGGCAGGCCGGATGTTTACATGTGGTACTGCTACACGCCTGTCTATGCCAACGGCAATGTGCAGGAGAATCTTGATATTCTGCAAGATGAGAGCCTGATTCCGTTCACCGTATCGGTTACACCGTTTTATGATGAATCAGCCACCATGGCCGATCTGATTCTTCCCGATGCCAGCTATCTCGAGCGCTGGGACTGGGAGGATATGGTTTCACCCAATCAGGTGGCTGAATTTTATCTGCGGCAACCCGTCGTCAAACCGCTCGGAGAGGTCAGGGATTTCAAGGATGTCGTATGTGAACTGGCAGATAGAATGGGCTTCCCCCTCGGCTTTAACTCAGCCGAAGAGTTTGTCCGGGAATCATGCAACATGACGCCGGGCGTAAAAGAAGCCGGTGGCTTTGAATATATGAAGGCACACGGTGTCTGGCATGATACTAATGCCAAACCAAGATTTTATTCTTACAAAAAACTGATCAAGGCCGATGCACTCAACAAAGACGGGGTGATCCTTGATCAAGCCACGGGTGTTTACTGGAACTGGCATAAGTCCAAGGCTCATAGCGAAGAAGAGGCCATAGCCAAGGGCTACACACATACCAAGAAATCCTATAAAGGCTATGTTGCCCAGAAAATCGGCGATGCCGCTTACTCAGGCTTCAAACCGGATAAAGTGAATAAATCCGGATATTTAGAGCTATATTCCATACTTCTTGAAGAGAAGGGGTTTGGCCCATTGCCAACCTTTATGCCTATCCCTGAGCATCAAAATATGAAGGCCGATGAACTGCATCTCACCACCTACAAGGTCAACGTTCAGGCTCACTCACGCACGCAAAACTGCAAGTGGCTTACTGAGATATATCATGACAACCCGGCCTGGATTAATCCGGTGACTGCAACTGCACGGGGCATCAGTGAAGGAGATAACATCAAGGTCAGATCTCCACTTGGAGAGATCACGACCAAAGCAAAAGTAACACCGGCCATTGCACCCGACACGATCGCCATTTCCCATCATCTTGGGCACTGGCAATATGGTCGTTATGCATCCGGTCAAAAGGGGCCAACAGGCACAGACGCTGATCAGGAACTTCAGCGTAAGTGGTGGAGTGATTATGGCATGCATCCAAACTGGGTGATTGCCAATTCACCGGACCCCATCAATGGGCAACAGCGCTGGATGGATACCGTGGTCTCCGTGAGCAAGGCTTAATCCAATCTCAACGACTCATGTAAAGACCGAAAACTATGATGTAACAGAAGCGGTTGGGGCGGCAAAGGCCCGCAGTAATATCTATGGTTTGCTCTCCAGAGTTTATCGACAGGAAGTAACGATTGAACTGTTGGAATACCTTCAAACACCAGCCGTGCTTACTGCATTGCAGGAGAGCGAATGTTCACTGGAGTCGGCTTTTTTTGATGCTCCACCAACACAATTAATATCTGATCTGGCCATGGAGTATACCAGACTGTTTATTGGTCCCGGCAAACATATTCCGCCTTATGAGTCGGTTCATGTTGATGCAGGAGGCTCACTGTGCGGCCAAGCTGCTGTGTCAGTGAAAAGTTTTATCGAGTCGACAGGCTTTGAATACCAATCAGAGTTTCAGAGCATGCCGGATCATATCAGTGCAGAACTGGAGTTTATGCAGATGCTGACTGATCAGGAGGCCCGGATGTGGATGAAGGAGGAGCAGGAGATGGCTCTGTCTTGTCTTCAGACGGAAATGGCTTTTATTGATCAGCATCTTGCTCGCTGGATTCCTCAGTTCTGCGATGCTGTTATTGAGAGTCAGGAGAGCCGTTTTTATGCATCCATGGCAGCTCTGACTCGTGATTTCCTGGCGGCTGAAAAAGAAGCCATTCCCATTCAAATTACAGAAATTTGATGATTCATCCGAATCTCTCTGAAATATAAATCCCTTTATCGTGATGTCCCAGTAATTTGCTAAAGTACTTCTACTGTTAGCCGATAGAATTAAATTCTATCTTACACCTTGGGAGGGGCTTGCAGATATGCTAAGCAGTCAAATTGAACAGATCCACCACAACCTGAATGAGTCGTTTCCAGCCCTTTGCAGAATCGCCATTGTGCTTTATGACGAAAACACCGACATGCTCAAAACTTTCACCCACAGCACCCGGGGAGCTGTACCCATTCAGTACTACTCAAGCAGACTTGGTGATTCGGAATCACTGTCAGAGCTGGCAAAGAATAGAAGCACCAGAATTATTGATGATATCACGGCGATCACTTCGGACAGAGACCACACAAAACGAATCAAGGCATCCGGTTTTCGATCCAGTCTGACCTATCCGATTTATAACAAGAATACTTTTGTCGGTATTCTGTTTATGAATGCCAAGGAGATTGCCTATTTTAGTGATGAGACTGTTAAAAAACTCTCTATTTTCATTCAGCTGATTTCAACCTTGTTGATCGCGGAAACCCTGCCGATCAAAACCTTGAAGGGGGCGGTGGCCACAGCACGGGAATTCAGTCGTATCAAGGATGAGGAGACAGGTGCCCATCTGGCCCGGATGTCTCACTATGCACGGATTATTGGTTTGGAAATTGGCGAGCAACATGATCTGAATGATGAGGTGATTGAGTATATCTTTCAGTTTGCTCCGTTGCATGATGTCGGAAAGGTGGGGGTTCCGGATTCTGTTATTCTTAAACAGGGGCCTTTGACAGATGACGAAAGAACCATCGTACAGACCCATGTGGATATTGGGGAAAACATCATTAATACCATGGTGGATAAATTTGATCTCGGCGGTGTTGAAAATGTTCAGATGCTGCGAAATATCGTTGCCTACCACCATGAAGCCTATGATGGTTCCGGTTATCTGAAAGGGCTTAAGGGAGAAGAGATTCCCATTGAAGCGAGAATCACCGCTGTTGCCGATGTTTTTGATGCACTAACCAGCAAACGTCCATACAAGAAAGCCTGGACAAATCTTGAGGCATTCAGGTTTCTGGAAGAGAAAAAGGGGATCATGTTTGACCCCGACTGTGTCGATGCAATGGTCAATAACAAGGATTTGATTCAGGCTATTCAGGAGCGTTTCAAAGAAGATAAGCTGGGGTAATTGTCTCTGATATCTATTCTTGCTTCTTCGCCACGATAAAGACCGCTTTGCCTTTGTCCGGTTGCCATTGGTAGTCAATATTGAAACCGGCATCGGTCAGTGATTTTTCAAGCTCTTTTGAGCCAAAGAATTTCACGGTCTGTGGCATCTTTCCGAAGAGTCTACCGATCAATATAACAGGCTTTATCAGCTTCATGGCTCCCGTAAGACAGGCTGTATTGCTTACAAAGTATCCACCCGGTTTAAGCATTTGATAAACCTTTGTAATCATCGCTTCTTTCTCTTCCAGAAGATGCAGGATGCTCATTCCCAGTACGACATCCAGACTCTCATCGGGCGCACTAATATCACCACAGGCGGCCACGTCGAAGGTGATGTTCTCAATCTGTTCTTTAGCCGCTTTTTCTTTCGCGATCTTGATCATATTTGATGAGACATCTATGGCACGGATGTGTTTCACGTAGGGGGCATGCACTATGGCGGTTGAGCCTGTGCCGCAACCCAGTTCCAGGACTTCCATATCGGGTCTGAAGAGCTCCTGTGTGATCTTTAGCTTTTTCTGGTAAGCCGCTTCATCAGCAATCGGCTGCTTTGAGTATTTCTCCGCAATTTTATCCCAGAAATTTGCTTCCTTATGCATCAACAGCTCCTTCGGTGTCAGGTGGTGTTACCAGGTTGGTTTCCTGGGTGAGACGCTGCCTTCGGTGCAGAGTACTTTTCTCATTTTGCAGAGATCGCACCGCTCGATGAAAAAGGCGTGGTGTTCGGGCAGTACCGTTTCCGGCGGGCCATCCAGATGTTTGATCGGGCACCATTGTGATTCCACCTGCTCCAGTGCATGGGCGAGAATTACTGCACTGCTGTTTTCAAAGCGCAGGAGGCTGCGACCTATGGTGCCAAATTCCAGGAATTCGTCTGCAAAACCGGCCTCGGACATCATGGCATAAGTCTCATTAATCGAGACCCTGTGCAGGCCGAGAAGGGGCGCCATGCCGTAATTGTAAAACAGATTGCTGATTGATTGGGATAGAGCTGTGAGGGCGGAGGTGAACAGATAGAGCGGTGTTACAATGAGCCTGAGAAGGGGATTGGCCGGAGCTCTGGCCTCGGTGGATATCCGGGTGAGCAGGGTTCCTGTGGCAACGCAGAGACCGTTGGCGTACTCACAATAAGCACAATGGAATCTGCCGGTGAATGAAAGCTCCGAGATAATGTGGCGATCAAAGACGATATAATTTTTCAGGTTGATCGGTTCGATTGAAAGAAGCGGGCAGAGGATCAGATTGTAGAGTAATTTGATGCAGACAATGTGCAGGAAGATATAGACGGGAATGACCAGATACATTGCCAGAGCGGCAGGCACAATTCTGAGCAGGCCGATTCTCTGTAAGTGGCTCCCGAAAATGGGGTTTCTCTTCATGATCCAGTCTCTAAATCCCATTGATCACCTCATCATAAACGCCACTTGATAAATATAGTTTTGTGCGAGCGTAGACGTTAGCGGCTGTAACTGCCAGCAGTGGGGTAGCCTTTAAAAATAAAGGGAGCTTTTTTTCCGGGGCTTATGCAGGAATTTATAACCAGTTCTTTTGCGAATAGTCGCCGCGTAGCAGACGCTGCATACTGATTGACATGATCTGGCGGCCCCATTTGAACTCTTTGTAGAGTTTGAGGAAGCCCCAGATGTCTTTCACTACCTTGATGCGATCACCCGGGGAGAGTGCCATCAGGGCTTTGGGAAAATCAGCCTCATGCGGCTTGGCAAATGCCACTTTCAACGGATTCCACTGATCGGTGGTGCGGCGTACTTCCGAGGCGATATTCTGGCGGTAGACTTCCTGCACAGGGCGATCCCGGATGATAGAGTCGACCACTGATTCACCGGCAATCGCTCCGGCATGCAGTGCGCAGCTCATGCCTTCACCAATCATGTTCAGAAAACCCGATGCCTGTCCGGCGATCAGCACCCGACCCCGACCGAATACATAGCGGTTGATCAGTGAAGGGCCGAAGTTTTCCGAGCAGCCTTCATGATCATCATCGGCGGGTTTCAGCTTCACACCATGTTTCTCTTCGAAGTATTTCGATACATGGGTGTGCCTGTCGTGGAATTTATCACCGATTTTGTAACCGACTCCTACGATCTGACGGCCATCACGGGCATGACTCCAGGTGTAGTGACCCAGATCAGGATGAAACCAGAAGTGGAAATAGGCATCATCAAGCGGGCAATCGATAATCTCATGAAATTTCTGGCCGACAAAGAACATCGGAATTTGATTGTGATATTTAGGGTAGAGCGAGCGCAGCACCGGTGATACCGGGCCATCGGCTCCAATCACATAACGGGCCTTGAGATCAAATGCCTGTCCGCCTTTTTTGCGTGCGCTGACCACTACATGATCATCGCTCTGTTTGAGTGAGAGGAACGAGGTCTCATCCTGAACCTCGGCATGACTCTGCTCGATCACCCAGTGATCGGCATGTTTGCGATGCAGGTGCGGTGTGGTTCCACCAAAGAAGTCCATCGGCATGGAGACCATGCTGGGGAAATGAAAGGTGACGCCTTTACAGGAGGTGGGTTCATGCAGCACTTTGCGCGGCAGAGGGCCGAAGTTCTCAATCAGAAAACGGTGACCACGCGGCGAGAGGATACCGCTGCAGATTTTGTGTCGTGGCAGTTTCTGTTTTTCGAGGATGACCACTTCCAGTCCTGCATCGACCATGCGTTTTGCGGCAGCCGCAGCCGTGAGGCTTGCTCCAACGATGACAACATCTACTTCACGCATGCTCTACAGTAACCTCTGCTAATTCACTCAGATGAATCACCGGTTTGCCGGTGATCTCCGCCAGCATGCTTTGATCTGCCGGGTTTTCAACAACAATACGATTGAATGTGCGTCCCTGAATCAGCCACTCTATTTGCTTTTTGAGATCAAACTGCCCGAGGGAACTGCTAAGACTGCCGATGCCTGTCGGGATCGCCATGCGATTCAGGTCAAGGTTCATGCTGCAGCCTGTGGCATGTCTGAGAGCATCGTAATGTTTTATTCGCCTGGCATATTGAGAGTGGAATGTGCGTGCATCGATGATGTAAAAATCGTCGGGGCCAAGGCTCTCTTTTACTTCCGGTTCACAGCTCAGTGCAAAACTGTCGGGCACGGATGTGTGTGAAACATCGGTTAGCCCGGCTTCCTGCCAGCCAGCTGCAATCATGCCTGTCAGATCAATTTTTTCGGGGCAGAGCAGATCACAGGCGCCGCACATCAGACAGGCGGAGAGCTCTTCGGCGATGTCGGTTGCCGTAGAACCATGCTGCATCGATTTGGCAAAACCCTGAGCACTGAATCGGACATCCCGCTTCTGTTGCCACATCGGGCAGGAGAGCAGGCAGAGTGAACAGCCGTAACAGTCAGAAAATGATTTCATAAGAGAACACTCTTCATCAGATTGGTTCCATGAGTAACAGAAGGCCCATCAGAAGATCACATCCCGATTCAGGATCATGGCCGGATCAGCTTGCTGTTTCAGTTTCAGATGCTTTTCGACCACTTCATCACCGAGTGCCCGACGGATATAACCCTTCATCATGCCACCAAAGCGGTAGTAGCTGGTTTCAAGCTCAACCCCGACATCATAAATCTCGTTTTTGAATGATTGCAGCGTGTCGCGGCTATACTCCTCTCCGTTATACATCGGTTCGAATTCACAGCCATAGGCCCAATCTCCCGCATCGGGCGGAATGCTGGAGAGTTCATAATGAGCTTTGTGATCATCGCGCAACCTGATCCCCACACAGTAGAGCGTGTAGTAGGGGAAGTACTTGCGACAGACGGCATTGCCGCGCTCAACGGCTTCAACGAACTTCTCGGTGTTGGTGGCCAGATCGGGAATCACCATGCTCCGGTCACCCCAGTGTTTCCAGACCGCGCGTGAGAAGACCACGGTGCGATCGAGCATCTTGCCACCCTGCATGTGATGATCGGGTTGCAGGTCGGGGAAGAGTTCACGTTTGCGACGCAGCAGAAAGAGTGCCTCTCTCCATTTCCACGGCCGCCAGGCGAATCTTGCAGTCAGACGCAGACCAAACATCAGCTCACCGTAGCCTCGCAGTTTTGGTTTCATGTTCCTCATGAAGGCAGCTTCGCGCTCACCACCATCGGAGCTGCCATCCTGACAATCGAAGGCAACCAGCAGGGTGATGGCCGAATCCATCATGGTCAGGATTCCGCTGTAGTCGCACGATTTGGCCGCATCGATCATCAACAGATCTTCCACGGCATGGGAGAGTGAACTGTAGTAGAAATAGTGCATGCGCAGCGGAGTGTAGTGGCGAATTCTTAAGGTGGCTTCGGTGATGATGCCAAACTGGCCATAACCAAGAATGATGCGTTCAAACAGCTCGCTGTTTTCATCATCCGAACATTCAATGATTTCGCCGGTCGGTGTTACCACCTGCAGGGAGACTGCCTGATCGGCACTGCATCCATGTTTGGACGAGTTCACATCGATGCCGCCCACACCCAGTGTGCCGCCTACCGACGAGGTGAGGTTGAGCGGAGCTGAGAGATAGTCCAGATCATCGCGGCGCAGCGTCTCGGCCAGGTGGTGCCAGAAGATGCCTGCCTGAGTGCGCACCGTCAGTGCATGTTTGTCGATATGCAGAAGATGACTCATGCCGGTCATGTCCAGTAGCACACCGCCAAAGGCCACGGATTCACCTTCGGTGGTCAAACCGCCACCGCGAACAGTGACGGGGACTGCGAACTTTTGGGCTGCCTTCATCAGGGCGGCGATCTGTTCGGCGTCTTTGGCAATGACCACGCCATGCGGCATGCCATGTGCCAGCCCGCCGGCATCGGTGACATAGTTGCCGGTTGCAGCGCGATGTTGACGAATCTCGATACCCTGTTGTTTCAGGGATTCCACGAACTCCGGCCACTGCTCTCCCTGCCAACGTTTCGGATTGGTCTGCTGACGAGGGATGCCGATCAGGGCATCCGCCGCCACCGGATCGATGGGCAGACTGCTTATGTTGGGTTCGGCAGTGTCAGGCAGGCTCTGTTCAGTGTTCAATAAAGAGGTTCTCCGTTGGGTATTTTTTTCACAAATAGACTCTCCGATGGTGTTGCGAGGGAGCCAGGATGCTACAGTTGCGACAGGGGAAGGTTAAGCGGGAAGTGCTATCCGCTATTTGTGGAGATATAAATCTTCGAATCTTCCTTAAAACATGAAACAGGAGCTTTTCCATCCATTCAGCCCTAGAGATACTTCAGACAACCTTTGGATATGACTCATTCCGCCCCAACCAGCAGGAGATTATCTCTGACCTGATTGAGGGTCGGGATAGCTTCGTGCTGATGCCGACAGGCGGTGGTAAATCGCTCTGTTATCAGATTCCTGCCATGGTTCGGTCTGGCGTGGCAATTGTGGTCTCACCTCTGATCTCCCTGATGAAGGATCAAGTGGACGCACTGAAAGCCAATGGAATTTCAGCTGAATTTTATAACTCTTCACTAAAATCTGAACAGGCCCGACAGGTGCTGGCAAAACTGCATGCTCACGAGATTGATCTGCTCTATATCGCGCCGGAACGTTTGATGAGTGAAGATTTTCTGGAACGCCTGTCCGGAATAGATATCACTCTTTTTGCCATTGATGAGGCGCACTGTGTTTCACAATGGGGACATGATTTCAGGCCGGAGTATCAGCGATTGGGTGCGCTTCGTGGTCACTTCCCCAACATTCCATTGATTGCATTGACGGCTACGGCGGATGCTCAGACCCGAAAGGATATTATTCAGGTGCTGGGGCTGGAGAAAGCCAGTCACCATATCAGCAGCTTTGACCGGCCCAATATCCGTTATTCGGTTCTGGAGAAACATCAGCCTTTCAATCAGCTGACGACCTTTCTGGAGAAGTACCGGAAGGATTCGGGCATTGTCTATGCCTTAAGTCGAAAGCGGGTAGAACAGGTGGCCGAAAAACTGAAGCTGCACGGGGTGAAAGCAGAACCATACCACGCGGGGCTTCCGGCTGCTGAGCGGATTCGTGTGCAGGATCAGTTTCTCAGGGACGAGGTGCATGTTGTGGTGGCGACTGTGGCATTCGGGATGGGCATCGATAAACCGAACGTTCGATTCGTGGTGCACTATGATATTCCCAAGAATATCGAGGGCTATTATCAGGAGACTGGACGTGCCGGCCGAGATGGCCTTGCTTCCGAAGCATTCCTGCTCTCCGGTACGCAGGACATGGTGACCGCGCGCCGATTGATCGAGTTGAGTGATAATGAGAATCAGAAGAGAATCGAAATTCATAAACTGAACGCCATGATCAGCTTCTCCGAGGCGACCACCTGTAGAAGAAGAGTTCTGCTCAACTACTTCGATGAGAGTGTAGGGGATGCAGGGTGCGGCAACTGCGATATCTGCCTCGATCCCCCGGAGAGTTTTGATGGCAAAGAGGATGCCCGGAAGGCGCTC